>NZ_JASCQQ010000027.1:0-356853 GCF_030012485.1 Halomonas rhizosphaerae
CCATGTTCCAGCTCACCCGCAGCGTCACCTGGCAGGCCCTCCAGGGCCTGCAGCAGCAGACCGCCAACGACCGCATCCGCGACTACTTCGCCGCCGACCCCCAGCGCTTCGAGAAGATGAGCCTGCGCGTCGGCGGGCTCTTCCTCGACTACTCCAAGCAGCCCGTCTCCGACGCGGTGCTGGCCACGCTGATCGAGCTCGCCGAGCACTCGGCGCTGGTCCAGCGCCGCGCCCAGATGTTCTCCGGCGACATCATCAAC
The DNA here is from genome assembly GCF_030012485.1 of Halomonas rhizosphaerae. Lineage (NCBI taxonomy): Bacteria > Pseudomonadati > Pseudomonadota > Gammaproteobacteria > Oceanospirillales > Halomonadaceae > Halomonas > Halomonas rhizosphaerae. The sequence continues at coordinate 261 of NZ_JASCQQ010000027.1, forward strand.
GTCACCGAGGACCGGCCCGTCCTCCATACGGCCCTGCGCAATCTCGGTGAGGGACCGCTCAAGGTCGACGGCCAGGACGTGATGCCGGAGATCCAGCGCACCCGCGAGCAGATCCGCGCCTTCTCCGAGGCGGTGCGCAGCGGCGAGTGGACGGGGTACGACGGCCAGCGCATCAAGGACGTGGTCAACATCGGCATCGGCGGCTCGGACCTCGGCCCTAACATGGCCTGCCGGGCGCTGCTCAAGCACCGCCACCCGGGGCTCGGCTTCCACTTCGTCTCCAACGTCGACGGCGCCCATATCCAGAAGGTGCTCAGCCGCCTCGACCCGGCCACCACCCTGTTCATCGTCTCCACCAAGACCTTCTCCACCCAGGAGACGCTGCTCAACGCCCATACCGCGCGCCGCTGGTTCCTGGACAACGCCGGCCCGGAGGCCGACGTGGGGGCGCACTTCATCGCCGCCTCGACCAACAAGGCGGCGGCCATGGCCTTCGGCATCCGCGAGGAGAACGTCTTCGAGTTCTGGGCCTGGGTCGGCGGGCGCTACTCGATGTGGTCCTCCATCGGCCTGCCCATCGCACTCTCCATCGGCTTCGAAGGGTTCATGGAGCTGCTCGAGGGCGCCTATGAGATGGACCAGCACTTCCTGTCCGCGCCCTTCGCCGAGAACATGCCGGTGCTGATGGCGCTGATCGGCATCTGGCACATCAACTTCCAGGGCGCCGAGACCCAGGCCATCGTGCCCTACGACCAGGCGCTGCATCAGCTGCCGGCCTTCCTGCAGCAGCTCGACATGGAGTCCAACGGCAAGTCGGTGGACATCTTCGGCCACCCGGTGGACTACAAGACCGGGCCCATCGTCTGGGGCCAGACCGGTTCCAACGGCCAGCACGCCTTCTTCCAGCTGCTCCACCAGGGCACCCGCTACGTGCCCATCGACTTCATCGCCTCGCTCAGGCCCGAGCCGGGCATGGAGGAGCACCACTTCGCGCTGCTCACCAACATGCTGGCCCAGGCCAACGCCTTCATGGAGGGCAGCCAGACCGGCAGCCGGCTCGACCCCTACAGCTGCCCGGGCAACCGCCCCTCCAGCGTGCTGCTGCTCGACGAGCTGACGCCGAAGAACCTCGGCGCGTTGATCGCGCTCTACGAGCACAAGGTGTTCGTCCAGGGGGTGATCTGGAACATCAACTCCTTCGACCAGTGGGGGGTGCAGCTGGGCAAGCGCATCGCCGGCGAGATCAGCGAGCGCATCGACGCCCACAGCCAGGACTTCGATGCCTCCACCCAGGGCCTGCTGGCGCTGGTGCGCGGACACTTCGCGTCGGGCGGCGATCCGTCGGGCGGCGATCCGTCGGGTGGCGAGGGCGAGGTCGAAAGGCCCCGACGCAGGACGCGCAAGGCCTCGACCGGTCGTTGAAGGGTGAAGGTGCGGATGGCCGCAGCGGCAAGGTGTCGGGGCCATCAAGTGGTGGGGCGGTCCGGGTCTGATGCCCGGGATCAGGCCCGGGCAGGGACGGCGTAGGCGCCTGCCTGAGCCTCCTCGAGCAGGTGGCAGGCGGCGCGCTTGTGTTCGATGAACTGCACGAGCAGGGCATCGAGCTCCGGCAGGTGGCAGTAGCGGGCCATCAGCTCGCTGAACTGTCGTGAATGGTGAGCGACGGCCAGGGCATGGCTCAGCGCCTGGCAGGCCATGGCATCGTCGGTGATGAACAGGTGGTGTCGACGGACCTCCGCCCATGACGGGTAACGGGAGGGGGCGTACATCAGGAGGTCACGCAGCTGCAGCTTCTCGGCGAGGGCCTCCAGTGCGCCGATGCGCTGTTCGCACTCGATGCCCAGCGCCGCCATCAGGCGGCTGACATGGGGCCGAGTGGGCAGGAAACTCAGGGCCAGGCCGCGATAGTGCTCCATCTCGCGTGACTCGTGTTCGTGGGCGAGCAGCAACTGCTCGTCCGCGGGGCATGGGCGGGCTTGTGCCCCGGGGGTGATGGCAGGCATGGATATCTCCTTTATTGTCTTCCGGGCCTCTTCCGGGCACCGTCCGATTAAGGTAGTAGTCCCAGTTCGGGGCTACCCCTGATGTCGATCAATTTCGTCCCTGGATCAGCAAAAAGTATCAGGGATCTCATGACAGCGCCGGGAGCGCCTCGCCCTGCCGCGGGCCGGCGTTGTCCCCGCTTGCTCCGGCGACATACACTGCCTGAAACCGCACAGGCAGGCCGACATGCTCGATCTCCCCCCCGCTACGCCCGTCGTTCCCGGTCCGCTCGAGGCGGAGCTGCCGCTGCGCACGGCGGTCAGCCGGCGACGCGATCCCCGGGGGGCGGCCCGGGAGCTGGCCGGGGCGCTGCGGCATGCCGAGCTCGGCTTCGTGCTGTTCTTCTGCAGCGCCGAGTATCCCCTTGCCGCGCTCTCCACGGCCCTCAACGAGGCCTTCGAGGGCGTGGCGGTGGCGGGCTGCACCACCGCCGGGGAGATCACCCCGGAGGGCTACGGGCGGGGCTGCATCGTCGCCATCGGCCTCGACCGTCGCCACTTCGCCGTCTCCTGTGCCCTGGTCGAGGACCTGTCGGGCTTTGACCTGATTCGGGCCCAGCGGCTGGTCGACGGCCTGCTCGACGACTGTCGCGGCCGGGCCCTGGCCCCGGTGGGGGAGCACAGCTTCGCCCTGACCCTGCTCGATGGCCTCTCCAGCTGCGAGGAGCAGGTGCTGGCGACCCTGGATGCCGCCCTGGGGCGTATCCCCAGCTTCGGCGGCTCCGCCGGCGACGACAATCGCCTGGCCCATACCCATGTGCATGCCGAAGGCCGCTTCCACGGCCAGGCGGCGGTGGTGGTGATGATCAACACCCGGTTGCCGTTCGAGGTCTTCACCACCCACCACCTGCGCCCACGGGACGAGAAGCTGGTGGTCACCCGCGCCGACCGCGAGCGCCGTCGGGTGCTGGAGCTCAACGCCCTGCCGGCCGCCGAGGAGTATGCCCGACTGGTGGGCCTGCCGGTCGAGGCCCTTGAGCCTGAGGTGTTTGCCCGCCATCCGCTGGCGGTACGCCTGGGCGAGGCGCATTTCGTGCGCTCCATCCAGCGGGTCAACGACGACGGCAGCCTCAGCTTCTACTGCGCGGTGGAGAACGGCATCGTGCTGACGGCCATGCAGCCGGCCCCCCTGCTGGAGGACCTCGAAGCGGTCTTCGCGGGGCTCACTGCGCGGCTCGGCGAGCCGGCGCTGATCATCGGCTGCGACTGCTTCCTGCGCCGGCTCGAGCTGGAGGCCCTGGGACTGGTGGCCCCGGCCTCGCGGCTGCTGGGCCGCTCGCGGGTGATCGGCTTCAATACCTACGGGGAGCAGCACCATGGCATGCACATCAACCAGACCTTCACCGGGGTCGCCATTGGATCTCGCCCGGTCACGGGAGACGCCTGACGACGCCGGCCCGCGGGAACGGGAACTGCTGGAGGAGAACGCCCGCCTGCGGCGGATCGCCAGCGCCCTGATGGAGCGCGTGGAATCGGCGGGCATGGCGGGCGGCGCCCCCTATGCGGCCTTCGAGCATGCGGTGCTGCTCGCCGAGCAGGTGCGCGAGCGCACCGAGACGCTGCAGCGCACCCTCGCCGAACTGCATGCCGCCAAGGCGGAAGCGGAAGCGGCCAACCTTTCCAAGACCCGCTTCCTGGCCGCGGTGAGCCATGACCTGCTGCAGCCGCTGAATGCCGCCCGGCTGTTCACCAGCGCCCTGGAGGATCACCCCCTGCCCGAGCCCTCGACCCGGCTGGTGGGCCATATCGGCCGCTCCCTCAAGGACGTGGAGGCGCTGCTCGGCACCCTGGTGGACATCTCGCGGCTCGATGCCGGGGTGCTCGAGCCGGATATCGCGCCCTTCCCCGTCGCCCGGCTGCTCGACGTGCTGGCCGAGGAGTACTGCCAGATGGCCGCGGCCCGGGGGCTCGAGTTGCACTATGTGGGCAGTGGTGCGGTGGTCGCCTCGGACCTGGCGCTGCTGGCGCGGGTGGTGCGCAACTTCCTGACCAATGCCATCCTCTACACCGGGAGCGGCAAGATCCTGCTGGGCTGCCGTCGCCGCCCCGAGGGGGTCGAGATCCTGGTGGGAGACAGCGGGCCGGGCATACCCGAGGCGCAGCGCGAGGCGATCTTCCAGGAGTTCCAGCGCCTGGGCGGCAATCGCGGGGCAGAGGATCGCGGCCTGGGGCTGGGCCTGGCCATCGTCGACCGCATCGCGGGGATGCTCGGCCATCCCCTGCGTCTGGCTTCCGTACCGGGCCGCGGCTCGCTCTTCTCGGTACTGGTCCCCCAGGGCCGACTGCCGCCGGTGGCCCACCCCCCGACCGTTTCGCCTCGGCTGGGTCAGGGGCCGGGGCAGGGCAGCGTCCTGGAGCGGGCAAGGGTCTGGGTCATCGACAATGATCCCGGTATCTGCAAGGGGATGGCCGCGCTGCTCGAGGGCTGGGGGTGTCGGGTGCTGACCGCGACCTCGCTGGCCGACCTGGACATCAAGGCCGTTGGGGAGCGCGCGGACGTGCTGCTCGTCGATTTCCACCTGGGCGAGGAGGACCCCGATGGTCTGGCGGTGGCGGCGAGGCTTCGCGAGCGCCAGCCGGGGCTCCCGGTGATCGTGATCACGGCCAACCATGACGCGACGATCAAGGGCCTGACCCGGCAGCTGGGCTATAACTGCCTGCTCAAGCCCCTGAAGCCGTTGCGGCTGCGCATGGCCCTGGTCGACCTGCTGGGTGGTGAATCAGCGTGACGGAGGGTGGCGCTCGGCCAGCAGGGTCTCCAGGTCGGCCTCGCCGGCGGCGAGGATCGCCTGGACCCGGCCCGGCACCCCGAGCTTGCGCAGGATCGCCGAGACATGGGTCTTCACCGTGGTCTCGGCGATGTCCAGTTCCCGGGCGATCACCTTGTTGGAGGCGCCGCGACTCAGGCGGATCAGCACCTCGAGCTGCTTGTCGGTCAGTTCGGCGAAGCGCGAGCCCGGCGATGGCGTTCCGGCCCCGGCGGGGGAGGAGCGCGGGACGGCGGGGCGTCGCATGATGTCCGGTGGCAGGTAGACCTGGCCCTCCAGCAATTGGGCCAGCGCCGTGAGCAGGTCCCGGCGCGGCGTCGACTTGGGGATGTAGCCCACTGCACCCAGGTCGAGGGCGTCGAGGATGGTGCGCCGTTCCTGGTCGGCGGAGAGGATCGCCACCGGCAACCAGGGATGTGCCTCGCGCAGCGCGCGCAGCCCCTCGAGCCCGCTGGCATCGGGTAGCCCGAGGTCGAGCAGCACCAGGTCCAGCTCCGCGCAGTCCCCGGCGTGGCGGAGGGCCTCGGCCAGGCTCTCCGCCTCCAGCAGCCGGCTCTCCGGCAGTCCCGCCTCGATCACGGCCGCGATGGCCTCGCGGAACAGCGGATGGTCATCGGCGACCATCAGGGTGTGCATGGGCAATTCCTCGTGGACTCGTCTCGTCTCCTACCGAAGGAGGAGTCCCTTTCCTGCCACGGGAGTATGTCGCGGAAGGCGCGTCTGACCAATACTGAGGGTGTATCGCCACAATCACAACATTTCAGGAGTCACGCCATGATCTATGCCAACCCCGGCCAGTCCGGTTCGCTGGTCAGTTTCGAGACACGCTACGGCAACTACATCGGCGGCGAATTCGTATCGCCGGTGAGGGGGCAGTACTTCGACAATGTCAGCCCGGTCAACGGTGAGGTGTTCTGCGAGATCCCGCGTTCCACTGCTGAGGACATCGACAAGGCGCTGGATGCCGCCCATCAGGCCGCACCGGCCTGGGGCAGGACCTCCGCCGCGGAGCGCTCCAATGTCCTGCTGAGAATCGCCGACCGCATGGAGCAGAACCTCGAGATGCTCGCCGTGGCCGAGACCTGGGACAACGGCAAGGCGGTACGCGAGACCCTCAACGCCGACCTGCCGCTGGCCGTCGACCACTTCCGCTACTTCGCCGGCTGCATCCGCGCCCAGGAAGGTACCGCCGCGGATATCGATGCCAACACCGTCGCCTACCATTTCCACGAGCCGCTGGGTGTGGTAGGACAGATCATTCCCTGGAACTTCCCGCTGCTGATGGCCGTCTGGAAGCTGGCGCCGGCGCTGGCCGCGGGCAACTGCGTGGTGCTCAAGCCCGCCGAGCAGACCCCGGCCTCCATCCTCAAGCTGATGGAACTGGTCGGCGACCTGCTGCCGCCCGGGGTGGTCAACATCGTCAACGGCTATGGCGCCGAGGCGGGCCAGGCACTCGCCACCAGCAAGCGCATCGCCAAGATCGCCTTCACCGGCTCCACCCCGGTGGGTTCGCACATCCTCAAGTGCGCCGCCGAGAACATCATCCCCTCGACGGTGGAGCTGGGCGGCAAGTCGCCGAACATCTACTTCGCCGACATCATGAACGCCGAGCCGGCGTTCATCGACAAGGCAGCCGAGGGCCTGGTGCTGGCCTTCTTCAACCAGGGCGAGGTCTGTACCTGTCCCTCCCGGGCGCTGATCCAGGAGAGCATGTACGACGCCTTCATGGCCAAGGTCATGGAGCGTACCCTGTCGATCAAGCGCGGCAATCCGCTGGACACCGACGTCCAGGTCGGCGCCCAGGCCTCCCAGGAGCAGTTCGACAAGATCATGTCCTACATGGAGGTCGCCCGGGAGGAGGGCGCCGAGTTCCTCACCGGCGGCGAACGGGAAACGCTGGATCCGGCCATCAACAACGGCTTCTATATCCAGCCGACCCTGCTGAAGGGCCACAACAAGATGCGTGTCTTCCAGGAGGAGATCTTCGGCCCGGTGGTGGCGGTGACGACCTTCAAGGACGAGGAGGAGGCGCTGGCCATCGCCAACGACACCGAGTTCGGCCTCGGGGCGGGCGTCTGGAGCCGCGACATGAACGTCGCCTTCCGCATGGGGCGCGGCATCCAGGCCGGCCGCGTGTGGACCAACTGCTACCACCAGTATCCGGCCCATGCCGCCTTCGGCGGCTACAAGAAGTCCGGCGTCGGCCGCGAGACCCACAAGGTGGCCCTCGAGCACTACCAGCAGACCAAGAACCTGCTGGTCAGCTACGACATCAATCCGCTCGGCTTCTTCTAATCCTCTCCGGCGCCCGGGTTTCCCCGGGCGCACAACACCCCTATCAGTGGGCGGATTCACCGCCCCGTGGCCCCCGGCGATCGTGCAAGGTGGCGCGATGGCCCCTTGCTGTCCGACAAACGAGGAGGTCGAGACGCCCCGGCCGCAGGCGGGCGAGATACTGGTCAAGGTGGCAGCATCCGGTGTGTGCCATACCGACCTGCATGCCGCCCATGGTGACTGGCCAGTCAAGCCCAATCCGCCTTTCATTCCGGGCCATGAAGGGGTCGGCCACATCGTGGCGGTTGGCGAGGGGGTAAAGCATGTCAAGGAGGGCGACAGGGTCGGCGTACCTTGGCTCTACTCCGCCTGCGGTCACTGCGAGCACTGCCTGGGGGGCTGGGAAACCCTGTGTGAGTCCCAGCAGAATACGGGCTATTCGGTAAATGGTGGCTTTGCCGACTACACCCTGGCGGATGCCGGCTTCGTTGGACGTCTGCCAGACAATGTCGACTTCCTCGAGATCGCCCCGATCCTTTGTGCGGGTGTCACTGTCTACAAGGGCTTGAGGATGACCGATACCCGCCCGGGCCAGTGGGTAGTGGTCTCGGGTATCGGTGGCCTTGGGCATATGGCAGTGCAATATGCCAGGGCTATGGGCCTGAACGTGGCGGCGGTGGACATCGACGATGGCAAGCTGGCGCTGGCGGAGCGGCTGGGTGCCACCGTCATGGTCAACGCCCTCAAGACGGATCCCGCCGCCTACCTCAAGAAGGAGATTGGCGGTGCACATGGGGCACTGGTCACGGCAGTATCGCCGAAGGCTTTCGATCAGGCCCAGCGCATGCTGCGTCGAGGAGGAACCTTGGTACTCAATGGCCTGCCGCCCGGCGACTTCCCGCTGCCGATCTTCGATACCGTGCTCAACGGCATCACCATCCGCGGCTCCATCGTCGGCACCCGCAGCGACCTTCAGGAGGCACTGGACTTCGCCGGTGAAGGCAAGGTGAAGGCGACGGTGGAAAGTGACTCGCTGGAGAACATCAACGCTGTCTTCCAGCGCATGATCGATGGCCAGATAGAAGGACGCGTCGTCCTCGACATGAGGGGTTGAAACAGGGATTGAAGCGTCACGGTCACTCCCACGGGGCGCGACCCGAGTCGCGTCTTCCCCTGCCCTTGGTCCCGGGCATCCTGCTGAGGGCTTCTCTCTCACAGGGGCCCATACGAGAACCGAATGGCCGGCCTTGAAGGTCGGCCATGTGTCACGGCCGCATCACCATCTTCGCCTCGGTGAGTCGCTTGACCACGCTCCTGAAGCTGTTCTTGAGGATCAGCATCTCGCCGTTGGTCAGGGAGATCACGGCCACCGGCTCGTGGCGCGGTTCGTTCTCCGCCTCGATCTCGGGCCGGATCTGCGCGATCTGATCGAGGTGCAGTAACAGAGTGTACTGCTCCTCGGTGGTGGGGAAGTCGGTGATGACCTCTATGAATCGGTGACTCATGGTCTTCTTGCTCCGTGAGCGGGGGGATGGTCTTCAGTGTAGTCGGGGGCGGTGCCGTGCATCAGTCACCGTCGCTGAAGGCCGTCAGGTCCAGCCCGTGACTGCGGCCATGCTGACGATCACCCGGCAGCCGCCTTTTTTGGCTCGTTGCTACACGTCCCGGCCGCTTTGCGTCATCATCTCCCGCCCGGACCCCGCGGAGACAGCATGGAGATGATCGACCTCGAAGCCCCCGACCTCCACCAGGAGCGGCTGCAGCGCGTGGTGTCGCTGGTCAGGGCCAGCGGTGCGCGACGGGTGCTCGACCTGGGGTGCGGCTCCGGCGGGCTGCTGCAGTACCTGCTGCGCGACGCCCAGTTCGAGCGTGTGGTGGGCCTGGAGCTTTCCGGCGAACTGCTGGCCCAGGCCAAGCTGCGTCTGGAGGACCTGCCGGCCGCCCGTGCTGGGCACCTCGAATTGGTCTGCGGCTCCTATGCCGATGTCCACCCGGCGCTGGTCGGCTTCGAGGCCGCGGCCATGGTGGAGACCATCGAACATGTCCCGCCCGAGGCGCTGTCCCGGGTCGAGCGCGCGGTCTTCGCCGGGCTGCGGCCGCAGCTGCTGGTGATGACCACCCCCAACCACGAATACAACCCGCTCTATGAGATGGCGCCGGGCGAGTTCCGCGACCCCGACCACAGGTTCGAGTGGGGCCGGGCGCGTTTCCGCGACTGGGCACAGGGCGTGGCGCGCCGCAATGGCTACCGGGTGCGCTTCTCGGGGATCGGCGAGATGCACGCCCACCTCGGCCAGCCGACCCAGGTGGCGCTCTTCACGCGCTGAGCCGAGGCCTCAGGGCAGTCCCAGCACCCTGGCTTCCTGGCGGCGTCGCGCCTGCCGGTCCCGGAGGGCGGCGATGGCCAGGAGCAGGAAACCGGCGAGCTCCACCAGGGGGTGATAGTCGATGAACAGCGCATGGAGGATGGCCGCGCTGCCCGTTACGGCCAGCAGGGTCGGCGCCAGGGCGCGGTGTCGTCGATGGCCGGCGGCGAGGGTGCCCAGGGTCAGCAGCACGAAGGCGGCGATGGTCAGCGCCCAGGTTCCCTCGTCCAGGGCGAGGCCGATGCCGAGCAGCGGCAGCAGGGCGGCGAGCGCCAGGGTGCCGTAGCAGGACAACACCGCCAGGCCCAGGGCGACAACGCCCAGCAGGCCACGACGCTGCAGCAGGCGCAGCCAGCGGCGCGGGTCGAGCCTCAGCCAGGCCTGTCGTAGACGTGAGGGGGCCCCGGCTCCCCGACGCATGCCGAGCTCGATGGCATGGGCGCCGAAGCCGGCCGCGACCTCCCGGGTCTGGGCACTGGGACTCAGGGCGAAGTAGTCATGGCGGCCCACCACTTCGATCGCCTCGAAGCCGGCCTCCTCGAACAGGGCCAGCAGCTCCTCCTTCACCGTGGCCCCCACCACGCACTCGACCCAGAGGCGCGGGTCCTCGTGGCAGTCCACCGAGACCGGGCGGTGGATCACCACGTCGGCGAGTTGCAGGCGGCCACTGGGGCGCAGCACGCGGAACATCTCCGCCACCGCGCGGCGCTTGTCCGGCACCAGGTTGAGGGCACCATTGCTGGTGATGGCATCGAGGCTGGCGTCGGCAAACGGCAGCCGTTCCGCCGAGGCCTGGACCACGTCGAGTCGGTCGATGCCGCTGGCTTCGGTCACGTCGCGGAGCTTGCGGGTCATGGCGGCGGTGAGGTCGAGGGCGATGACGTGCCCGTCAGGACCGGCGAGCCGGCGGGCGATCAGCGCATCGACCCCGGCTCCCGCGCCGATGTCGAGCACCCGGTCGCCGGCGTGGATGGCGCCGGCGCGAAAGGGGTAGCCGACACCGGCGAAGGAGGCGAGCAGCGCTTCCGGCAGGGGGGCCGTCAGCGCCGGCGGATAGCCCAGCTGCCGGCAGGCGGCGTCACCCACCGGGAAATGGAAGGGCGACTCCGGCGTCTCGGCGACGGCCGTGTACATGCCCTGCACGGCATCCTGGATCTGCCGGCGTGAGTAGCCGAGTATGGCCACCATGAGGATCGCTCCTCACGGGTCAGGGGGTGGCGTCCTGCTCGTCGTCGAAGCGGTCGAGCAGGTCCCGGATGCGCCGGCGCAGTCGCGGCGGGGCCGCTGCCGTGCCGGTGGCCTCCACCCTGGCCCGTAGTCGTTTCTCGAATTCGGCCCGCGTGAAGCAGTCCTGACACCTCGCCAGGTGCCACTCGATGGCGGCCGCCTGCTGGCCGTCCAGCTCCCGGTCGAGGTAGTCGAAGAGTCGTTCGATGACCTCCTCGCAGGTCAGTGGCCGTCCGCTCATGGCTGCTGGTCCTCCTTTCCCTGGTGGGCGGATGCCCGGGGGCCGGAGATGACACCGGCCTCCCTGGCCTGTTGCCACAGCATCTTCTGCAGCAGGCCCCGTGCCCGGCTCAGGCGCGAGCGGACGGTACCCAGCGGAATCCCCAGCAGGCGGGATACCTCCTCATACGTATAGCCCTGGACCTCGACGAGCACAATCGCCACCCGGAAGGCATCAGGGAGGGCGTCCAGCGCCCGTTGCAGGTCTTCCTGGAGCAGCTGGTGGAAGAACTGCTCCTCGAGGTTGCCCCACCACAGCAGGAAGGGCTGATGCAGCTGCTGGAAGAGGGTGAAGCGGCCGATGTCGAGCTCGTCCGGCGACGTCGACTCGTCGTCCATCGGGCGCTGGGGGCGACTCTGCCGGCGGCGCCACTCGCTGATGAAGGCATTGGTGAGGATGTGGAACAGCCAGCCCTCGAAACGCTGCGGGTCGCGCAGTTCATCGAGCCGTGCCCATGCCTTGCCGACCGCTTCGGCGACGATATCCTCGGCGTCATCCGGGTCGCGGGTCAGGCGCAGGGCGGTGCCGTAGAGCCGGTCCGTCAGCGGCTCCAGGCGCTGCTCGAACCACTGCCGGCGCTCGGCGGGCTGGTGTTCGGTCATGGCCACCCCCGGTGCGACCCGTGGTGGCACGTCGGACCACGGCCTCGGGGCGCAGGTGGTTGGATGGGCAAGGATCATGGCTCACCTCTTCGAGCATGGAACCCCTGCTGCCGCTCGGCAAGCAGGGGGCACCTGCAGGGACGCGGCTTTCGCCGCCAGGGTTCCCGGCCAGGATCGAAAACCCAGGGCCGGGAACAATGCGGCCACCGGCTGCGTCCTCGGGGTGGCGCGGCACCCGCGTGCCGTGAACCGAAGACGACAACACAGAGGAGAGCCATCATGACCATCATCGAGCCGTCCACGTCACCCGCGGTGGATCGCCATGAGCTCGAAGCACGGGTCAAGGCGATGTATCGCGAGGTAGCCGAGACGCCGGACGCGGATTTCCACTTCGAGATGGGGCGCGCCCTGGCCGAGCGCCTGGGCTACGACCCGGCGGGCCTGGACCGGATCCCTGCGGCGGCTATCGACTCCTTCGCCGGCGTCGGCCATTTCCTGGACCTGGCGGCGATCCGCCCTGGCGAGAGGGTGCTGGACCTGGGCAGTGGCGCCGGGATGGACAGTTTCCTGGCCGCCCTGGCAACGGGGCCGACGGGGAAGGTGCTGGGGCTCGACATGACCGATGCCCAGCGCCACAAGGCACGGCGCCTGGCCGAGGAGGCGGGGTTCAGCAACGTCGAGTTCCATGCCGGCCATATCGAGTCGCCCCCCTTCGCGGATGGCAGCGTCGACGTGGTGATCAGCAACGGCGTCATCAACCTGTCGGCGGACAAGCCGCGGGTCTTCGCCGAGGCGGCCCGGGTCCTGCGCCCCGGCGGGCGCCTGGCGCTGGCCGACATCGTCACCGAGTCGCCACTGCCGGAGAAGGTCTCCTGCAATGCCACCCTGTGGGCCGCCTGCATCGGTGGCGCCAGTCAGGAGGACGACTACCGGGCCGCCATCGAAGCGGCGGGTTTCGAGGTGCAGGAGCTCCGCGAGCACCCGGAATATCGCTTCCTTACCGACTCGGCCCAGGGCGCCAGCCGGACCTATGGCGTCAAGAGTATCTCGCTGCTGGCCACCCGGCGCTGAGGGTGCGCTCGCTCCCCGCCGGCAGTGCGCCCAGGCGGATCACGACACAACGACAACACGACACAGCACGAGCACAAGAGGAGGCAGCATCATGAACCACAAGACCCTGACACAGACCCTTTCCGCCACGGCCCTCGGCCTGGCCCTGGCCGTGGCGGCCCAGGCGGCCCCCTACCAGGGCGACGGCCATCTGATCGGCAGCGCCGATGAACTGGAGTGGGGGCCGGTGGCCTCCATGGGCGAGGGCGCCGAGATCGCCATCATCGAGGGTGACCTGAGCAAGGAGGCGCCCTTCACCATTCGCCTGCGGCTGGAGGACGGCTACGAGATCCAGCCCCATGTGCATCCGGCCTACGAGCGCGTCACGGTGCTCGACGGCACCCTGCACTTCGCCCATGGCGAGCGCTACGATTCCGACGCGACCCAGGCCCTGGCGCCAGGCGACTTCGCCATCATGTCGCCGGGCGACCCCATGTTCGGTTATGCCGAGGGCGAGACGCTGTTCCAGCTGCACGGCACCGGCCCCTGGGGCATCGAGTATCTCGATCCGGCCCAGGATCCGCGCAACTGAGGAAGGCGACGCGACGCCGCACCCCGGCGCGGGGTGCGGCGCCCTTGTCACGGCGGGGAGTCACGCTAGCATGGCGGTATCCCTTCATCCGTCTAGAGGAACCGTGATGTGGCAACAGCAGGCACTGCGTCTCGCGCCGCGCTCGCGCGGCTTTCACCTGATCACCGACGAGGTGGTCGACGGCCTGCCCGGCTTGCGGGAGGTCTCCATGGGGCTGCTGCACCTGCAGCTCTTGCACACCTCGGCGTCGCTGACCCTCAACGAGAATGCCGATCCGGACGTGCGCCATGACCTGGATGCCTTCCTGCGCGAGCGGATCCCCGGCGACCTGCCCTACTTTCGCCATACCCTCGAGGGGCCGGACGACATGCCGGCCCATGTCTGCGCCAGCCTTCTCGGCACCCAGCTGACGCTGGCGGTCCGCGACGGCCGCCTGGTGCTCGGCACCTGGCAGGGGGTCTGGCTGGGAGAGCACCGGGACCACGGTGGGACGCGACGGCTGATTGCCACCCTGAACGGGACCTGATCCGCGTCGCGCTCTCATGGCTTCCCGCGTGCTTGTCAGGCCTCCGTGAACACCACCGGGGGCTGAGGGTTGCGATTCACCGACAGCGAGAAGATGTCCGGCCGGGCATAGTGGCCGCAGACATCCAGCGAGCGACGTGCCCGGCGGGCGGTCTCGACCTCGATCTCGGCATAGAGGATGCCCTTCTCGCGATCGAGGGGGCCTGCCACCACCTCCCCCGAGGGGGCAATGACCACCGCATTGCCGACGTTGACCCACTCCTCCGGGGTGTAGAGCCGGTCGCGCTCGGGGAAGGAGGCGGGGATGTCGCTTCCCCGGAGGGCGGTGGACCTGCCGATCACCCAGCAGCCGCCTTCCCTGGCGATATGGCGCAGCGAGGCGAGCGCGATGTCGCTGGAATCCCAGGTCGGGTTGATGAAGACCTCCAGGTCCTGGGCATAGAGGGCATAGCGCGCCAGCGGCATGTAGCTTTCCCAGCAGATGAGGGTGCCGAGGCGTCCGGCGGGGGTCTCGACCACCTTGAGCCCGCTGGCATCGCCCATGCCCCAGACCATGCGCTCGGGGTTCGTCGGCATCAGCTTGCGGTGGCGATTCAGCAGCCGCCCATCCGGGCCGATCACGACCACGCTGTTGAACAGGGTGGTGCCGCTGTAGCGGCTGTCGATCTCGTTGAGGCCCGTCACCAGGGTCACCCCGTGCCGGGCGGCCGCCTCCTGGATGGGCGCCAGGGTGTCGCCGCCGAGGTCGACGGCATTCTCGCGCAGCCTGGCATGTAACTCGCTGGTCAGCGCCATGTCGCCCCCCGGGGCGAGTCGCCAGATCCAGGTCGGATAGCCGGGGATATAGGCTTCGGGAAAGACCAGCAGGGTCGCCCCGGCGCCGGCCGCCTCGTCGACGGCGTCGAGCATCCGTTGCAGTGTCGCGTCTCGCTGGAGCAGTACCGGGGGCTTCTGGATCACCGCAACCGTCGTGGCCATGAGAGGGTCCTCGTGCGCGGTGCGGGCGCCGAAGGACACCGATCACGGGCACTAGCCTGACCTTCACTATAGCGGCGAGGGGAGGGGGGCGCCCGGGATCAGCCAGGAAGCATGTGGCCGGATGAGCCGATCGGCGTCAGGGGCAGGTGTCGCCAATCATCATTTCGGTTGCCATGACACGGGATTCGGCGGGTTCCATCCCGAGGATCATGCGCGCGGCGATGCGGCCCTTCTCGGTGCTGTCCTGGCGGATGGTGGTCAGCCGGGGAGCACGATACTGCCCCTCGGCGATGCCGTCGAAGCCGGTCAGCCGCAGGTCCTCGGGGATGCGCAGGCCGCGCTGCTCGGCGAGCGTCACCACGGTCAGGGCGATGCGGTCGGACATGCACAGCAGCAGGTCGGGCCGCTCG
This sequence comes from Halomonas rhizosphaerae, assembly GCF_030012485.1. Lineage (NCBI taxonomy): Bacteria > Pseudomonadati > Pseudomonadota > Gammaproteobacteria > Oceanospirillales > Halomonadaceae > Halomonas > Halomonas rhizosphaerae. The sequence continues at coordinate 15,375 of NZ_JASCQQ010000027.1, forward strand.
GCGTCCGGCAGGTCGAGGATCTCCTCGATCACCGGGGTGCAGACCTCGAAGGTATTCTCCTCGATGTTCCACATCGGCACCTCGGCCGGGTCGATGCCGGCCTCGACGAAGGCCCGCTGGAAGCCGGCGAGGCGGGCCCGGGTGATGGTGCGCTCGGCCGAGAGCAGCGCCTGGTCGTCATCGATGCGGCCATTGCAGGGCTGCTCGGTCAGTCGCAGGTTGATCACCGCGGGGCGTCGCGTCGGCACCCTCAGGGCATGGCGGGCGATGGCGTAGCACGCCGGCTCGTTGTCGACGTGCACCGTGGCGTGGTCCTCGATATCGAAGTCCACCGCCACCAGGGGGCGCTCGGGCGGGAGGTCGGAGAACAGCTTCAGGCTCGGCATCAGGCCATAGATGATGAAGCCGTCGGCAATGCTCGAGGCACCGGGCACGCTGGCGGCGTTCTGGCGCCCCGAGAGCAGCAGCAGGGTGTGGCCGCGGGTGTCGAGCACTTCGGCGATGCCCGAGAGCAGTTCGCTGGAGACCGCATCGTTGAGGCTGTACGTCAGGCTCTCGGCGAGGATCACGGCGATGATCCGCGAACGGCCCGTGCGCAGGCTGCGGGCCCGGGCGTCGGGGCCGCTGTAGCCCAGGCGCCGGGCCTCGGTGAGGATGTGCTCGCGCAGCTTCGGGGAGAGCTGGTCGGGCCGGTTGAAGGCGTTGGAGATGGTGGCGGTGGAGACGCCGAGCTCGCGGGCCAGGTCCTTGAGGGTCATGCGACGGGGGAGAGGCACTTGGCGGCTGACTCCATTACGGTCAGGGTGGACTGGAACGATTTAGTTAGCAGCCTAGCATGGCCCGGCAGGGTCAGGGTAGCCACCCGAGGCGAGCCCCGGGCGGTCGTTCGCGACGCTGTCAGACAATGCTCAGCCAGGCCGCCTGGCCGGGCTCCATGACCAGCTGTCGGCCTTCCAGCAGCGGCGTCGCCATGCCTGGCAGGGCCAGACTGGACCAGCCATCGGCGCCCGGCATCAGGGCATCGAGGCAAATCTCCGCCCGGTCACCTGTCGCCTGGCCGAGATGCGCCAGGCACAGCAGGCGCCGTTCGCCGTCATGACGCAGCACGCCGAACACTCGGTGGGGCAGAATGGCGCGATCGATCAGCGTCTGTTCACCCTGGCGCAGCAATGCGTTGCCGCCGCGCAGCGTAAGCAGCCGGCGGACCCGGGCCAGCAGGCTGTCGGCCATCGGGTCCTGGCGCGTGACGGCCAGCGGCAGGTGTCGTTCGAACACCGGCAGCCAGGGAGCGGTGCCCTCGGGGCAGAAGCCGCCGTTCGGTGCATCCTCCCAGACCATCGGCGTGCGGCAGCCGTCGCGGCCCTTGACCTCGGGCCAGAGATTGATGCCGAAGGGGTCCTGCAGGTCCCCATAGGCGAGTTCGGCCTCGGGCAGGCCGAGCTCCTCGCCCTGGTAGAGGCAGAGGCTGCCACGCAGCGAGCAGAGCACGGTCAGCGCCAGCAGCGCGCGCTCCTCGCCCCAGCTGGTGGCGCTGCGCTCGACGTCGTGGTTGGAGAGCGCCCAGCACGGCCAGGTGTCCTCGCCGAGCTCCCGGAAGCGGGCCAGCACGTCGTGAAGCTCGGCGGCGTCGCCCGTGGAGCCCAGCAGGTCGAAGGTGTAGGCCATATGCAGGCGCGACTCGCCGGCGGTATAGGCGGCCATGGTCGGCAGCTGGTCGTTGCCGGCGATCTCGCCCACGGTGGTGGCCCCCGGGTACTCGTCGAGCAGCGCGCGGATCCGCTCCAGGTAGGCGAGGTTCTCGGGCTGCTCGATGTTGTGGCGCTGGAACTGGTAGCTCTGGGGGTTGCCGGGCTGTACCCGTTCGCGGGGCATCGGCGGGTTGTCGGTCAGCGCGGGGTCGTGGAAGTAGTAGTTGACCACGTCGAAGCGGAAGCCGTCGACGCCGAGCTCCAGCCAGAAGCGCAGGTTGTCGAGCTGCGCTTGCTGCACCTCGGGGTGGTGGAAATTGAGGTCCGGCTGGCTGGGCAGGAAGTTGTGCAGGTAGTACTGGCGGCGCCGGGCGTCGAAGGTCCAGGCGCGACCGCCGAAGGCCGCCATCCAGTTGTTGGGCGGGTTGCCGTCCGGCCGGGGATCTGCCCAGACGTACCAGTCGGCCTTGGCATTGGTGCGATCCTGGCGGCTCTCCTGGAACCAGGCATGCCGGTCGGAGCTGTGGGAGAGCACCTGGTCGATGATCACCCGCAGGCCCAGGTCATGGGCACGCTCGACCAGCGCGCGGAAGTCGTCGAGGCTGCCGAACATGGGGTCGACGCCGCGGTAGTCGGCCACGTCGTAGCCGAAGTCGTCCATCGGCGAGGTGAAGAACGGCGAGAGCCAGATGGCGTCGACGCCGAGGCTCGCTACATGATCGAGCTTCTCGGAAATTCCCGCCAGGTCGCCGATGCCGTCGCCATTGGCGTCCATGAAGCTGCGCGGGTAGATCTGGTAGAGGGTGGCACCGCGCCACCAGTCGTGTCGGTCGTGCAGGCGGTGTTGGGACAGAGTCATGCAAGCCTCGAGGTATCGTGGAGGGCCTGGCGGCCCTCCGTGAGTCATGGTCTGCGGTGTGGACAAGGGGCCGGATCACCAGCGGCGGCTGAGGCGGCGCAGCTCTCCCTCCAGCTGCTGCACGGCGGCCTGGCCATCGAGGTCCCCGGAGAGCACCGAGTGCACGCGGTTGAAGAAGGCGTTGGAGACCCGCGGGTAGTCGCTGCCGGTCACGGTGGCGGGTCGCGGTACGCCATTGGTCAGGGTCTCGTAGAGCTCGCCCATGGAGGGGTTGCTGGCCAGCACCTCTTCATCCTCGTAAAGCGCCTCGATGGTGGGGTTCATGCCGATCTCGATGGCATGCTCCTTCTGCTGGGCCTCGGCGGTCAGGTAGGCGACCAGCTCGGCCGCGACGTCGGGGTGTTCCGAATAGCGCGACACCGCCCAGTTCCAGCCGCCCAGGGTGGCCACGCTCCTACTTTCGCCGCCCGGAGCCGCGTCGCCGGGGCCCTCGGGACCGCGTGGCAGCGGAGCCATGCCCACCTTGCCGGCCACCTCGCTGCCCTCACCGTTGGCCAGCGACCAGACATAGGGCCAGTTGCGCAGGAACAGCGCATTGCCGGACTGGAAGATGCCGCGGGTCTCCTCCTCGGTATGGTTGAGGGTGCCCTCCGGGGAGATGTCGTCGATCCAGGAGGCGGCCAGGTCCAGGGCCTCGGCGGCGCGGGGGTTGTTGATGGTGACCTTGCCCTCGTCGTCGACGATGGTGCCGCCACCGTGGCTCGCCACCCACTCCAGGGCATTGGTGGTCAGGCCCTCGTAGGCCCGGCCCTGAAAGGTGTAGCCCCAGAAGCCGTCGTTGCCCGCCTCGCGCTCCGCGGCCTGCACCTCGCGCGCGGTCTCGGTCAGCTCCTGCCAGGTCTCGGGCACCTCATGACCGTACTGCTCGAGCAGGTCCTTGCGGTAGTAGAGCAGCCCGGCATCGGTGAACCAGGGGATGGCCATCAACTTGCCGTCGACGGTGTTGTTCTCGATCAGCGCCGGGAAGATGCCCTCGGTGGCATCCGCCGGCAGGTACTCGGAGAGGTCCACCAGATGGTCGGCGAGCAGGCCCGGCCAGACGATGTCGATCATCAGCACGTCGATGTCCGTGGACTGGCTGCCGAGCAGCTGCTGGTAGAGCGAGAGCTTCTCGGTGGCGTCGTTGGGGGTGGAGACGACATTGACCTCGTGGCCGGTCTCCTCCGCCCAGCGCTCGGCGAGCACCGGGCAGTAGTCGGCGGCATCGCCGGGGCCACAGGCGATGGAGATCTCCGCCGCCAGTGCATGCTGGGCGGACAGTGCCGAACCGCCCAGCAGGAGTCCAGCGAGCAGGCGACGGTGTGCGGGGAGCAGGCGAATCGATCTCTTCATGGGGTGCCTCATCTTGTCGTTGTTGAGAGTGCCATGCTGTCAGGCCTGGCCGGGAGGGCTCTCATCCCGGCCTCCGAGTCTCAGGGGTGGGGTGTCCAGGGGGTGTCGTCCGTGGCGCGGGCGATGGCGATGCCATGGGCCGGTAGCCGCAGCGTGCCGTCCCGCCAGGTGCCGTTGACCATCGCCGGGGCGTCGTCGAGGGCGTGGGCCTCCCGGGGGGCACCCAACTCGCGGGGGTCTGCGGCGAAATTGAGGGCCACCAGCAGCCTCTCACCCAGGTGACGACGCTCGAGAGAGATGACGTCATCGCGCAGCGGGTGATAGCGGATGTCCCCCTTGACCAGCGCCGGCTGGGTGCGGCGGAAGGCCAGGAAGGCGCGAGTGGCATTGAGCAGCGAAGCGGGGTCATGCTCCTGCTGATCCACCGCCAGCCCCCGGTGCTCCGCGGGGATCGGCAGCCAGGGAGCCGAGTCCGAGAAGCCGGCATTCGGGCTGTCGGCCTGCCAGGGCATGGGCGTGCGGCAGCCATCACGCCCCTTGTAGCTGGGCCAGAAGGTGATGCCGGCGGGGTCGACCAGCTGATCGAAGGTCAGTTCGGCCTCGGTCAGGCCCAGTTCCTCGCCCTGGTAGAGGCAGACGCTGCCGCGCTGGGTGAGCAGGAAGGCCAGGTAGAGGCGCAGCTTCGCCATGTCGCCCGCGGCGTTCCAGCGGGTGGCCAGGCGGGTGATATCGTGGTTGCCCAGTGCCCAGCAGGGCCAGCCATCGCCGATGCGGGCCTCCATCTCCTCCAGCGGTGCGAGCAGGTGCCCAGGGTCGGCATTCTCGGTCAAGAGGTTGAACGAGTAGCACATGTGCAGGCGCTTGCCCCCCTGGGTGTACTCGGCCATCACCCCCAGCGAGTCGTCGTCGCCGACCTCGCCGACGCTGGTGGTGCCGGGGTACTCGTCGAGCAGCGCACGCAGCCGCTCCAGGAAGAGCAGGTTCTCCGGCTGGGTCTTGTCGTGGATATGCTGCTGGTAGCCGTAGGGGTTGTCGGCGCGCACGCCGATAAAGCCCTCCCGGATATCGTCTCTGGGCGGGTTGTCCTTAAGCTCGCCATGGGTGCAGAAGTTCACCGCATCCAGGCGGAAGCCGTCGACGCCGCGCTCCAGCCAGAAGCGCACCTCGCCGAGGATGGCCTCGACCACTGCCGGGTTGCGGAAATTGAGGTCCGGCTGCTCGACCAGAAAGTTGTGCAGGTAGTACTGGCAGCGCCGGGTGTCCCACTGCCAGGCGCTGCCGCCGAAGATCGCCTGCCAGTTGGTGGGCGGGGCGCCGTCGGGCCTGGGGTCGGCCCACACGTACCAGTCGGCCTTGGGGTTGTCGCGGCTCGACCGGCTCTCCAGGAACCAGGGATGGGCATCGGAGGTGTGGGAGAGCACCTGGTCGATGGTGACCCTGAGGCCGCGGGCGTGGACCGCCTGCACCAGGCGGTCGAAGTCCTCGAGCGTGCCGAACATCGGGTCGACGTCGCGATAGTCGCTGACGTCATAGCCGAAGTCCTTCATCGGCGAGGTGAAGAAGGGCGACAGCCAGATGGCATCGACGTTCAGCGAGGCGATGTAGTCGAGCCGGTCGATCACGCCCTGCAGGTCGCCGATGCCGTCGGCGCCCGTGTCCTGGAAGCTGCGCGGGTAGATCTGGTAGATCACCGCGCCGCGCCACCAGTCCTGCTGTGCATCGTGAGGGGGTCGAGAGAGCGACATCCCGGTCTCCTGATCATGGCGGTGGGTGGGGAGGGACGGGTCAGGCCGCCCGGCGTCGATTGACGATCTCCAGGGCCCGGTCCTGGGCGTCGAACAGGTGCACATGCTCGAGCTCCGGCACCAGGGCGACCCGCTGGCCGATCTCCCAGCGGCTGGGCGCCTCGCTGCGGTGGATCAGCAGGGTGTCGCCGACCCTGGGCTCGAGATAGACGTAGACCTCGTTGCCCAGGTACTCGACATTGACGATCTCGAAGCGGTTGTCGCCCTCGGCCTCGGCCAGGCGCAGGTGTTCGGGGCGCACGCCCAGCGACAGCTCGGCGCCGGCGGGCTGGCCACTGGCGTCCTGGGGCAGCGACAGCTCGCCGAGGCCCGGGGCCCGGACCCGGCAGCCGTCCTCTGCGCCGAGCAGTTCGGCCGGCATGAAGTTCATGGTGGGCGAGCCGATGAAGCCGGCGACGAACCTGGTGGCCGGCTGCTGGTAGAGCGTCTGGGGGCTGCCGACCTGCTCGATGCGGCCGTCGCGCAGCACCACGATCTTGTCCGCCAGGGTCATCGCCTCCACCTGGTCGTGGGTGACGTAGATCATGGTGGAGCCCAGGCGATGGTGCAGGCGGGCAATCTCGTTGCGCATCTGCACACGCAGCGAGGCGTCGAGGTTGGAGAGCGGCTCGTCGAACAGCAGGATGCGCGGTTCACGCGCCATGGCGCGCCCCATGGCCACGCGCTGGCGCTGGCCGCCGGAGAGTTCCTTGGGCTTGCGGTGCAGCAGCTCCTCGAGCTGCAGGATCCGGGCCGTGGCCATCACCCGCTCATCGACGGTCTCGTTGGCCATCTTGGCCAGCTTGAGGCCGAAGGCCATGTTCTCGTAGACCGTCATGTGCGGATAGAGGGCGTAGGACTGGAACACCATGCCCACGCCGCGCTCGCGGGGCGGCAGGTCGTTGACCACGTCGTCGGCGATCCTGAGCTCGCCGTCGCTGATCGACTCGAGCCCGGCGATCAGGCGCAGCAGGGTCGACTTGCCGCAGCCCGAGGGGCCGACGAAGACCACGAACTCGCCATCGCCGACCTTGAGGTCGACATCCTTGATGATATGGGTGCTGCCGAAGGTCTTGTTGAGCCTTTCCAGGGTCACGCTTGCCATCTTGCGACTCCTAGCCGGCCTCGGGGCCGGCCCTTGTTGTGTGTTGTCAGTGGTCGAGGGCCAGGAAGGCCGCCTGATAGGGCGGCAGGGTCAGGGTGTCGCCATCGAGTGCCGAGACGAAGCCGTGCCCCTGGAGCGGGGTGCCGGAGTGGGGCAGCGTCGTGCTCAGGGTTCTGCCGCCGAGGTTGAAGAGGCACAGCACTCGCTCCCGATCGCTTTCGCGCACGAAGCCGAGCAGCTCCTCGCCGACGTCGACCAGGGTGAGGTCGCCGTCGACCAGCGCCGGATGCGCGGCGCGGAAGGCCAGCAGCGTGCGGGTCGAGGCGAGGGGCGAGTCGGGGTCGGCCTGCTGGTTCTCGACGGCCAGTGGCAGGTGGCGCTCCTCCACCGGCAGCCAGGGCTCCACGCTCGAGAACCCGCCCTGCGGGGCCTGGCGCCAGGGCATCGGCGTGCGGCAGCCATCGCGACCCTTGAACTCCGGCCACAGCACCTTGCCGTAGGGGTCCTGGATGCGCTCGAAGGGCACTTCGGCCTCGGGCAGGCCGAGCTCCTCGCCCTGGTAGAGACAGACGCTGCCGCGTAGCGAGAAGAGCATGGCCAGCATCACCTTGGGGTAGGCGACGGGGTCCTCGCCCCTGCCCCAGCGGGTGGCGCTTCTCTCCACGTCGTGATTGGAGGTCGCCCAGCAGGGCCAGGCGTCGCCGGCCAGGCGCTGGAAGCGCTCGATCACCTCGCGGAGATAGGCTGGCGAGTGGGGCGCGTTGAGCAGGTCGAAGGTGTAGGCCATGTGCAGCTTGTCGCCGCCGGCGGTGTATTCGGCCATGCGTGCCAGCGGGTTGTCGTCGCCGATCTCGCCTACCGTGGTGGTGCCCGGGAACTCGTCCATCAACGCCCGCAGGTCGCGCAGGAACGCCAGGTTCTCCGGGCGGCTGATGTCGTGGACGTGACGCTGCCAGGTATAGGGGTTGGCGTCCGGGGCGCCGAGGGTCTTGGCCTCGCCCTGGGGAACCGGCGGGTTGTCGCGCAGTTCGGCATCGTGGAAATAGAAGTTGACGGTGTCCAGGCGGAAGCCGTCGACGCCGAGCTCCAGCCAGAAGCGCATGTTGTCCAGCTGCGCCTGTCTGACCTCGGGGTGATGGAAGTTCAGGTCCGGCTGGCTGGTCAGGAAGTTGTGCAGGTAGTACTGGCGGCGGCGCGAATCGAAGGTCCAGGCCGGCCCGCCGAAGATCGACAGCCAGTTGTTGGGTGGCGTGCCGTCGGGTCTGGGGTCGGCCCAGACGTACCAGTCGGCGCGGGGGTTGGCGCGATCGGCGCGGCTCTCCTGGAACCAGGGGTGGCGGTCCGAGGAGTGGCTGATCACCTGGTCGATCATCACCTTCAGGCCCAGCGTGTGGGCCTTGGCCAGCAGGGCCCTGAAGTCCTCCAGGGTGCCGAACATCGGGTCGACGTCACGGTAGTCGCTGACGTCGTAGCCGAAGTCGAGCATCGGCGAGGTGAAGAAGGGCGACAGCCAGATACCGTCCACGTTCAGGCTGGCGACATGGTCGAGCTTCGCGGTGATGCCCGCTAGGTCGCCGATGCCGTCACCGTTGCTGTCCATGAAGCTGCGCGGGTAGATCTGGTAGATGACGCCGCCGCGCCACCAGGTCAGGTTGTCTTGCATCTCGGGTTCCTTGGGTGTCATGAGGTCAGCCCTTGACCGCACCGGCGGTGAGACCGGAGACGATACGCTTCTGGAAGATCATCACCAGGATCACCAGCGGCACGGTGACGGTGACCGAGGCGGCCATGATCGGTCCCCAGGGCAGTTCGTGCTGGCTACCGCCGGAGATGAGGGCGATCGCCACCGGCACGGTGCGCTGGTCGTCGGTGAGGGTGAAGGTCAGGGCGAAGAGGAATTCGTTCCAGGCGGCGATGAAGGCCAGCAGGCCGGTGGTCGCCATGGCCGGCCACATCAGCGGCAGGAACACCTTGGTGATGGTCACCCAGGGGGTGGCGCCGTCCATGATTGCCGCCTCTTCCAGCTCCATGGGCAACTGCTTCATGAAGGTGGTCAGCACCCAGACGGTGAAGGGCAGCGTGAAGATGGTGTAGCTCAGGATCAGGCCGGCCGGGTTGTTGTAGAGGCCGAGCCCCCGGATCACCTCGAACAGTCCGGAGAGCACCGCCACCTGGGGGAACATCGAGACCCCGAGGATCACCAGCATCACCGTGGCACGGCCGCGGAAGCGAACCCGGCCCAGCGCATAGGAGGCGGTGATGCCGAGCAGCAGGGCGATGAAGACCACGGACAGCGAGACAATGATGGAGTTGAGGATGGCGCGCACGAAGCTCTTCTGGGTGAAGATCTGCACGTAGTTGCCGAAGTCCACCGTCGACAGCCAGAAGTCGACCCGGAACAGTTCGCTGGAGGGCTTCAGCGAGGTGATCACCGCGTAGTAGAAGGGGAAGATGGCGTAGACCATCACCACGGCGATCAGGGCATAGAACCCGACCCGCTTGGCGAGCTTGATCAGCTGATACCGGTTCATTGGTCGACTCCCAGTTGACGGCGGCCCAGGTAGAGGTAGATCACCACGGCCAGGGCGATGATCAGGAACAGCATCGTCGAGGCGGCGCTGCCGTAGCCGACGTCCTGGAACTCGACCAGCTGCTGGCGGGCGTAGATCGACATGGTCATGGTGCTGGTGGAGTTGGAGGTCAGCACGTAGATGACGTCGAACACCCGCAGGGCGTCGAGCAGGCGGAAGATCACCGCCACCAGCAGGGCCGGGGTGATCAGCGGCAGGGTAACCCTGAAGAACACCTTGACCGGGTGGATGCCGTCGACCTCGGCCGCCTCGTAGCAGTCCTTGGGCAGCATCTGCAGGGCGGCGAGCACCAGCAGCGCGACGAAGGGAATGGTCTTCCAGACGTCGACCATGATCACCGCCCACATGGAGTAGGTGGCGCTGGCGGTCCAGGCGATGGGCGAGTCGATGATGCCCAGCGCCATCAGCAGGTGGTTGATGATCCCGAACTGGTCGTTGAGCATCCAGGCCCACATCTTGGCCGAGACGATGGTGGGGATGGCCCAGGGAATCAGCACCGCGGCGCGCACCAGCATGCGACCCTTGAACTCGGCGTTGAGCAGCAGGGCGACGATGATGCCGAACACCACCTCCAGCGACACCGAGACGACGCTGAAGTAGAGGGTGTTCCACACCGAGGTCCACCACACCGGGTCGGTGAGCAGGCCGTACCAGGCGCCGTCGTCATAGACCAGGTAGTTCTCGATGCCGATGAAGGCGGCGCCGGCGGTATCCGACAGCGAGGCATCGGTGAAGCTGAAGTAGAAGGTGCGCAGCAGGGGCCAGCCGGCGACCAGCGTCAGCGCCACCAGCATGGGCGCAAGGAACAGCCAGGCGGCGCGAACCCGCTGGCGGCGGACCTTGGTGCCGCGGTAGCCCGCCTGGGGGGAGCGCACCACCTGGGGGGCGCGTTCGGTTACGGGAGTCGACATGGGGACCTCCTGGGTTACCAGCGGCGACGCTTGATGCGGGAGAGTTCGCTGTCCACCTGGGAGACGGCCTCGGCGCCGCTCTGGTCACCGGAGAGCACCTGGTGCACGGCGTTGAAGAAGCTGTTGCTCACCCGGCCGTAGTTGTCGCCGGTGGCGGCCGAGGGGCGCGCCACGGCGTTGGTGAAGGTGTCGTAGAGGGTGCCGAAGAAGGGCACGGCGGCGAGCACCTCCTCGTCCTCGTAGAGGGAGGCGAGGGTGGGGTTGTAGGCGCCCTCGATGGCGCGACGCTTCTGCTCCGCCTCGCCGGTCAGGAAGGCCACCAGGTCGGCGGCGAGCTCGGGGTTCTCGGTGTAGCGGGACACGGCGAGGTTCCAGCCGCCCAGGGTGGCGGCGCTCTCCTGGCCCTCGGCGCTGGGCAGCTTGACCACGCCGACCTTGTCGCGCACGTCGCTCTCCTCGCTCTGGGCCAGCGACCAGGCATAGGGCCAGTTGCGCATGAACACCGCATTGCCGCTCTGGAAGATGCCGCGGGCCTCTTCCTCGGTGTAGTTGAGCACGCCGTCCGGCGAGATGTTGCCGATCCAGCTGGCGGCGAGGTCCAGCGCCTCGGCGGCCTGCGCGTTGTCGATGGTGATCTCGCCCTCGGCATCGACGATGGTGCCGCCGCCGTAGCTGGCGATCCACTCCAGGGCGTTGCAGGTCAGCCCCTCGTAGGCGCGGCCCTGGAAGACGTAGCCCCACATCTTGTCATTGCCGGCCTCGCGCTCGGCGGCCTGGATCTCGGTGGCGATCTCGGTCAGCTCCTCCCAGGTCTCGGGGGCCTCGACGCCATGCTCCTCGAGCAGGTCCTTGCGGTAGTAGAGCACCCCGGCGTCGGTGAACCAGGGCATGGCCACGAGGCGCTCGTCGACGGTGTTGTTGGTGACGATGGCCTCGAAGTGGCCCTCGGCTGCGTCCTCGCCGAGGGTCTCGCTCAGGTCGAGCAGGTGGTTGGCCAGCAGGCCCGGCCACACGACGTCGATCTGCATCACGTCGATGTCGCTGGACTGGGCGGAGAGGATCTGCTGGTAGAGCGACAGGCGCTCGGTGGAGGAGTTGGGGGTGGAGACGATGTCGACCTCGTGGCCGGTCTTCTCCTCCCACTGGGCGACGCCCTCCTCGCACAGGGTGAGCTCGGCGCCGACGGCGCCACAGGAGATGGTCAGGTCCGCCGCCTGGGCCTGGCTGCTGCCGGCGGCGGCGCCGGCCAGGGCGATGGCGGAGATCAGGGTCTTCTTGAACATGCTGGCTTCCTCGTCGCTTGTTGTTGTCGCTGTACTGGGAGGGAGGGCCGGCGGCGACATGTCACCTACGGGGGCCGGCGAGCGCTCCCTTACGACTTAAACGATTAAGATCGTGACCGCCACAGTTAGCCGTCGCTCACGCCGGAGTTCAACCGCGACTTTGGTCGCAACCCGCCGGCGGTCAGTCGACCTCCTGGCCGCGGGCCGCCTCCAGCAGGGCGTACCAGTCCGGGCGCGACAGGGAGAGTCGGGCCTCGTCGCGCAGGGTCGTGATCCGTGCCGGGTCGAGGGTGCCGATCACCGGCACCGGCGAACCCGGCAGCCGGCGTAACCAGGCCAGGGCAAGGCCGGCGGGGCTGACGCCATGGTGGGCGGCGAGACGCGCCAGGGCCTGGCCGGCGGCGCCCTGGAACAGGGTGCCGCCGTCCAGGGGCGACCAGGCCAGGGCCGAGAGGCCGTCTCGACACAGGGCATCGAACTGGCCGTCGAACAGCGGTGCCGGCCGAGTGAGGGAGAGCTGCAGCTGGTGGTGGGTCAGCGGATGGGACAGTGCCGCCTGCAGGCGGCGCCATTGCTCGGGCAGGAAGTTGGAGACCCCCAGGGCGGCGACCTTGCCGGCCTGGACGGCATCGTCCAGCACCCGGGCGGTGGCCTCGGCCTCCATCAGCGGGTCGGGGCGATGGATCAGGAAGAGGTCCAGCCGCTCGACTCCGAGTCGCCCCAGGGCCCGGTCGATGGCACCGGCAAGCCATGCCGGTGAACTGTCGTAGTGCTTGGTGTTCCCTGAAGGGATCAGGATGCCGGCCTTGGTGACCACCCTCACCCGAGCAGCGAGACTGGGCCGGTGGCGCAGGGCCTCGCCGAACAGGCGCTCGTTGTGGCCGTCGCCGCCATAGATGTCGGCGTGGTCGAACCAGTCGAGTCCCTGGTCCAGGCGGGCCTCGATCCAGTCGGCCAGCCGCGCCGGCGCCTGGAGTTCGGGGCGCTCATGCAGGCGCATCATGCCGAGCATCAGGGAGAGGGAAGGGTGCACGGGCGTCATCGTGGGTCCTCGTCATGGTGTCGATGGGGCAGGGTATGTCATGGCGAGGACCTTTTTGTAGTTTTATTACCTGAAAACGCCCGAGCTCCCGATCATGCTTAGACATTGGTCGTAATATTACAAAAGACTTTTTGTGGTCGTTATCTGAATCGATTAAGTTCCGGGAGGTATCTCGCGCCGGGGGCGACGCCCCGGCCCCCGGGGGAACCCCCCATCCTTCGTGATGATCATCAGTCGCGACAACAACAAAGGACGAGAACGACCATGCACACTGTCACGCTCAAGAAGCCGCTCGCCATCGCCATCGCTACCGCCAGCCTGGGCCTCGCCGGGGTGGCCGGCGCCGACGAACACTCCCTCGAGCAGCGCCTCGCCGATCTGGAAGCGCGCATTGCCGCCGCCGAACAGCGGGCAGACGCCGCCGAACAGCGCGCGGACCTGGCCGAGCAGCAGGCCGAGGGCCGCCTGTCAAAGGACGAGGTCGAGGAGCGCCTGGCCAAGGTCGAACGCCAGGCCAGCGGCGAGGAGGGCTTCTCCTTCAATGTCTACGCCCGCTCGGGCCTGCTGATCGGCGAGGACGGCAAGAGTGCCCCCGGTGGGCCGGGCGTGACACCGGCGGGCCCGCTGGGCGGTAATGTCGGTCGCCTGGGCAACGAGCCGGACACCTACGCCGAGGCGATCTTCAACTACAAGATGCGCTTCGACAACGGCGCCAAGGCCCACTACCGCACCATGATCGCCGACGGTACCACCACCAGCAACGACTGGACCGCCGACGAGTCCAACCTCAACGTACGCCAGGTCTATGCCGAGTTCAGCGACCTGCCGAGCTTCACCGGCGCCTTCGAGAACGCCTCCATCTGGGCCGGCAAGCGCTTCGACCGCGACAACTTCGATATCCACTGGATGGATACCGACTTCGTGTTCCTGGCCGGTACCGGCGCCGGTATCTACGACATGCAGCTGGCCGACAACTGGACGTCCAACGTCTCGCTCTACGGCCGCAGCTTCAGCGACTTCCCCGTGACACGCGAGTCGCCGGGGGATGACAGCGGCGACACCGACAACCTGATCCTGACCTCCAACAACTACTTCGGCAACTGGCAGTGGATGGTCAACGGCATGTCCGCCGCCGACAACGAGGAGCGCGATATCGGCGAAGGTCAGGAGGCCGCCGAGTCCGGTTTCCATACCATGGTGGCCTACCATGGCGACAGCTTCTTCGGCCTGGGCGAGGGCAACTTCAAGGCGGCGGTGATGCATGGCCAGGGCCTGGGCGCCGAGGCCAAGAGCATCGGCACCGATGGCCGGCTGACCGAGGATGCCACCGCGACCCGCATCGGCCTCTACGGCACCACCTATGTGGCACCCAGGTGGCGTGTGGCTCCGGCGCTTCTCGCCGAGACCAGCGAGGACCGCTATGTCGACGGCGACCAGTACGACTGGGCGACCTTCAACGTGCGCCTGGCCAACGAGCTGACGCAGAACTTCGAGATGCAGTACGAGGCCAGCTACCAGTGGATGGACCTCGATCCCCAGGGCTTCGACGGTCGCACCGCCGTCGAGGGGGACTACACCAAGTTCACCATCGCCCCGACCTTCAAGCCCCAGGTGGGCGGCTTCTGGCAGCGGCCGGAGATTCGCCTGTTCGCCAGCTGGAGCGACTGGGATGAGGAGCTGAATGACTACAGCGCCGACGATGCCTTCGGCAGCGACGAGTTCACCGGCAGCCAGTGGACCTTCGGCGTGCAGACCGAAGTCTGGTTCTGATGGCACGGGCCCGGCGCCGGCCGGGCCCTGTCTGCTGTTTCGATGCTTGCTCGTGGCGTGATGGCCGCGGGCTTTTTCGTCGGCCGCCCGGGCAGCCATACTGGGTAACTTGCCCATCATCTTTCCTGCGGGAGTCTCCCATGCCGCTGATCCAGGAAAAGCTCGCCGCTCCCCCGCTGCCGTCGACTGTTGTAGCCCGCCCGCGCCTCAACGACCACTTCATCCTCGACGAGCGTATCCGGCTGCTGGTGGTGCAGGCGCCACCGGGCTACGGCAAGAGCACCCTGCTGGCCGAGCGGCTGCCGGCCCTGGAACAGCCCGCCGCCTGGCTGCGGCTGGATGGACGCGATGACGCGCCCGACCGCTTCGCCGGCTATTTTCGCGCCACCCTGGGTGGCCTGTGCCGCGAGTTGGGTCTCGAGGTGGAGCTGGTCGAGGGCGGCTCCCTGATCGAAGGGGTGGAAGCCTGGCTCACCGCCCTGCCTGACAGCGCCGCCCCGGGCAGGCTGGTGATCGACGAGTTCGAGCATGTCCGCCATCCGGAGATCCTCGAGGCGCTTGGCCACTGGCTGCGCCACCAGCCGGGCTGGCTCACCCTGACCCTGGTCTCTCGCACCCGCCCGGCCCTGGGCCTGCCGGCGCTGCGTCTGCGTGGTGAACTGGAGGAGATCGGCCTGGACGAACTGGCCTTCGACCTCGAGGAGGCCCAGACGCTGTGTGCCGAGCAGCTCAGCTTTCCGCCCACCCGGGTCAGCCTGGAGCAGGCGCTGCGCCGCACGGAAGGTTGGGTGATGGCACTGGACTGGTTGATCCAGCGCACCACCACCCGGGCCGGTTTCGACAGCCTGCTGGAGCGCCTGGGCGGCAGCCACCCCGACTTCGTCGCCTGGTTCGATGATCTGCTGGAGGCCTGTCTCGACGAACCCGACCGCCGGCTGCTGCTGCAGCTCGGGGTCCTGGAGCGCTTCTCTCCGGCGCTGGTGGCTCGCCTGCTGGAGGGGGAGCGAGTCTCACAGAGGCTCGAGGCCCTGGAGGGGGCCGGCCTGTTCCTGGAGCGATCCGACCCCCATGACCAGTGGTTTCGCTTCCAGCCACTGTTCGCCGGTTACCTGCGCCATCGCCGCCACGCGTTGAGCCTGGAATCCCAGCGCCTGCTGCATCGCCGTGCCAGCCAGGCCTGGCTGGCGCTGGGCGACCCCGCCCTGGCCCTGGCCCAGGCCATCGAGGCCGATGATCCCGAGGGGGTCATCACGCTGGTGGAGTCCCAGGGCCCCCAGCTACTGGCCCATGGCCACTTTGCGCTGCTGGCGCGGGCCCTGGCGACGCTCGGTGAGACATGCCTGTGCACCTCGCCGCAACTGACGCTGCTGCATGGCTGGGTGTCCCACGCCCAGTTCCAGTTCGATCGTACCGCCGAGGCCATCGGCTGGATCGAGGCCCAGCTCGAGGAGCCTGCCTGGCAGGAGCTCTCCGCCGAGTTCGCCACCCTGCGCGCCCAGTTGGCGATCAACCAGGGTGACGCCGAACGGGCCGCACCACTGGCCGAACAGGCGCTGACACAACCGGCCCGCTACCTGGCCGCCACGCCGGTGTCGGCCGGTGCGATCCTCTGCGAAGCACGCTTCGTCCAGGGCCGACTCGAGGAGTCGCTGGCGCGGATCCACGAGGTGGAACGCGAGGCGAAGCGCATCGGCGATGACCAGCTGTTGCTGTGGGCGCTGTGCCACCATTCGGAGACGCTGGTCGCCCAGGGCCGGCTGCAAGCCGCCTTTGACACCCAGGAGCGGGCCTTCGCGCATATCGAGCACAGCGGCCTCGACCGGCTACCAGTCGCCGAGTTCCTGTATCGCATCCGCAGCCAACTGCTGTGGGAGTGGCACCGACTGGACGAGGCCGAGCAGGCGGCCCTGGCCGGCATCGCCCTTCTCGACCGCCAAGGCGAGCGCTGGACCCTGCAGTGCCATGTGAGCCTGGCCAAGGTCGCCCAGGGCCGCGGCGACCAGGCGCAGTGTGCCGACCACATCCGCCGCATCCGCAAGATACTCGCCGACGGCGACTATCACATCGACTGGCGGGCCAATGCCCACGCCACCCTGCTGGCCTGGTGGCAGGCCAACGACGACCGCGATGCGGTGGACCGCTGGCTGCAGGAGGCGCCGCCTGCCGAGCCCGACACCGCCAGCAACCACTTCGCCCAGGCCAACGTCCGCAATCACGCCCGGGCGCTGCTGCTGCTCGGCCGGCCCGACGAGGCCCGGGGGCTGCTGGAGGCCCTGGAGGCCCAGGCGGCGCGTTTCGGCCTGGTCACCGACGCCAATCGCAACCGGCTGTGCCTGGCAGTTCTGGAGTGGCAGTGCGGCCATGAGCCGGCGGCACTGGATCACCTGGCCGCAGCCCTGGAGCTGGCCTCGCGAACGGCACTCATCGGCAGCTTCCTGCGCCTGGGCCGACCGCTTTCCGATATGCTCACACGGCTGCTCGAGACCCGGGAAATGGATGAGCTGGCCCGGCGTCGCGCCGAGCGGCTGATCGAGCTGGCCGGCCGTCAGCGCGACTTCGGCCGTGCCGTGCGCCTGATGCTCGACGAGTCGGTGATCGCCGATATCGTCGCCCGCCCGGACGTGCCGGAGCTGATCCGCACCTCACCCCTGACCCGTCGCGAGTGGCAGATCCTGGGGCTGATCCATGCCGGACTCTCCAACGAGCAGATCGCCGAGCAGCTGTCGGTGGCGCCGACCACCATCAAGACGCATATCCGCAGCCTCTACCAGAAGCAGGGCATCCGCCGCCGGGAGGAGGCCATTGCCCTGGCCGGTGATCTCCTCGCCCGTATCCAGGGGGAGTAGGAAGGCGCCTCCTCCCCCCGCCTACGCCTATCGCCCATCCTGCGGGAGGATTTCTCCCGCCGGCCGTGCCGCCACCATGAGCGTGAAACTTTTTCCGCGGAATCGGCCCGCCGATACCCGCGATTCACGACAAGGATCCGGCACATGACCACAGACACTTCCCAGTACCTCGGCCGACAGGGCGCCGACTGGTGGCGCGGCGCGGTGATCTACCAGATCTATCCCCGCAGCTTTCAGGACACCCGCGGCGATGGCATCGGCGACCTGCAGGGGGTGATCGACCGGCTCGACTACATCGCCTCGCTGAATGTCGACGCCATCTGGCTGTCGCCCTTCTTCACCTCGCCGATGAAGGACTTCGGCTATGACGTCAGCGACTATCGCGACGTCGATCCGATGTTCGGCACCCTGGTCGACTTCGACCGCCTGGTGGAGGCCGCCCATGCCCGCGGCCTCAAGGTCACCATCGACCAGGTGCTCTCCCACACCTCCGATGCGCACCCCTGGTTCCAGGAGAGCCGTGAAAGCCGCGACAGCCCCAGGGCCGACTGGTACGTGTGGGCCGACCCCCGGCCCGATGGCGCCCCGCCCACCAACTGGCAGGCGATCTTCGGCGGCTCCGCCTGGCAGTGGGATACCCGGCGCTGTCAGTACTACCTGCATAACTTCCTGGTCGAGCAGCCGGACCTCAATTTCCGCAACCCGGCAGTGGTCGAGGCGATCCTCGGCGAGGTGCGCTTCTGGCTGGAGCGTGGCGTCGACGGCTTCCGCCTGGATGCGGTGAACTTCTGCACCCATGGCGAGCTCAAGGACAACCCGCCCAGAGACGATATCCGGGAGGGCTTTATCGGCGTGCGCCCCGACAACCCCTACGGCTACCAGCAGCATATCCACGACAAGACCCAGCCGGAGAACCTGGTCTTCCTGGAACGGCTGCGCGCCCTGCTCGACGAGTACCCCGGCACCACCAGCGTCGGCGAGGTCGGCGACGACGATTCGCTGGGCGTGATGGCCGAGTACTCCCGGGGCGGCAAGCGCCTGCACATGGCCTACTCCTTCGACCTGCTCGGGGAACGCCATGACCCGACCTTCCTGCGCGAGACGCTTGCCACCATGGAGACACGCATCGGCGACGGCTGGCCATGCTGGGCACTGGGCAACCACGACGTCACCCGCCTGGCCTCGCGCTGGGACGCCGCGGGCGACACCGCGGCGCTGCGCCTCTACCTGGCCTTCCTGCTCACCCAACGCGGCAGCGCCTGTATCTACCAGGGCGAGGAGCTGGGTCAGACCGAGGCCGAACTGACCTTCGATCAGCTGGTCGACCCCGCCGGCATCACCTTCTGGCCGGCCTACAAGGGCCGCGACGGCTGCCGCACACCCATGCCGTGGCAGGCCGACGCCCCCCATGGCGGCTTCTCCCGGGCCGCGCCCTGGCTGCCGGTACCCGACGCCCACCTGGGTCTGGCCGTGGACCAGCAGGACGCCGCCCCGGACTCGCTGCTCAACGCCTACCGCGCCTTCCTGGCCTTCCGCCGCACCCAGCCGGCACTGGTCAAGGGCGACATCACCTACCACCCGGTACGCGACGAGGTGCTGTGCCTCGAGCGCACCCATCAGGGCAACCGCCTGCTGGTGGCGCTGAACTTCGCCGGTGAGCCACGCGAGCTGCCGGCGCCTCGAGAGGCGCAGAGCCTCGCGGAGGCCCCGGCGTGGGTCAACGGCAGCTGGCAGGACGGCACGCTACGGCTGCCGGCCTACGGCATCGCCATCGCCCGCTGCACCACCGATTCGGAGGAAGCCTCATGGGACGTCTGACACTCGAAGGCATCGGCAAGGACTATGACGGCGTCGAGATCTCGCGGGACATCGACCTGACCATCAACGACGGCGAGTTCGTGGTGTTCGTCGGCCCCTCGGGCTGCGGCAAGTCGACCCTGCTGCGCATGGTCGCCGGGCTCGAGGATATCACCCGCGGCGAGATGTGCCTCGACGGTGAGAGGATCAACGAGATTCCGCCCCAGGAGCGTGACATCGGCATGGTCTTCCAGTCCTACGCCCTCTACCCGCACATGACGGTTGCCGAGAACATGGGATTCGGCCTCAAGCTCGCGCGCACCGACAAGGCCGAGATCCGCCGCCGTGTCGAGCACGCCGCCGACATCCTGCAGATCACCCGGTTGCTCGAGCGCAAGCCCAAGGACCTCTCCGGCGGCCAGCGCCAGCGGGTGGCGATTGGCCGCACCCTGGTCAAGGAGCCGGCGGTATTCCTGTTCGACGAGCCGCTGTCAAACCTCGATGCCTCGTTGCGGGTCGAGATGCGGGTGCAGATCGCCGAGCTGCACAAGCGGCTCAATGCCACCATGATCTACGTCACCCACGACCAGGTCGAGGCGATGACTCTCGCCGACCGCATCGTGCTGCTGTCGAGCGGGCGCATCGCCCAGGTCGGCGCGCCTCTATCGCTCTACCACTTCCCGAAGTCCCTCGAGGTTGCCGAGTTCATCGGCTCGCCGCGCATCAATACCCTGCCGGTGACGGTGGTCGACCCAGGGCCGCAGCGCACTGGCGTGCGTCTGCCCTCCGGCGAGATGCTGGCCGTGGCGGTGGACGGGCGCGGCCTCGGGGCCGGTGACACCGCCACCCTGGGGATTCGCGCCGAGGACTTCGTCGCCCCCGAGCAGGGCGAGGCCCGGCTGATGGCCCGGCTGATGGTGGCCGAGAAGCTCGGCTACGAGACGCTGGCCCACCTGCAGGTCGAGGGCGCCGAGGGCACCGTGACGCAGCGCCTCGACGGCCTGGCCCACCTCGAGGAACACCAGGTCGTCGACCTGGGGTTGGCCGGCGACCACTGCCACCTGTTCGGCCCCGACGGCCAGGCCTGCCCCCGTCGGGTGGAGATCCCCGGCATCGCCCACTGAACGACTGTCTTCCCTGACCATCTCGCCCCGGTGCGCCTTGCGTCCGGGGCGTTGTCGTTGCCATGTTCCATGAGTTTTTAAATTGGAAAATTACTTCCTTGACGCTGGAGAACCATCGCCAGGCACGTGAACTAGGCACCTGACCCACACCGCAGCCTGCCAAAGAGACTTCCACCCTACTGCCCGGCGCCGAACATAAAAAAGGTTCTTCGCACATTGGCGTGATGCTGTTCGACAGGAAAGGATGCGGTTTGTAGGCCACCATCCAGTGGGAGCGATGGTTCGGCGCTCCGACTTTAGATCGCGAAAGAAGGCCGGTGGCCTTCCCGGCAATAGGCAGTCAGCCCAGGGCGCCTGTCGGCGCCATTCGTCGAGGTGTCGAACCGGCAATAAAATGCGCTTGTATGTTGGAAATGACCTAACACGGAATCTCCCACAGGGGGACTTCGCCTCCTTCACGCCAAAATGCGATGAACCATAAAAAACCCCGACCGAATGGCCGGGGAAGCAAGCGTCCTTGTCGGACGAGGAAGTCCGGGTGGGGGCTCAGCCCTTCACGCCGCCGGCGGTAAGCCCACCGGCGATCCAGCGCTGGCACAGCAGGAAGGCCAGGGTAATGGGCAGCCCCGAGAGCACCGCCGCGGCGGCGAAGTCGCCCCAGCGCTGGTTGTGCTCGGCCAGGTACTGCTGGGCGCCCACGGCCAGCGTCAGCTTGTCCTCATCGAGCAGCAGCACCGAGGCCATGGGGTACTCCATGATCGACATGATGAAGGCGAGGATGAACACCACCATCAGGATGGGCACCGAGAGCGGCAGCAGGATATGGCGGAAGGCCTGCCAGGTGCTGGCGCCGTCGACCATTGCCGCCTCCTCCAGGGAGCCGTCGATGGACTCGAAGTAGCCCTTGATGGTCCAGATGTGCAGCGCCACCGCGCCCAGCGAGGCCAGGATCAGCGCGCCGTGGGTGTTGAGGCCCAGCCAGGGCACCAGCTGGCCGAGGCGATCGAACAGCGCGTAGAGCGCCACCAGTGAGAGTACCGCGGGGAACATCTGGAAGATCAGCATCCCTTTGAGGATGGGTGCCTTGCCCGAGAAGCGCATGCGCGCGAAGGCATAGGCGCTGGTGGTGGAGAGCGCGAGGATCATCAGCGACGACGCCACCGCCACCTTGATCGAGTTCCACAGCCACAGCATCACCGGGAACGGCGGCTGGACGACGGTGCCGTCGGCACGCTCCCAGGGGATGCCGAAGGCCAGCGCCCAGTGCTCCAGCGAGAAGCGCTCGGGGATCAGGCTGCCGGTGGCGAAGTTACCCTCGCGGAAGGAGATCGAGATCACCAGCAGCAGCGGGAACACCACCAGGCTGACGAAGCCCAGCAGGGCGAGATGGGCGCCCAGCTTGCGGGCACGGATCGAACGGGGTTGAACCATGGCCATGAGACGACTCCTCCTTAGACCTTGACCTTGGACAGGCGCAGATTGAGCCACGACAGCCCGACCACCAGCAGGAAGATCAGCGTGGCGATGGCGGCCGCCAGACCGAATTGCTGGCCGGCATCCTGGAAGGCGATGCGGTAGGTGTAGCTGACCAGCAGGTCGGTGGTACCCGCCGGCGTGCTGGCGCCGAGGATGTCCGGCTTTCCGCCGGTGAGCAGGGCAATCAGCACGAAGTTGTTGAAGTTGAAGGCAAAGGCGGCAATCAGCAGCGGCGTCAGCGGCTTGAGGATCAGCGGCAGGGTGATGTGTAGCATGTTGGTCAGCGGCCCGCCGCCGTCCACCGCCGAGGCCTCGTAGAGATCGCGGGGAATCGACTGGATCAGGCCCATGCACAGCAGCAGCATGTAGGGGTAGCCGAGCCAGGTGTTGACGATCAGCAGCATGGTGCGCGCCAGCGCCGGGTCGGTGAACCAGTCGGGACTGATGCCGAACAGGTTCTGGAGGATCAGGTTTATCTCACCGTGGTTCTGGTTGAACATGCCCTTGAAGATCAGGATCGAGATGAAGGCCGGCACCGCATAGGGCAGGATCAGCAGGGTGCGATAGATCGCCTTGCCCCTGAGCTGGTCCCACTGCAGCAGTGAGGCGAGCACGAAGCCCACCGCCAGGGTGAAGGCCACCGTCATGCCGGCGAAGGCGAAGGTCCAGAAGAAGATCTGCAGGAAGGGACCGCGGATGTCCGGGTCGGTGAAGATCTTGGTGTAGTTTTCCAGTCCCACCGCCACCGGCCAGCCCGGCGTGAGCCGCTCACCGTCCTCTGTGACGAAGAAGCCGGTCTCCTGGTCGGGGGTCAGGGTGGTGTCGTCGCGCAGGTCGGTCAGGCTGCCGTCGGGATTCGCGTCAAAGCGTGGCAGCATCGGTGCGAAGCTGCGCAGCCCTGCCATGCTGAGCTCGGTCCCGTCGGGGGTCTCCAGGGTCAGCGCCTGCATGAGCGCGCGATTGGCGATCAGCGCGCGCATCGGCAGGGGCTCCCCCGAGGGCGGCGCCTCCACTGGCTCGACTGTCAGCCGGCGCGTTGGCTCATCGGCCTGGAGCGAGAGAGGCGCGGACAGCAACTGGCGCTGTCCCTCCAGTTCCGCATCCAGCTCACCGGACTCCCCCTCGAGGTACAACCGTACTCGATCGCCGTCGCGATAGAGCGCGAAATCGAAGGCCTGGCCCTCGGCCTGATAGGTCTGGTCGAGGAACTGGGCACGCACCCGCTCTTCGCTGAGCAGGTTGCTCGAACTGTAGTTGCTGAAGCTGATGCCGATGGTATAGACCAGCGGGAAGATCACGAACACACCCATCCCGGCCAGCGCCGGGAAGATATAGCGGTGGCTCATCAGCTGGCGCTTGCCGAAGACGATAGCCAGTGAGGCGCCCAGCACCAGGAACAGCAGCGAGAACATCCACTGGCCGCGCAGGTGGAAGGCCACCACCAGCCACAGGGTGGCGAGCACCAGCAGTACCGTCAGGGCGCGCAGCGCCCAACGGGTATAGCGCTCGGCGGGGTAGCGGGATCGATGGCGCGGCAAGCCGCGCGAGGCGTTGGTCACAAACATGGGGTCACCTGCGGTCTGCCCCGGCCTGGCGGTGGTTCATGGCCGGCCGGGACTGGAAGGCTAGCGTTACTCGATGGCGGTGCGGATGCGCTCGGCGGCAGCGTCGAGGGCCGCCTGCGGCGACTGGCGGCCGCTGCCGATGTTCTGCAGCGCCGGTTCCATGGCCGACCAGAAGGCACCCATCTCGGG
Source organism: Halomonas rhizosphaerae (assembly GCF_030012485.1). Classification (NCBI taxonomy): domain Bacteria; kingdom Pseudomonadati; phylum Pseudomonadota; class Gammaproteobacteria; order Oceanospirillales; family Halomonadaceae; genus Halomonas; species Halomonas rhizosphaerae. The sequence goes on from NZ_JASCQQ010000027.1 coordinate 38,797, forward strand.
AATATTGGGCATCGGCGAGCCGAGCTCGGCGTTCTCCAAGGTGGCGGCGATCCGCGGGTCGGACTCCAGCTCCTGCTGATAGGCCTTGTGGGCCATGGCGCCCAGCGAGCCGTCGCTGTTGAAGGTGCGCAGGCCCTCCTCTTCGAGCAGATAGCTCTCGAGGAACTCGGTGGCCAGGAAGTCGTTGGGCGAAGCCGAGTTGATCATCGCCGCCATGACCCCGAACATCGGCTTGGCCCGCTCGTCACCGACCCTTGGCAAGAGGGCCACGCCGAAGTCGATACCGCTCTTCTCAAGGTTGCTCCATGCCCAGGGGCCGCTGATCATGGCCGCCACCTCGCCCTGGTTGAAACGGGTATCCGTCACGCTGTAGTCGGTGCCCTCGGGCAGTACGCCACTGTCGATCAGTTCGCGCAGACGCTCGGCTCCCGCCACCGCGCCGGCATTGTTAACGCCGATGTCGCTGGTGTCATAGCCGCTGTCGGTATGCTGGAACGAATAGCCACCATTGGCGGCCAATAGGGGCCAGCTGAAGTAGGGCTCACCGTAATTGAAAAGGATCGCCTTCTTGCCTTCCTTGACCAGCTCGGCATCGAGCCTGGCGAGCTCGGCGAAGCTTTCGGGGGGTGTCTCTACCAGGGCCTTGTTGTAGATCAGGCCCAGCGACTCCACCGAGATGGGATAGCCGTAGGTCTCGCCGTTCCACTCGACGGCGTCCCAGGAAAAGTCGAAGTAGTGATCGCGGTAGGTGTCTGAGGGCGCAATGGACTTGAGCAGCCCGCTCTGGGCCCATTCCCCCATGCGGTCGTGGGCGAAGATCACGATGTCCGGCCCCTGGCCGCTGCCGGCGGCCTGCTGGAAGCGGTTGGTCATGTCGTCGGGGTGGACGATGTCGATGGCGATGCCGGTGTCGGCCGTGAACCGCTCGGCCACCTCGCGGATGCCCTGGGGGCCCTTGTTGTCGCCGATCCAGATGGTCAGGGTGTCGTCCTCGAAGGCCATGGCAGGCAAGGCGGCCCCGGCGCTCAGGGTGGCGGCCAGCAGCGGGGTAAGGAAGGCGTGGCGTCGTGTCATGGGTCGCGACCTCGTATTGTTGTGACGTCTCGGGTGGCCCCCGCCCCGGACGAGCGGCACGGGGAGCGATAACGCCTAGCCTCGTCAATCCGGCTGGTGGCGTCCTCCTCCCTGGGGGGCACAGGGGTGGCGTATGGCTGGGGCGTAGGGGGAGGAGGGGCGACGGCAGGCGGTCGTGAGATAGGCGCAGGCGTTTTCGTCGGCCGGAAACGACAACGGCGACGCCAGTGGCGTCGCCGTTGTCGGTTGCTGCCGGTCGTCGTCAGGCCGGCGAGGCGCTGGCGGGCGGTTCGCCCGTGGCGCCGGGCATGGCCTGCCCGCCGCCGCCGGCATCCGAGAGCGCCAGGAAGTGCAGGTGGCGCTCGTACTCCGAGAGCACGTCGCCGATCACCTGGCCACGGGTGTAGCCGTTGAGGTCCTGTCCCGTACCGCCCTCGGCCAGGTGGACATCGAGGCGCACGTAGTAGTCGTCGTCCACCGGCAGGAAGCTCGGCGTGCGCAGGCGGTTGGCACACACCTGGTAGACGAAGCTCTGGGCCTGGTCGAAGTCCACCTGCAGGGTCAGGCGCGGCAGGGGCTCGTCCTCGAGATGCTCCTCGCTCACCGAGGCCCGCTGTCCGCGGCCCTCGAGCTCGCTGGCGAACTGGGCCAGGGCCGGGCGGATGGCGTGCTCGACGGTAGCCGCCGCACCGGCCCGGGTCGAGGTGTCCAGGGCGCGGTCGAGACGTTCGCGCCAGTCGCCTCCCGGGGCGGTGCCGCTGACCTGGCGGCGGGCGTCGGCCTTGCTGCTCTCGAGCCTCAGGGCACGGGTCATGCCGGCCATGATGGCGAAGATCACCAGCGAGAAGGGCAGGGCGGTGATCACTACGGCGCTCTGCAGGGCGCCCAGTCCGCCGGCCATCAGGAGGGCGATGGTGATCAGGCCGATGACCACCGACCAGAAGATGCGCAGGCGGATCGGGGCATCGTGGTTCACGTCGGACAGGATCGAGGTGAAGTTCGCCAGCACCAGGGCGCCGGAGTCCGCCGAGGTGATGAAGAAGACGATGCCGAGCACGGTCACCACCGAGGCGGTGAGGCCGATGTAGGGGTACTGTTCGAGCAGGGTGTAGATGGTGGTCTGGGGGGTGTTCAGCGCCTGTTCGCCGAGTTCGACCAGCCCCTGGTTGGCCACCAGGTCGATGCCACTGTTACCGAAGATCGACATCCAGGCCATCATGAACCCGAGCGGGATCAGCAGCGCCCCGGTGACGAACTCGCGGATGGTGCGCCCGCGGGAGATGCGGGCGAGGAACAGGCCAACGAAGGGTGTCCAGGCAATCCACCAGCCCCAGAAGAAGATGGTCCACCAGCCCTTCCACTGCTGGGCCTCCTCGCCGGCGAAGGCATAGGTGTCGAAGCTCGCGCCGACGAAGCCGCCCAGGTAGTCCCCGGCATTGAGGACCAGGGCATCGAGCAGGCGCAGGGTGTCGCCCTGGAAGAGCACGAACAGCAGCAGGGCAGCGGCCAGCAGCATGTTGAATTCGGAGAGGCGGCGGATGCCCTTCTCCACGCCGCTGACCACCGAGATGGTCGCCAGCACCACCACCAGGGCGATCAGCACTACCTGCACGGAGAGGCTCTCCGGGACGTCGAACATGTAGGTCAGCCCGTAGTTGAGCTGCATCACCCCGATACCGAGGCTGGTGGCGATGCCGAATACCGTGGAGATGACCGCGGTGATGTCCACGGCGTGGCCGATGGGGCCGTGGATGCGCTGGCCGAGCAGCGGGTAGAGGGCGCTGCGGATCGCCAGCGGCAGGCGATGGCGGTAGCTGAAGTAGGCGAGGGCCATGCCCATCAATACGTACATGCCCCAGCCGGTCAGTCCCCAGTGCAGGAAGGTCTGGGGCACGGCGGCACGCATGGCCGCCGCGCTCTCGGGGTCGAGATCCGGCGGTGCCAGGTAGTGGGCGAGCGGCTCGGCCACGCAGAAGAACAGCAGGTCGATGCCGATGCCGGCCGCGAACAGCATCGAGGCCCAGGAGACCAGCGAGAACTCGGGTCTGGCGTGGTCGGGGCCCAGGCGGATGTTGCCCACCCGGGAGGCGCCGATGACGACGACGAAGACCAGATAGACCACCGCGGCGAGCATGTAGTACCAGCCGAAGGTCTCGTTGACCCACGCCAGTCCGGCATCGAAGAAGGCGCCGGCCTGCTCGGTGAACAGCATGGTCAGCACCAGGAAGATCAGGATGCCGACCACGCTGCCGTGGAAGACGACGCGGTTGAGCCGGTCTCGTCGTTCGGGGAGGGAGGGGGCATGCGACATGCGGGGCTCCTGTGTCGGGGGAATATTTTATTGAATGAACGTTCAAATAAAATACAGCCCCCGCCACGGAACTTCAAGGCATGAACCTCACGGCACGAACTTAGAGACTCGAACGAAAACGCCCGGCACGAGGCCGGGCGAAACGGGGAGGATAAGGGGAGCGAGGCGTCAGTCGGCGGCGCCGTCGCCCTTGTCCTTGCCCCCATCGCCGCCCTTGCCCTGGCGGCCATGGCGGGAGAGGACCGACCGCATCTCCGCGATCTGCTCGTCGCTGAGGATCTCGGCGAGCGTCTCCTGGTGCTCCTCGCGCAGTTCATGCATGGCCTCGCGACGCTCCTGGCGGGAGTCGAAGTCGCGCTCGCGCAGCGCCTGCATGTCGGCGTAGATCGCCTCGCGGGCCTCGCGCAACGCCTCGCGCTCCTCGTCGGAGAGTTCCCAGCTGTCGACCAGTTCGGTCAGGCGCTGCTGCATGGCCTCACGGCGCTCGGCGCGCTGCTCCTCGCGCATTTCCTGGCGGGCGGCCTCCAGCGCCTCGCGCTGCTCTTCGCCGAGGATCTCGTCCATGCGCTGGCGGTGCTCCTCGCGCAGTTCGCGGACCGCCTCACGGTGCTCGCTGCGAGCCTCTTCCAGGGCCTGGCGGGTCTCGTCGTCGATGCCGGCCCGCTCGAAGAGGGCCTGGCGGCGTTGCTCGTGCTGCTGGCGATGTTCCTCGCTCCAGCCCTGTTGCTTGCCCTCGCCACCGGGGGCGGCGCTGGCGGAAAGCGCCAGGGGGGCGATGGCGATGGCGAGCAGGGCGGGAGCCAGCAGGGTGCGAGTGAGTGAGCGTGTCATGGCGGTTCTCCTTGGGGGCCTCGACGGGCCTCGGGTTGACGCTGCCAGTCTCGTCGCCGGGGGTGCAAGCGGCATGCAGCGAGGGTGCAAAGGTCGTGCATCTGCCGGGGACTCACTCCTCCGGCTGATACTTGTAGCCGACGCCGTAGACCGAGCGGATCACCTCGCGCTCGGGCCAGGTCTCGGCGATCTTCCGGCGCAGCTTCTTGATATGGCTGTCGACGGTGCGCTCGGAGACGATGCGGTGGTCGCGGTACATGTGGTCCATCAGCTGCTCGCGGGTAAAGATGCGCCCGGGCGAATGCATCATCACCTTCAGCAGCTGGAACTCCACCGCGGTGAGACCCAGGTCGTGGCCATCGGCCAGGGCCCGCCAGCCCTCCTCGTCGAGGACCAGGTCGCTGCCCCCGGTGGCGGGCGAGGTGGCGGCCCGGCTGCGGCGCAGCACGGCCCTGGTCCGGGCCACCACCTCGCGGGGGCTGAAGGGCTTGCAGATGTAGTCGTCGGCGCCCAGTTCCAGGCCCAGCAGGCGGTCGACCTCCTCGACCCGGGCGGTGAGCATGATGATCGCCACCGCCGGCCAGCGCTGGCGGATCTCCCGGCACAGGGTCAGGCCGTCGGTGCCCGGCAGCATCAGGTCGAGCAGCACCAGCTCGGGGCGCGTGCTGCGGGCCTCCAGCCAGGGCAGCACGGCATCGCCGTGGGCCAGGTGGTGGCTGGTGAAGCCGCTGCCCTGCAGGTAGTCGGCGACCAGACGGGCGATCTTGGGTTCGTCCTCGACGATCAGGATCTGGTCCTGATCCGTGTCCGGGGTGCTCATGCGGCGTCCTCCCTGAGCTGGTGGTCCTCGATGGCGGGAAAGGTCAGGGTCCAGCATAACCCGCCCAGCGATGAGGGGGAGGCCTCCATGCGCGCGCCATGGGCGCGGGCCAGTGCGCTGGCGATCGACAGCCCCAGGCCGCTGCCGCCACTGGCGCGGCTGCGCGACCCCTCGACCCGGTAGAGCCGCTCGGTGAGCCGCGGCAGCTCGGCCTCGGGCACGCCGGGGGCGCTGTCCTCCCAGGTCACCCGCACCTGCCCCTGGTGGCCTGCCAGGCGCACGCGCAGTCGTCCCGGGGCCGTGGTATAGGCGCAGGTGTTGTCGATCAGGTTGTTCCACAGCTGGCGCAGCCGCTGGGTGTCGCCGCGGATCCACGCCGGCCCCTCGATCTCGTGCTCCAGCTGGATGCCGCTGTCGCCGAGCCACCCGCTGGCCTCGTCGAGGCGCGAGGCGAGGCTCTCCGCCAGGTCCAGGGGAGCCAGCTGGACCTCCAGGGCGCCGGCATCGCTCTGGGAGAGCAGGCGCAGGTCGGCCACCAGGCGCTCCAGCTGGCCGACCTCCTGGGCCAGCGAGTGCAGGTTGTCCTGGTCCAGGGAACGGATGCCGTCCTGCATGGCCTCGATCTCGCCACGCAGCACCGCCAGCGGCGTGCGCAGTTCGTGGGCGATATCGGAGACCCAGCGGTTGCGCGCCTCGCGACTGGCCTCCAGGGTCGCGGCCAGCACGTTGAAGTCGTGGGCGAGGCTCGACAGCTCGTCGCGGCCGCGCTCTGCCAGGCGGGTGCTGTAGTCGCCCTCGGTGAGGCGACGCGTGGCCCGGGCCATGCCGCGGGTGCGCCGCCCCAGCCACCAGGAGAGGCCGCCGGCCAGCAGCAGCGAGGCCAGGCCCAGGGAGGCGACGATAATGCCCAGGCTGCGCTGCTGGCGGGCGAGGAAGATGCGGTCCATGCGGGCCATCAGCTGCTGGGGCGGCCGATAGCCGAGCATCCCGACCCGTTCCCCAGCGCTCTCGATGGGCAGCCAGCGCAGCTCGGCCGCCTCCTGGTCGCTGTCCGGGGGCAGGCCAATCACCGGCAGGCCGGCCGCGTCGTGGAGCACGAAGTCCTTCGGGTCTCCCAGGCGCCGCTCGATGCCCTCCGGCGGCGGGGTGTCGCCGGGCCACAGCTGGCGGCGCACCAGACGGTGCCAGGCGCCGGGCGACTGGCGCAGCCACTGCCAGTCACCCCGGCCGGCCCACTCCTCGGCGAGCCCCTCGGCCAGGGTCTCGGCGCGGCGGGTCTGGGTCTGGTCCAGGTACTCGATGAAGCCCTGGTCGAGGCTGCGCGAGACCGCCAGGAACACCAGCCCGGAGATGGCCACGTTGACCACCAGAATGATCGCGAACAGCTTGATGCCGAGCCGCGAGACGGCCGGGCGGGAAAGGCGTGGCGAGCGCATGGACAGGCTCCGGGAGCGAGGGTCGGCGAGGGCGTGGTGCATTCTCGCCGCTCGGCGTGCAGCCATCGGTCAGGTTCTGTGCAGGCAATGTGCAGGTTGAGGTCAGCCTCGCCCATGCCGTCCCTGCCGGCAAGGGCGGCGGCGGTCACAGCGAGAGCAGGAAGAGGATCAGCGGCGGCGACAGCAGCGAGAGGAGAAAGCCGCTGACCACGGCCACCGGCACGCAGGCGACCCCGCCATGCTGCTGGATCACCGGCAGGGTGAAGTCCATGGAGGTGGCGCCGCCATAGCCGATCGCCAGGGCGGCATGGCGTCGGATCACCAGCGGGATCAGCACGAAGGCGAGCAGCTCCCGGGCCAGGTCGTTGAAGAAGGCCACCCCGCCCATCAGGGGACCCAGCTGGTCGCCGACCAGGATGCCCGAGAGCGAGTACCAGCCGAAGCCGGCGGCCAGCGCCAGCCCCTCGTTCCATCTCAGCTCCAGCAGCGGCGCCGCGAGCAGGCCGCCGACCAGCGAGCTGGCGGCCAGGGTCAGGGCGATGGCCAGGCCGAAGCGGTTGAGCACGATCTGGCGAAGCGGCATGCCGGAGTTGCGCAGCTGGCAGCCGATCAGCGCCAGCAGGGCATAGAGCACCCCTTCGGCGACGGTCTCGGCCGTGGCGAACAGGCCGCTGCCGGTGAGCCACTCCAGCAGCAGACCAGACACCACGCCGGCCACCACCACCGCGACCAGCGCCAGCGAGCCGGCCATGGCGGCCCACTTGCTGGTGGGCGCCCCCGCCACCACTGTCGAGGGGTCGGTGGTGAGGCCCAGTCGGCGGGACAGCCACCAGAGGGCCGCCAGGTTGCAGCTCGAGATCACCGCGAACAACACCAGGGCCTGGCTGCCCAGGCGCGAGAGTTGGCCGGCCAGGTCGTCGAGCCCGGCCAGGCTCACCCCCATCAGCAGCAGGATCACGTAGATCGAGGCGTTCACGCCGCGGTTGATCAGGGCCATCAGCCGGGCATCCCGCACCGGCACCAGATACCCCAGCACCAGCGGTAACAGCACGATCACCAGACCGCTCAGCATCGAGACTCCCTTCTCGTCCAGGGGCCGCCGGCGGCGACCGAAAGCCGATCACTCTAGTCAATTTCCCTTCGGGGAGGAAGCGAGCTCGGCGTGGGCGAGGGTCAGGTCGGTGAGGGCCAGCCGGCTGCGCCGCTCGCCGTCGCGGTGGTACTCCATGGCCAGCAGCAGGCCCGGCACGTCGGGGTGGAAGCTGAAGACCATGCGGCGTCCGGGGGCGTCCGGCTCGGTGACCTCCACCCTGACCGCCTCGAAGCGCCCGGCGGGCAGCTCGAGCATTCGGCGGTCCAGGTGTCGATAGTCGACTCGCTCCTCGCGGCCGCGGTGGTCGAGATAGCGCAGCCGGCAGGGCGTGTCGCAGTCGTCGGCCACGGCACGCCGCGAGAGGTCGAACAGGGCGGTCTGTCGGTCGGGCAGCCCGGCCAGGGCCTCCCGGTCCAGTTCATAGTCCTTGCCGATGCCCAGCAGGCTGTAGCCGCTGTCATAGTGCAGCGAGCGGATGGCCTCGCCGGCGATGAACCGGCTTCGCTCGTGGCCCCGGGCCACCGAGAGGGCGGCGCGCATGTCGCTTTGCCAGTGCGTTCCGTCATGGCTCAGGCGGTGCGCGACGGTGGTGCTCGGCCAGCCGGCGACCTCGAGGCGGTAGCGGGCATCGAAGGGACGCGGCTCGGCGGCGAGGGCGCTGCCGGCGGCCAGCAGCAGTATGAGGGCGGCGCAACGGCGCAGCGGTGCGGGCATGCGAGGACTCCATGGCCGTCGATGGGGCAGGGGTGAGAGTCCCCGCACGCCCGGGGGTTCCCGCCTGCACGCTCCTTGCGCTTTTCCCCGGCGGGTCCTCCGAGGGGCTGCTAGGCTGCCCTTGCAGGGCGACGCTACCGTCGCCCCCCACACCACCGAGGAGACTCCCATGGCCAGACTCTTGCTGATCGCCGGTGACTATGTCGAGGACTACGAGATCATGGTGCCCTTCCAGGCGCTGCAGGCCATGGGCCACTCGGTCGATGCGGTGTGTCCCGAAAAGCGCGAGGGCGACAAGGTGCGCACTGCCATCCACGACTTCGAGGGCGACCAGACCTACTCCGAGAAGCCCGGCCACGACTTCACCCTGAATGCCACCTTCGCCGAGGTGGAGGTCGCCGACTACGATGGGCTGGTCGTCCCCGGCGGGCGTGCGCCGGAGTACCTGCGCCTCGACGAGCGGGTGCTGGAGATGGTCCGCCACTTCTTCGACCATGACAAGCCGGTGGCCGCCATCTGCCATGGCGCCCAGCTGCTGGCGGCGGCGGTCTCCCTCGAGGGACATCGGGTCTCGGCCTACCCGGCCTGTGCTCCGGAAGTGCGCCTGGCCGGCGGCGATTATGCCGAGATCGAGGTCGACCAGGCCGTGGCCAGCGGCAAGCTGGTCACCGCCCCCGCCTGGCCGGCCCACCCGGCCTGGCTCAAGCGCTTCGCTGCCATGCTCGACTGAGCACGCCATGTGCGGTTTGACGTGACTAGACGACTGGTCTAATCTTGCCGGCATGAAGACGCACGCCACCCGCGACAAGCTGATCGAGATCGGCGCCGACCTGATCGCCGAGCAGGGATTCAACGCCACCGGCATCAATGCGGTGCTCAACCGGGCCGGGGTCCCCAAGGGGTCCTTCTACCACTACTTCTCGAGCAAGGAGGATTTCGGCCTGGCCGTGATCGACGCCTTCGCCGAGCAGTACGACGCCCGGCTGGCGGCGATCTTCGATGCCAGCGATGCCTCCCCGCTGGAGCGCCTGCGCCGCTACTTCGCCGCCGGCAAGGCGGACATGCTCTCCTGCGATCATGCCCGCGGCTGCCTGATCGGCAACCTGGGCCAGGAGCTCTCGGCGCGCAGCGAGGTCTTCCGGGCCCGCCTCGACCAGGTGTTCCGCGCCTGGGAGCGCCGGCTGGTGGCCTGCCTCGAGGAAGCTCGCAGTGCCGGAGAGGTGCCGGAAGACCTCGACAGTGAGGCGTTGGCGGGCTTCATCATGGCCGGCTGGGAGGGCGCCATCCTGCGTGCCAAGACGGTCAAGTCCCTGGCCCCCATGGAGTGCTTCGAGGCGATCCTCTTTCGCCAGGTGCTGGCCCGCGAGCTGCCGGTGGCGAGCTGATCCCTGAACGGAGCGCCACCCCTACATCGCTCGCGTCTCGTTTCTAGTAGACTGGTCTAGAGGGGCGATCCAGACAGACATCGACCCAGGAGGTCACGCATGACCCCACAACACGACTGCCTCTTCGAGTCCTTCACTCTTGGGGATCTGGAACTGCCCAACCGGGTGATCATGTCGCCGCTGACCCGCTCGCGGGCCTCGCAACCCGGCGACGTGCCCAACGACATGAACGTCGAATACTACCGTCAGCGGGCCGGGGCGGGGATGATCATCGCCGAGGCCACCCAGGTCTCCCCCCAGGGCAAGGGCTACGCCTTCACCCCGGGGATCCACTCAGAGGCGCAGGTCGAGGGCTGGAAGCGGGTGACCGATGTCGTGCACCAGGCCGGCGGGCGCATCATCCTGCAACTCTGGCACGTAGGGCGGATCTCCCACCCCGTGCTGCAGCCGGACGGTGCCTCACCCGTGGCGCCCTCGGCGATCAAGCCCGAGGGCGCCATGACCTTCATCAGTGCCGATTCCGGGATGGTCGAAGTACCCACGCCGCGCGCACTCGAGACCGATGAACTGCCCGGGATCGTCGAGCAGTATCGCCGGGGGGCCGAGAACGCCAGGCGCGCCGGCTTCGACGGCGTGGAGGTCCATGCCGCCAATGGCTACCTGCTCGATCAGTTCCTCAAGAGCGGCAGCAACCGGCGCACGGATGCCTACGGTGGCTCACTGGAGAACCGCCTGCGCCTGCCGCTGGAGGTGGTCCAGGCCGTGGTGGATGTCTGGGGCCCCGATCGCGTCGGCGTGCGCGTCAGCCCCACCGGCAGCTTCAATGCCATGGTCGACGACGAACCGGTCGCCACCTTCGGCGCCTTCGCCCGGGCCCTGGACGACATCGGGGTCGCCTTCATCGAGGTGGTGGAGGACTCCTTCCAGGGCAACCACGAGAAGGGGCGTCCCGAGCCGGTGATCGAGGCCATCCACGAGGGCTTCTCGCGCGCCTACATCGGCAACGGCGCCTACAGCGCCGACGAGGCCCGCCAGCGCATCGCCGCCGGCAAGGTGGACCTGGTCTCCTTCGGGCGGCCCTTCATCGCCAACCCGGACCTCCCGGAACGTTTCCGTCTCGATGCGCCGCTCAATGACTGGGACGACAGCACCTTCTACGGCGGTGACGAGCGCGGCTATACCGACTACCCGAGCCTGGCCGAACAGCCGGCCTGACACCTTCGAGAATTCCCGGCCGAGCCGGTCGGGGACCGACACCACGAAGCATTCCCAAGGAGAAGAACCCATGTCCGAGATCAACGGCAAGGTCGTCATCATTACCGGGGCCAGCAGCGGCCTCGGCGAAGCCACCGCCCACCGCCTGGCCAAGGCCGGCGCCAAGCTGGTGCTTGGCGCCCGCCGCGAGGAGCGTCTCGTGGCGCTGCGCGATGCCATCGTCGAGCAGGGAGGCGAGGCCATCTATCGCGTCACCGATGTGACCGACCGCGACCAGGTCGAGGCCTTGGCCACCGCCGCCAGGGAGGCCTACGGCCGCATCGACGTGCTGGTCAACAATGCCGGCCTGATGCCGCTGTCGCCGCTGGACCAGCTCAAGGTCGACGAGTGGGAGCAGATGGTCGACGTCAACATCAAGGGCGTTCTGTACGGCATCGCCGCGGTGCTGCCGACCATGCGCGAGCAGCATGCCGGCCATATCATCAACCTCTCCTCCGTGGCCGGCCACGTGGTCTTCCCCTCCGCGGCCGTCTACTGCGCCACCAAGTACGCGGTCAAGGCGCTCTCCGAGGGCATTCGCCAGGAGGGCGGCGAAGAGATCCGCTCCACCAACATCTCCCCGGGGGCGGTGGCCACCGAGCTGACCACCACCATCAGCGACCCCGATACCGCCAAGGGCGTGAACGAGCTCTACGAGATGGCCATCGATGCCGATGCCATCGCCCGGGCGATCGCCTACGCCATCGAGCAGCCGGCGGACGTCGACATCAATGAGCTGATCATCCGCCCGACCAAGCAGCCGCTCTAAGGCGCCGCCCTTCGCGGCAAGGCCAGCCGGCGGGCCGGGATCCGATGCCCGGCCCGCCGCTGGAAAGCCCGGCGAGGCCCTGCGGGTGCCTCCCGGGGCCTGTCAGGACACCCGATTGCCTTTCGGCACAGGAGCATGCCCATGAGTGACGATACCGCCTATCAGCCGCCACGCGTCTGGCGATGGGAACGCGAGAGCGGCGGCCAGTTCGCCAGCATCAACCGCCCCGTGGCCGGACCGACCCACGACCGGGAACTGCCCGTCGGCCAGCATCCGCTGCAGCTCTACTCCCTGGCCACGCCCAACGGCGTGAAGGCGACCATCATGCTCGAGGAGCTGCTGGCGCTGGGGCACGAGGGTGCCGAGTACGAGGCCTGGCCGATCCGCATCGGCGAGGGCGAGCAGTTCTCCAGCGGTTTCGTTGCGGTCAACCCCAATTCCAAGATCCCGGCGCTGATGGACCACACCACCGAGCCACCAATCCGGGTGTTCGAATCCGGCGCGATCCTGCTCTACCTGGCCGAGACGTTCGGCGCCTTCCTGCCCGAGGATCACGCCGGACGGACCGAGACCCTCAACTGGCTGTTCTGGCAGATGGGGGCGGCCCCCTTCGTCGGTGGCGGGTTCGGCCACTTCTACGCCTATGCGCCGGAACCGCTCGAGTACCCCATCGACCGCTACACCATGGAGACCAAGCGGCAGCTCGACGTGCTCGACCGCCAGCTGGCCGAGCGGGCCTATATCGCGGGCAACGACTACACCATCGCCGACATGGCCATCTATCCCTGGTATGGCCTGCTGGTCCAGGGGCTGCTCTATGATGCGGGGGAGTTCCTGGCCGTCGACGAGTACCCCAACGTGCAGCGCTGGGCGAGGCGCATCGCCGAGCGGCCGGCGGTCAAGCGCGGACGCATGGTCAACCGTACCTGGGGGGAGCGCTCCGAGCAGTTGCACGAGCGCCACTCGGCCAGCGACTTCGAGACCCGGACCCAGGACAAGATGTGACGGCGCCACCGGCAAGACCTGGCGACACGACGCAAGAGGGGCACATCGCCTGCGATGTGCCCCTCTCGCATTCCCGTGTTGCCCGCCCCTGCAAGGTGGAGCGTCATGCCTTCGACTGCAGGCGCTCGAGTTCGGGGCTGAGCGTGACCGGGTAGTCGCTCTCGCCCTCCGCGAGCCGCCTGACGTCCTCGGGGAAGCGCTCGAGGGCATCCGCGACCCGCTCGCGTGCCTCATCGGCTCTGGCCATCTCGCCATCGTCCAGCCGACCCGCCCGGACCAGCGGGCGCAGCAGCGGCTCTCCGGCGTCGATGGTCTCGTCACGCAGGGCGATGACGTCGCCGACGTAGCGGCCTCGATCGTCCCGACGGCGATAGAGCTGCTTGCGGCAGGGCAGGTTGATCTTGCCCGGCGAGTGCTTGACCCGCGGGGTGCCGGCGTACTCCACCAGCTTGTAGGAGAGGTCGATCACCGGGGCATCCGCCGAGACGCCCATCTGGGTGCCGACGCCGAAGGCATCGATGGGGGCGCCGTCCTCGAGCAGCGCCGCGATCTGGTACTCGTCGAGGCCGCTGCTGGCGACGATGGTGATCTCCTCGTGTCCGGCCTCGTCGAGCAGCGCGCGTGCGCCCTTCGCCAGTTCGCCCAGGTCCCCGGAATCGAGCCGGATGGCCTTGACGCCGACCTCGGGCTCCTCGCGCATGATCTCGATCACCTTGCGCACCCCTTCCAGGGTGTCATGGGTGTCCACCAGCAGGGTGGTGCCGGGATAGTGGCGGGCGAAGGCACGGAAGGCTTCCTGCTCGTTGTCGTGGGCCAGGATATAGCTGTGGGCCATGGTGCCATTGATCGCCAGGTCGTGGCGCAGGCCGCCGAGCACGTTGCTGGTCCCGGCCAGCCCCGCGCTGCGGTAGGCCCGGACCCCCCGCACCGCCGCATCCACGCCGTGCATGCGGCGCATCCCGAAATCCACCACCGGGCGGCCCCGGGCGGCCATCACGATGCGCACCGCCTTGGAGGCGAGCACCGTTTCCAGCTGCACCAGGTTCATCACCAGGCTCTCGAGCAGCTGGGCCTGGGCGATGGGCGCGTCCACTTCCAGCAGCGGCTCGTTGGCAAACACCGGCGTGCCCTCGGGCAGGGTCCAGATGTCGCCCTCGAAGCGCCAGTCGCTCAGCCAGTCGAGGAAGCCCGGGTCGAACAGGCCGGTGCCGGCGAGGCGCTCGAGAGCCGTGTCGCCGAAGCGCAGCCGGCTGAGCAGCGCCGCGGCATGCTGCTGCCCGCAGGCCAGCATGAAGCGGCGGGCCGGGGGCATCTTGCGGAAGAAGAGGCTGAAGGTGGCGCGCTCCTGCATCGATTCTTTCCAGTAGGCCTGGGTCATGGTCAGCTGGTAGAGGTCGGTGAGCAGGGCCAGCTCGCCCTCCTCGACCTGCAGGGGAATCGGCTCGCTCATGCGCGCACCTCGATCCCGGCTTCCTCGAAGTCACGGTGGCACGCCTCGATGGCATCGGGGTCGACCGCGGCGGATAGCTCCTCCAGCAATAGGGTGGTAAAGCCTTCCCGACTGGCTGCCAGTACCGTGGCATGGACACAGACATCCAGCGCCAGGCCGCAGACGATCACCCGCGCGATCCCCTTCTCCTTGAGGTAGCCGCCGAGTCCGGTGCCGTCGAAGGCGGAATAGGCGTCGGCATCGAAGGCGGTGGCCTTGCTGACGCGGATGGCGTCATCGGGAAGGGCCAGGTCGGGGTGGAAGGCGGCGCCCTCGGTGTCCTGCACGCAGTGCACCGGCCAGGGGCCACCGCGATGCGAGAAGCTCATGTGGTCGACGGGGTGCCAGTCCCGGGAGGCGACCACCAGGGCGCCGGCCGCTTGGGCCGCCTCGATCTCGGCGTTGATGCCGGGCACCAGAGCCGCGCCGCCCTCGACGGCCAGTGCACCGCCCTCGCAGAAATCGTTCTGCATGTCCACGACGAGCAGCGCGTCGTGGGAGCCGTAGTTCACCTTCATGGTCATCACGCACCTCCTTCGAGGTCGTTGGGTGTCTTCTCTGACCAGCGTAAGGCCTTCTTGATGCGTGTTGTAGGGGGACGGTTCAATAACCGGCCTCGGGGTCGACGGTGTCGAGGGCTTCCCCCGCCTCGAAGGCGAGCAGGGCCTCGGCCACCTGGTCCAGCGCCTCGCCCAATGGGGTCGGGCCGGCCATGTGGGGGGTGACCCAGACCCGCGGATGCGACCAGAGCGGGCTTTCGTCGGGCAACGGTTCCTCGGGGAAGGCGTCGAGCAGTGCCCCGCGCAGCCGGCCCTCCGTCTCCCCCTCGCCCAGGGCATCGAGCAGGGCGGCCTCGTCGATCAGCGACCCGCGCCCCGGATTGATCAGGCTGGCGCCCTCGGGGAGCCTCGCCAGGGCGGCCGCGTCGATGACATGGCGCGTCGCGGGGGTGTCCGGCAGCAGCAGCACCAGGCTTCTGACCTGGCCGAGCAGTTCATCGAGTCCCGCGTCGCCATGGTGACAGGTGATGCCGTCGAGCGACCTGGGCGAGCGGCTCCAGCCATGCACCGGGAAGCCGTCGGCGGCCACCATGGCGGCGACCTTCGCCCCGATGGCACCGAGGCCCAGCACGCCCACCGGCCAGTCGGCCTTGTCGACCACCGCATGCTCGCGCCAGTCGCGGCGCGCCTGCTGGCGGCGGTAGCGGTCGAAGTCACGCTGGAAGTGCAGGATGCCGTAGCGCACGTAGTCACCGATCAGCTCGGCCATGCCGGCGTCGCGCAGCTTGACGATGGGCACGCCCTCGGGAAGCCCCGGATTGCCCAGCAGGGCGTCGACCCCGGCACCGAGGTTGACGATGCCCTTGAGCCGCTCGGGCTCGCCGAGCAGCTCGGCGGAGGGTTTCCACGCTGCCAGATAGTCCGCCTCGCGACGCTTCTCGGCCGGGGCGCTGCTGGTGAACACCTCGGCCTGCGGCAGGCGCCTGGCCAGGGCCTCCCGCCACTGCTCGGCGTCGTCGATATGTACGAGAACCTTCATGTTGTCTCCTCTCTCTGCACTCAGGTCCATCATGGGAGTGCGACCCTGTCCGGACAAGCGTCATGCGGCCTCCGTGGCGGGTCGCCAGGAAATGCTTGACCGCCCACCATGGGTTGGCAGTAACCTCCATCCAGGGGAACCGAGCGACCGCCGGAATGCCCGCGGCGCCCATGCGGCGGCCCCGGTGCTGCGATGGTGATGCGGCCCCCCGGCCCGGCCTTCTCGCAGCAGAGAGGGCCGATTTTCTTGATGATGCGATGGCGAGTGGCTTCATGATCCAGGTTTCCCTGCCCTTCACTCGTGAGGAATATGCGACCCGCCTGTGGAAGGTGCGTGCCGAGATGGCCAGCCGTGGTATCGACGTGCTGATCGTCAGCGACCCCTCCAACATGGCCTGGTTGACCGGCTACGACGGCTGGTCCTTCTACGTACACCAATGCGTGCTCGTGGGCCTGGAGGGTGAACCGGTGTGGTACGGCCGACGCATGGACGCCAACGGCGCCCTGCGGACCTGCTGGATCGATCCGGACAACATCACCTACTACCCGGATTACTACGTGCAGAATCCGGACATGCATCCCATGGACTACCTCGCCCAGACCATCCTGCCCGACCGCGGCTGGCACGAGGGCGTGGTGGGCATGGAGATGGACAACTACTACTTCTCGGCCAAGGCCTACCAGTGCCTGCTGCGCGAGTTGCCCCATGCGCGCTTCATGGATGCCAACGCCCTGGTCAACTGGTGTCGCGCGGTCAAGTCCCCCCAGGAGATCGAGTACATGCGCGTGGCGGCGAAGATCGTCGAGGGCATGCACACGCGGATCCTCGAGGTGATCGAACCGGGCCTGCCCAAGAGCAAGCTGGTCTCGGAGATCTACCGCGTCGGCATTGAGGGCTGGCGGGACGCGCAGGGCAAGATCTACGGTGGCGACTATCCCGCCATCGTGCCCATGCTGCCCACCGGCAGTGATGCCGCCGCCCCCCACCTGACCTGGGACGACACGCCGTTCCGCGAGGGGGAGGGCACCTTCTTCGAGATCGCCGGAGTCTTCAAGCGCTACCATGCGCCGATGTCGCGGACGGTCTTCCTGGGCAGGCCGCCCCAGGAGTTCGTGCGCGCCGAATCGGCGCTGCTCGAGGGCATCGAGAATGGCCTGGCGGTGGCCAAGCCCGGCAACCGCACCGCGGACATCGCCATGGCGCTGGGCGCGGCCATGGACAAGTACGGCTTCGACCGCGGCGGCGCGCGCTGCGGCTACCCCATCGGCATCAGCTATCCCCCGGACTGGGGCGAGCGCACCATGAGCCTGCGCCCCTCGGACGACACCATCCTGCAGCCCGGCATGACCTTCCACTTCATGCCCGGCCTGTGGGAGGACGACTGGGGGCTGGAGATCACCGAGAGCATCCTGATCACCGAGACCGGCTGCGAGACCCTGGCCGACTTCCCGCGCCAGCTCTTCGTGCGCTGAACTTTCAGCAAGGTTGGCCTGCTTCAACAAGTAACGAGGGGCGCTGGGGGCAGATCGTAGAGGGAATTAAGAATCTGCCGCCAGATCAGCCCCGAGTGGCGTGGAAGCCATGATGCCCATGCCACACGAGAACAAGGAGTTTCATACCATGACCAAGCGTCCCAGCCCGATCAGCGCCACCGTCGACTTCGACGCCGACGCCGACGGCGTCCAGCACGGCTTCCTCAAGCTGCCGATCTCCGTGGACGACTCCGCCTGGGGGGCGGTGATGATCCCCGTCACCGTGATCAAGAACGGCGAGGGCCCCACGGCGCTGCTGACCGGCGGCAACCACGGCGACGAGTACGAGGGCATCACCTCGCTGCTCAAGCTGTCGAGTTCACTCAAGGCCGAGGAGGTCAGCGGCCGGGTGATCATCGTGCCCTGCATGAACCAGCCGGCGGTGATGGCCGGCAAGCGCACCTCGGGCCTCGATGGCGGCAACCTCAACCGCAGCTTCCCCGGCGATCCGGACGGCAGCGTGACCGAGAAGATCGCCGACTACTTCACCCGGGTGATGGTGCCGATGTGCGACGTGGTGCTCGACCTGCACTCCGGTGGGCGCACCCTGGACATCATCCCCTTCGGCGCCTCGCACGTGCTGGAGGATGCCGAGCAGCAGCGCCAGGCCCTGGAAGGCGCCAAGGCCTTCGGCGCCCCCTACGCCATGATGATGTTCGAGCTCGATGCCGCGGCGCTGTTCGACACCGCGGTGGAGAGCCAGGGCAAGGTCTTCGTGGCCACCGAGCTCGGCGGCGGCGGCACCTCCACGCCGGAGAGCATGGCGATCACCGAGCGTGGCGTGCGCAACTTCCTGATCCACTACGGCCTGATGGCCGGCGAGGTGGAGATGCCCGACGCGCCCCAGGTCTATCTCGACATGCCCGATGCCAGCTGCTACGTGCAGAGCGAGCACTCCGGCGTGCTGGAGCTGGCCTTCGCGCTGGGCGAGCGGGTCGAGAAGGGCGAGGTGGTGGCCCGGGTCTACGACATGACCCGCAGCGGCACTCCCCCGGTGGCGTACCACGCCGGGCGCAGCGGGGTGCTGGCGGCACGGCGCCATCCGGCGCTGGTCAACATGGGCGACACCATCGCGGTGATCGCCGATGTCGTCGACTCCCTGGGATGAGGCGGCCGGCATCACGATGAAACTGGACCGCTATGACCTGAAGATCCTCGAGATCCTCTCCCGGGACGGACGTATTACCAAGTCGAAGCTGGCCGAGGCGATCAACCTCTCGGTCAGCCCCTGCTGGGAGCGAGTTCGCCGACTCGAGAAGGCCGGCATCATCGAGGGCTACAGTGCCCGCATCAATGCCGCGGCGCTGATCAAGCGCACACCGGTATGGGTGCAGGTCGAGCTCAAGGCCCATAACGCCGATAGCTTCTCTCGCTTCGAGGCGCTGGTCCACGCCACGCCCGAGGTCACCGAGTGCGTGGCCGTGGGCGGAGGCGTCGATTACCTGATCAAGTTCGAGACCGACTCCATCGATGCCTACCAGCGGCTGATGGATGCCTGGCTGACCGGGGAGGCCGGCATCGAACGCTACTTCACCTATATCGTCACCAAGACGGTGAAACGTCCCGCCCCGGGCTTCTCGCCCGACGAACTGGCCTGACGTCTTTCCGGTCGAGCGAAAGTTCAGCGTTGATGTCACCGCGGCCCTTGTGGCATAAGTTGGTGACAGGTGGGTGAGCCGAGGTTCACCCTGCCGGGCGATCCCGCCGGCATGCTCCCGATGGTGCCGGTCCGTGTTCGACAGCGCCCTGGAAGTTTCCGAGATCGCCTGACGCAGAGAGACCAAGATGTCCTATTTCACGATTGCCGGGGTGCAGATGCACGCCCTGCACCATGGAGACAACACCGAGGCCATGCGCCACCGGATCGACGTGCTGATGAGCCGTTTCCCCCAGGTGCAGATGGTCCTGTTCAGCGAACTGATGCCCATGGGGGCCTCGCCGCACCATGCCCAGACGATGCCCAGCAGCGCCGAAGCCCTGTTCTGCCAGATCGCCGAGCAGCATCGTATCTGGCTGATCCCCGGCTCGATGTTCGAGCAGACCGACGACGGTGTCTTCAACACCCTCTCGGTGATCAACCCCCACGGCCAGGTGGTGGCGCGCTACCGCAAGATGTTCCCCTTCCGGCCCTACGAGGCAGGCGTGGAGAGCGGCAGCGAGTTCGTCACCTTCGATGTGCCCAACGTCGCCCGCTTCGGTGTCTCGATCTGCTACGACATGTGGTTCCCCGAGACCACCCGTACCCTGGCCGCCATGGGCGCCGAAGTGATCCTTCACCCGACCATGACCGACACCATCGACCGCGATATCGAGCTGTCCATTGCCCGCACCAATGCCGCGGTGAACCAGTGCTACTTCTTCGATATCAACGGCGCCGGCGCCATCGGCAACGGCCGCTCCATCGTGGTCGGCCCCTCCGGTGATGTCATCCATCAGGCCGGCACCGGCGAGGAGGTCATGCCCATCGAGGTCGACCTGAACCGCGTGCGCCGCGAGCGCGAGACCGGCCTGCGCGGCCTCGGCCAGCCGCTCAAGAGCTTTCGCGAGCGGTCCGTCGACTTCTCGCTTTATCGTAGCGAAAGCGGCTCGACCCCCTTCCTCGACACGCTCGGCCCGTTGCAGAAGCCGCTGCGCGCCGACATCGAGGAGTACTGATCCCTTGCCTTCGGGTGGTGCAGTGAAGAGGAAGACTTCATGCTGGAGCCACTGATTCGACTGCTGCGCCGCCTGTTCCGCAATTCCCCGGCGGCCCCGGCCGCGCACCAGGCGCCCGGCGCCTCCCCCGTCACCGATGGAGCGACCACGATGAGCAAAATAACAACCATTGCCGATGTCCGCCGCCACTTCCTCAACAACCAGGAGCCGATCTATTTCATCTCGGCCACCAATTTCAACCTGCTGGGGATCGGCGACTGGGTCGGAAATTTCCGACATATCAACTACATCGACTGCTTCGAGGGGCAGCAGCGCAACGTCTTCGTGCCCAAGGAGAAGTTCCCCCGCGATTTCGAGAGTATCGAGGACATCAACAACTACCTCCTCGAGCACAAGGAGGTGATCGACTTCATCCAGTCGCGCTCGGATGGCGAGAACGCCGGCGTGGCCGCCTTCCTGATGTTCGACGAGCACACCGAGGAGGTCTGCCAGCAGCTCGGGCTGCGGGTGGCATTTCCCCCGGCGACGCTGCGTCAACGCATGGACAACAAGATCGAGACGGTGCGCATCGGCAACAAGGCCGGCGTGCCCAGCGTGCCTAACGTGCTGGCCAGGGTCGGCAGCTATCAGGAACTCTGCGAAGTGAGCAAGGACCTGGGTAACGACCTGGTGGTGCAGACCGCCTTCGGTGACTCCGGCCACACCACCTTCTTCATCGCCAGCGAGGACGACTACTACAAGCACGCCGAGGAGATCGAGGCCGAGTCCGAGGTCAAGATCATGAAGCGCATCAACTGCCGCGGCTCGGCCATCGAGGCCTGTGCGACCCGCTGTGGCACCGTGGTCGGTCCGCTGATGACCGAGCTGGTGGGCTTCAAGTCGCTGACCCCCTACAAGGGTGGCTGGTGCGGCAACGAGATGTTCGCCGGCGCCTTCACTCAGGAGATCCGCGACAAGGCCCGGGAGTACACCTTCAAGTTCGGCGAGGCGCTGCGCGAGGAGGGCTACCGCGGCTACTTCGAGCTCGACTTCCTGATCGACATGGACAACGGCGAGGTCTATCTCGGCGAGCTCAATCCGCGGGTCACCGGGGCCAGCTCGCTGACCAACGTGGCGGCCTTCGCCCACTCCGACATCCCGCTGTTCCTCTTCCATCTGCTGGAGTTCTCGGACGTCGACTTCGACCTCGACATCAACGAGATCAACGAGCGCTGGTCGCACCCCGACAGTGTCGACAGCTGGAGCCAGCTGGTGATCAAGCATACCGACGAGAGCGTCGATCTGCTCACCCAGGCACCACGCACCGGCGTGTGGAAGATGGCCGGTGACGGCAGCGTCAGCTATGACCATTACAGCTACCATCCCCATGCCGCCGAGAACGACAGCGAGGGCTTCTTCCTGCGCATCAGCGGCGCGGGCGACTTCCGCTACGAGGGGGCGGATCTCGGTATCCTGATCACCCGTGGGCGGCTGATGGACGACGACTTCCAGCTCAACGAGCGCGCCAAGGCTTGGATCGACGGCATCCGTGGCCAGTACGCCGGCCAGTCGCTGCAGGACCCGGTGGTGGAGGAGGTCGCCGTCAGTCATGCCGTCGGCGGCGGCAACTTCAAGATCCTGTGAGTTCCGGGACCGTTTCCCTTTCGCCCCGGGAGGTGCCTGCGGCCGACATGGACAAGATGCTCGATTTCCGCACTGTGCACGAGGCCAAGGCCGGCGCCCGGTGGCAGGCGCTGTTCGAGTACCACTGGCCGGCCTACGAGCAGTGGTACCTCAGCGAGGGGGAGCGCGAGCGGCCGGGGTATCTCGCCTGCTACAACGCCCTGCGCCGGCACATGCCGGAGCTGCTGCCGACCTATCGCGCCCTCTGCGACCTGGCCGGTGGCGGTGACCTGGCCGCGCGCTTCCTGAGTCTCTTCCAGCCGCCGCCCTATATCACCGGCTGCTCCCAGGCGGTGCTCGCCAGTCCCTCCTCTACGGTGCTGGCACGCAATTACGATTACCCGCCGGAACTGTGCGAGGGCACGATCCTCTACACGCACTGGAACGAGCGGCGGGTGATCGCCATGTCCGATTGCCTGTGGGGCGTGCTTGATGGCATGAATGACCGCGGTCTCGCCGTGTCTCTGGCCTTCGGCGGACGCAAGGCGGTCGGTGAGGGCTTCGGCGCGCCGATCATCCTGCGCTACCTGCTGGAGTTCTGCGACAGCGTGCCCGAGGCGGCCGAGGTGCTGGCCCGGGTGCCGACCCACATGGCCTACAACATCACCGTGGCCGATGCTGCCGGACGCTATGTGACGGCGATGATCGGCCCCGATCGCCGCGCCAGCATCCGCCGCGTGCCGGTGGCCACCAACCACCAGAAGAAGATCGAGTGGTATGCCCATGCGCTGGCCTCGGAGACCCTGATTCGCGAGCGCCAGCTATCGATCCTGGTGGATGACGAGGCCACTACCGAGGAGCGGCTGATCGCGGCCTTCTCGGCCCCGCCACTGTTCCGCCACGACTACCGACGCGGCCTGGGGACCGTCTATACCGCGGTCTACCGCCCGCGGTCGGGGCGAGCCCAGTTCCATTGGCCGGGCATGAACCTGGACCTGAGTTTCGACGACTTTCCCGAGGAGCGAATCACCGTGCGCTACGGCACCCGCGGGCTGCACAGCCGCTGACCCGGCGTACCGAACGATCGGTCCCCCTCGACAACAAGAGCAAGGATGGGTGTTGCCATGCAAGAGACGAGTCCTACCGAGACGCCCTATACCGCCCTGGGCTTCTACCACAAGATCTCCCAGCTGCGTGCCGACACCTGGAATGCGCTGAAACGTGACCTCGGGCGGCTGGTGCGCCTGGACGACGAGGGCCGCGCCAAGAACCTGGTCAAGGCGGTCGACGTCAAGCTGACGCGGCTCGAGATCATCGAGGACTACCACGCCTTCCCCTCCAAGGAGGACTTCCGTCATCTCTGGTCGCTGTTCGACCGCGAGGAGTACGGGTTGCTGGAGAAGGTGGTCAGGCGCCTGGTGCGCGCGCTGATCAGCGAGTCCTACCGGCGGCGTCACGTCGATCTCTCCGAGACCGATGCCGATGCCGAGGACCTCGAGACCCTCGATGCCCTGGCGCAGCTGCGTCGCGGGCACCCGGCGTCGAACAGCTCGGCCCAGCCCTACTTCGAGCTGCTGATCGTCGACAACCTCTCGGCCCCGGAAGAGGAGGTGGTTCGCGAGGCCTTCCACAACATGCGTCGTCCCGAGGACCGCTTCGTCTATGACGTGGTCACGGTGCGCAGCTTCGAGGATGCGCTGATCGCGGTGCTGGTCAATCCCAACATCCAGGCCTGCCTGATCCGCTACGAGTTCCCCTACAAGTCGAAGTACAACCTCAGCGCCCTGCGCAGCTACCTCGAGGGGCTCTCCGAGCAGTCCCTGGAACACCAGTCCGAGGCCGAGCGCAGCATCCTGCTGAGCACCATGATCCACGAGCTGCGCCCCGAGATCGACCAGTTCCTGGTCACCAGCGGTGACGTGGAGGCCACGGCGAGTCGCGATATCCGACACTTCAATCGCATCTTCTACCGCGAGACGGACTACATCGAGCAGCACCACACCATCCTGCGTGCCATCGACAACCGCTATCGCACGCCCTTCTTCGATGCCCTGCGCGAGTACAGCAAGAAGCCCACCGGGGTCTTCCATGCCATGCCCATCTCGCGGGGCAAGTCGATCACCCGCTCCCACTGGGCCGGGCAGATGATCGATTTCTACGGCATCAACATCTTCCTCGCCGAGACCTCGGCCACCTCCGGTGGGCTGGACTCGTTGCTGCAGCCCTACGGGCCGATCAAGAAGGCCCAGGAGTATGCCGCCCGGGCGTTCGGTGCACGGCAGAGCTTCTTCGTCACCAACGGCACCTCCACCGCCAACAAGATCGTGGTGCAGGCGCTGATCAAGCCGCGCGACATCGTGCTGATCGACCGCGACTGCCACAAGTCGCACCACTACGGCATGGTGCTGGCCGGCGCCCACGTCAGCTATCTGGATTCCTACCCGCTCGACGACTACTCGATGTACGGGGCGGTGCCGCTCAAGGAGATCAAGAAGACCCTGCTCGAGTACAAGCGCTCGGGCCAGCTGCACAAGGTCAAGATGCTGCTGCTGACCAACTGCACCTTCGACGGCGTGGTCTACAACGTGCGCCGGGTGATGGAGGAGTGCCTGGCGATCAAGCCCGACCTGGTCTTCCTGTGGGACGAGGCGTGGTTCGCCTTCGCCGGTTTCAACCCCACCTACCGGCCGCGCACCGCCATGCATGCCGCCCGCACCCTGCGTGATCGCTACCGCAGCGAGGCCTATCGCGAGGAGTACGACGCCTGGAAGGCCGAGTTCGACGCCCTCGACCCCGATGACGATGCCACCTGGCTCGACCGGCGTCTGCTGCCCGACCCCGACGCGGTGCGCATTCGGGCCTATGCCACCCACTCCACCCACAAGACCCTGACCTCGCTGCGCCAGGGGTCGATGATCCACGTCTGGGACCAGGACTATCGCCAGAAGGTCGAGGCGCCGTTCCACGAGGCCTACATGACCCATACCTCTACCTCGCCCAACTACCAGATCATCGCCTCGCTGGACGTGGGGCGCATGCAGGCCGAGATGGAGGGCTTCGAGCTGGTCCACGCCCAGGTGGAGGCCGCACTGTCGCTGCGCGAGCAGCTCTATACCCACCCGCTGCTGCAGAAGTACTTCCGGGTGCTGGTCAACAAGGACATGGTGCCGCTGGAGTATCGGCAGTCGGGAGTCGAGACCTTCTACGACCCGGTCACCGGCTGGAACAAGATGGAGGAGGCCTGGGCCAATGACGAGTTCGTCGTCGACCCCAGCCGCATCACCATCGCCATCGGCGCCACGGGCATCGACGGCGATACCTTCAAGAACGAATACCTCATGAACAAGTACGGGATCCAGATCAACAAGACCTCGCGCAACACCGTGCTGTTCATGACCAACATCGGCACCACGCGGGGCTCCATCGCCTACCTGCTCGACGTGCTGCTCAAGCTGGCCAAGGAGTTCGAGTATCGCTGGGAGGAGAGCAGCCGGCCGGAGCGCAAGATCATCGAGAACCGGGTTCACTCGCTGACCAAGGAACTGCCGCCGCTGCCCGACTTCAGCCGCTTCCACGCGGCCTTCCGCCCCGACCCCGACGGCAACACCCCGGAGGGTGACATCCGTCAAGCCTATTTCCTCAGCTACGACGACGAGAACACCGAGTACCTGCGCTTCGACAACGGCGAACTCCAGGCCCAGATGCGCAGCGGCCGCGACGTGGTCTCGGCGAGCTTCGTGATCCCCTACCCGCCGGGCTTCCCGGTGCTGGTCCCGGGGCAGGTGGTCAGCGAGGAGATCCTCTATTTCCTGCAGGCCCTGGATGTCACCGAGATCCACGGCTATCGCCCGGAGCTCGGCCTGCTGGTCTTCACCGAGGAGGCACTGCGCCACCCGCCGGCGGGGTGACGGCGCCTCGCGCCCGCCCGTCGCCGGTCCACAGAAAAAACCGCACGTTTCCGGCACAGGACAAAAAATCCTGTGCCGTCTGCCCTCTGTAACGAAAAGTCCCGTCCTGCCGAATCCCCTATCCTGACACCATCGAGCCGCCCTGGAACGTTGCGAACAGGCGGCTCGCCCGTTTTATTCCCCACCGGCCCGACAATCTCGATGCGGCCGGTGCGTCAGGAGAGGTACAGCATGACTCTGTCCAGCAAGCTCAGCGATCCGCGCCTGTTCCGTCAGTATGCCTATGTCGACGGCAAGTGGACCCATGGCGAGGGCGGCCGTGAGGAGGCCGTGTTCGACCCGGCCACCGGCGAGGCGCTGGGGCACATTCCCTGGCTGGAGGCCCACCAGATCACCGCGGCGGTGGATGCCGCCGAGGCCGCCTTCGTGCACTGGCGCGCGCTGCGCGCCGACGAGCGGTGCGAGCGGCTGCTGGCCTGGTATGACCTGCTGCAGGCCCATCGCGAGGACCTCGCCACCCTCATGACCCTGGAGCAGGGCAAGCCGCTGCCCGACGCCCGTGGCGAGGTGGAGTATGGGGCCAGCTTCGTGCGCTGGTTCGCCGAGGAGGGCAAGCGCACTTTCGGCGAGACCATCCCCAGTCACATCCCCAACGCGGCGCTGGGTACGATCAAGGAGCCGGTGGGCATCGCCGCGCTGATCACCCCGTGGAACTTCCCGCTGGCGATGATCACCCGCAAGGCCGCCGCCGCCATGGCGGCCGGCTGCACGGTGATCGTCAAGCCGGCCGGCGAGACGCCGTTCTCGGCGCTGGCACTGGCGGAGCTCGCCGAGCGCGCCGGCATCCCGGCCGGGGTGTTCAACGTGGTGCTGGGCGACCCGCCCGAGGTGTCACGGATCCTGTGTGCCGAGGACCGGGTCAAGGCGCTCTCCTTCACCGGCTCCACCCGGGTGGGCCGGCTGCTGCTGGAGCAGTGTGCCAACACCGTCAAGCGTGTCTCCCTGGAACTCGGTGGCAACGCGCCGTTCATCGTCGGGCCGGACATGGATCCCCGGGAGGCGGCCTTCGCCGCGGTGGCGGCCAAGTTCCAGACCGCCGGCCAGGACTGCCTCGCTGCGGACCGCATCCTGGTCCACGAGTCGATCCACGACGCCTTCGTCGAGCACTTCGCCGAGCGCATGGCGGCGCTGACCGTGGGCAACGGCCTGGAGAGCGAGATCGACCTGGGGCCGCTGATCCATCGCCAGGCGGTGGAGAAGGCCGCGGCCATCGTCGACGACGCCATCTCCAAGGGCGCCACCCTGGTGGCCGGCGATCAGAGCCAGGCGCCGGGCGAGAACTTCTTCATGCCGGTGCTGCTCACGGGCGTGACCCACGACATGAAGATCTGGCACGAGGAGAGCTTCGCCCCGGTGGCCGGCATCACCGCCTACGCCGACGATGACCAGGTCATCGAGATGGCCAACGATACCGAGTACGGCCTGGCGGCCTATATCTACACCCACGACATCCGCCGCATCTGGAAGATCATGCGGGCCCTGGAGTTCGGCATGGTCTCGGTGAACTCGGTGAAGATGACCGGCCCGCCCGTGCCCTTCGGCGGCGTCAAGCACTCCGGCCTCGGCCGCGAGGGCGGGGTGACCGGCATCGACGAGTACCTGGAGACCAAGTACTACTGCCTCGGCGCCCTGGGCTCGGTCTCCGGCAGCTGATTCCCCGACCCCATCGATGAACCTTCTCCCCGGCGGGATGCCGGGGAGCACGAGAGAAGCGAGAACACCAGATGAACCAGCAGCACCAGGACCTGATCGACCGCGACCGCAAGGTGACCTTCCACGCCTCCACCCACCTGCGCGACTTCGCCCATGGCGATGCGCCGGGGCGCGTGATCACCGGCGGCAAGGGGATCCATGTCGTCGACAAGGATGGCCGCGAGTTCATCGACGGCTTTGCCGGCCTCTACTGCGTCAACATCGGCTACGGCCGCACCGAAGTGGCCGAGGCCATCTATGAGCAGGCCCTCAAGATGTCCTACTACCACACCTATGTGGGGCACTCCAACGAGCCGCAGATCGCCCTCTCCGAGAAGATCCTCGAACTCGCCGGCCCCGGCATGTCCAAGGTCTACTACGGCATGTCCGGCAGTGATGCCAACGAGACCCAGCTCAAGATCGTGCGCTACTACAACAACGTGCGCGGGCTGCCGCAGAAGAAGAAGGTCATCTCGCGGATGCGCGGCTACCACGGCTCCGGCATCGCCTCGGGCTCGCTGACCGGCCTCAAGGCGTTCCATGACCACTTCGATTTGCCCATCGACACCATCCGCCACACCGAGGCGCCGTTCTACTACCAGCGGGCCGCGGAGCTCGAGGGCATGACCGAGCGAGAGTTCTCGAAGCACTGCGCGACCAGGCTCGAGGAGATGATCCTGGCCGAGGGGCCGGAGACCGTGGCCGCCTTCATCGGCGAGCCGGTGCTCGGCACCGGCGGCATCGTGCCGCCACCGGAAGGCTACTGGGCCGAGATCCAGGCGGTGCTGGACAGGTATGACGTGCTGCTGATCGCCGACGAGGTCGTGTGCGGCTTCGGGCGCATCGGCACCGACTTCGGCAGCCACTTCTACGGCATCAGGCCCGACCTGATCACCGTGGCCAAGGGCCTGACCAGCGCCTACCAGCCGCTCTCCGGCGTGATCGTCGGCGACCGCGTGTGGCAGGTGCTGGAGCAGGGCACCGGGGAGTACGGCCCGATCGGCCACGGCTGGACCTACTCCGGTCATGCCCTGGGCTGCGCCGCGGGCCTGGCCAACCTGGCGATCATCGAGCGCGAGGGGCTGACCGAGAATGCCGCCGAGACCGGTGGCTACCTGCAGCAGCAGATGCAGGCCGCCTTCGCTGACCACCCCATCGTCGGCAACGTGCGCGGCGTGGGCATGCTGGCGGCCCTGGAGTTCGCCGCCGACCCGAGCCGTCGCGCGGCCTTCGACCCGGCGCTGAAGGTCGGCCCGCGCATCGCCGCCGCGGCGATGCAGGAGAACCTGATCGCCCGCGCCATGCCCCAGGGGGATATCCTGGGCTTCGCACCGCCGCTGACCACCACTCGCGAGGAGGTCGACGAGATCGTCGCGCGGGCCCGTCGCGCCGTGGACGCGGTGCTGGACGAACTGGTCCGCGAGGGCGCCATCAAGGCGGTGGCGGACACGGTCGCCTGACGGCCTGCCCGATCCCCGGCCTCCCGGAGGCCGTAAGCAAGGCGCGTCGTCGCGGGCCGTCCCGCGGCGACGCCGTTGGCGTGGAGGAGAGGATGCACGATCACGGTGTCTGCCTGGAGATGCTCTACCAGGCGCGTCGGCGCATCGCCGGCGAGGCGGTGCGCACGCCGCTGGAGCGCTCGGCGTCGCTGTCGGCGCGCTTCGATGCCGACATCCTGCTCAAGCTCGAGACCTGCCAGCCCACCGGGGCCTTCAAGCTGCGCGGCGCCGTCAACATGCTCGCCGCGCTGATCGAGGACCGCGGCCGCGAGGCGCTGTCGGCCGGGGTGGTGACGGCCTCCACCGGCAACCACGGCCGCGCGGTGGCGCACGCCGCCTCGCGGCTGGGCGTGCCGGCGCTGGTCTGTCTCTCGCGGCTGGTGCCGGCCAACAAGGTCGCCGCCATCGAGGCGCTGGGTGGCGAGGTGCGACGCGTCGGCGCCAGCCAGGACGAGGCGTTCTCCGAGGTCGAGCGACTGGTGAGCGAGCGCGGCATGACCCTGATCCCGCCCTTCGACGACCCGCGGGTCGTGGCCGGGCAGGGCACCATCGGCCTCGAGCTCATGGAGGACTGCCCCGACCTGGACCGGGTCATCGTCGGGCTCTCCGGCGGCGGCCTGCTGGGCGGCATCGGCGCGGCCGTGAAGGCGATTCGTCCCGACTGCCGGGTCACCGGGGTGAGCCTGTCCCGTGGCGCGGCCATGTGGGAGAGCCTCAAGGCCGGCCATCCAGTGGAAGTCGAGGAGGTCGAGAGCCTGGGCGACTCCCTGGGCGGCGGCATCGGGCGCGACAACCGCTGCACCCTCCGTCTGGTGCGCGAGGTGATGGACGACCACGTCCAGGTCTCCGAACGTGCCATCGCCGCGGCCATGGTCGATATCCTCGAGGAGGAGAAGCGCCTGGTGGAGGGCGCCGCCGCCGTGGGGCTGGCGGCCATCGAGGAGCATGGCCTGGATGTGCGCGGCCAGCGCGTGGCGCTGATCCTTTCCGGCAACGCGGTCTCGCTCTCGACCCTGGACCGGGCACGCGCCCTGGCCGGACGATAAGCGCCAAGGCTCCCCCCCCTTGTCCATCGCTTGTCCCCAGGTATCCTCCACCTTGCTCCTTGCTCCTTGCTCCTTGCATCTGGAGGTGTTCATGCAGCTCTACCATCGCGATGCCATCGAAGGGGCCGTCGGCATCGACCAGGCGGCACTCTCCGCCGTGGAGGCGGGCTTCGCCGCCCTGGGGCGCGGCGAGGTGGTGCAACCGCCGATCCTCTCCATGGCCATCGAGGAAGCCAACGGCGAGGTCGACGTCAAGACCGCCCATATCCGCGGCGCCGAGCGCTTCGCCATCAAGGTCAGCCCCGGCTTCTTCGATAATCCCCGGCTCGGCCTGCCGAGTCTCAACGGCCTGATGCTGGTCCTCTCGGCCAGGACCGGGCTGGTGGAGGCCGTGCTCTTCGACGAGGGGTATCTCACCCAGGTGCGCACGGCACTGGCCGGCGCCATCGCCGCCAAGCATCTGTCGCGAGAGAACAGCCGCCGGGTGGCCGTGCTCGGTGCCGGTGAGCAGGCCGAGCGCCAGGTGCAGGCGCTGCGCCTGGTGCGCGACCTCGACACCCTGGATGTCTGGGCCCGTCGCCGGCCGGGCGCGGAGGCCTACGCCGACCGTCTCCGGGCCGAGGGGCTCAGGGTGAACGTTCACGACGACGTCGCCGGGGCCTGTGCCGCGGCGGACATCATCGTCACCGCCACCCCGTCGCGCACGCCGCTGCTGCATGCCCGGGACCTGCCCACGGGCGTGCATGTCACCGCCATGGGCTCGGACAGCCCGGAGAAGCGCGAACTGGATGCCTCGGTGCTGACCCGCGCCGACGCCTTCGTCTGCGATACCCGTGCCCAGAGTGAAGGCAACGGCGAGCTCAAGGCGTTCGAGGGCGGGGAAGTGCCCTTCAAGGTCCACGAGCTGGGCCGGGTGATCGCCGAGGGGCAGCGCTTGCGTCTGACGGACGACACGCTGACGGTATGTGACCTCACCGGCACCGGCGTCCAGGATACCGCCATCGCCAACTTTGCCCTGTCGAGGCTGCTGTCCGGCTGAGCCCTTCCGCCGCAGGTCGACTTGTCGCGGCGGGCCTCCTGGCGCAGGCTGGGACCTTTCACCGACGGAAGGAGCAAGGGGATGGCAACGGTACTGGCCTTCGATGTCTACGGAACCCTGATCGACCCCCACGGCGTGGTTGCCGAACTCGAGCAGCGCCTCGCCGGGCAGGACCGTTCGGACCTGGCCCCGGAGTTCTCGCGTCGCTGGCGTGACAAGCAGCTTGAGTACAGCTTCCGCCGCGGCCTGATGGGTGCCTACGTGGATTTTTCCCACTGCACGCGCGAGGCGCTGGAGTTCACCGACCGCGCCCTGCAGACACGCTTCTCGGAGACCGACAAGGACCACCTGATGGGCGTCTACGCCCGGCTGCCGGCATTTCCCGATGCGTCGGCCGCGCTGGATCGCCTCGCCGAGCTGGGGATTCGCTGTGTCGCCTTCTCCAACGGCAGCCGTGAGGCGGTCGAGGGGCTGCTGGAGCAGGCCGGGATTCGCGAGCGCTTCGAGACGGTGGTCAGCGTCGAGGAGATCAAGCGCTTCAAGCCCGACCCGGCTGTGTATGCCCATCTCCGCTATCGGCTCGAGAGCGACCCCGGCGATACCTGGCTGATCTCCAGCAACCCCTTCGACGTCATCGGCGCCCGCCATGCCGGCCTGCATGCCGCCTGGGTGCGCCGTACCCCGGATGCCCCCTTCGACCCCTGGGGGATCGAGCCGGATATCACGGTTCCCGACCTCGATGCCCTCGCCGAACGGCTCAGCTAGCAACCACATGACGACGCCCCGCGGCCGGTGCTCGGCCGCGGGGCGTCGTGGTAGGGGCTTTCAGGCGGCAAGACTACTCGGCCAGTTCACCGACGCTGACGGTGCCCCGGTCGGCCAGCTGAACCAGGCGCTCGTCGTTGACGGTCCACTCGGCCATGGAGCCGTCGTACATGGTGACGTTCTCCAGTCCGCCGATCTCGCTGAGCTGGAACCAGCCGCTGGCGGCCCAGTGGCCGGTGTTGCAGAAGGCCACGGTGGGTGCCTCGTGGTCGAGACCGAGTTCGTCGATGCGGGCCTTCAGGGCGTCCGGCTGCAGGTAGTAGGCCCCGTCGCGCTCCTCGAAGCTGCCATCATGGGGCAGGTTCACCGAGCCGGGGATGGTGCCCGGCACGCGGGCGGCGGGGGACTGGGTCTCGCCCGTGAAGAAGGCCGGCGGCCGGGCATCCACCAGCGCTTCGCTCGCCTCGAGTGCGGCTTCCACCTCTTCGGTGGAGGCCAGCAGTGATTCGCGCAGGCTGCCCGTGAAGGAATCGGCATCCGGCGCCTCCACCGGACCGCTGGCCACCTCACGGCCCTGCTGCTCCCAACCGGCGAAACCGCCATTGAGGATCGTCACTTCGTCATGGCCCAGGGCCTTGAAGGTCCAGTAGATGCGGGCGGCACTGCCGAAGTCCGTGGGCCCTGTGCCGGCCGGGACCACGACCACGGTGTCGTCGTTGTCGATGCCCAGGTCGCCGATCAGGCTCTCCAGGTCCTCCACATCGGGCATCAGGCCGGCGACGCCGTCGCGGTCCTCCCGCCAGCCTGCATCGGTGTAGCTGCTGTAGCGGCTGCCCGGGATGCGGGCGGTCTCGAAGCTCTCCCGGTCGCCACCGTCATCGATGGCGGAGCGGACGTCCAGCACGACCAGATCGTCGCTGCCGAGCTGGCCCTCGAGCCACGCGGCGTCGACCAGGGGGGAAGGGTGCAGGGCATGGGCCGGGCCGGCGATGGCCAGGGCGGCAGTGGCCATAAGCAGTCGGGAACGCATGGGGGAATTCTCCTCGTCAGGGATGGAGCATGGCGTTCATGCTGCAATGGGATGGCGCTCCCTCGCCAAGAATGCTTCCTGACACATCTAGCTCATCCAGTTATATCAAGGAATTTTCTTATCCCTTTCCTCCTTCGGACGGCGGCTTCAGCCCTGCCAGGCGTGGCCGGCGAAGGCCTCGTCGAGTTCCGGGTGGTTGACGTGGTTGGCATAGTTGGAAAGCGTCTTGACCGCCAGGGCCAGTACGATCTGCAGCACCTGCTGCTCCTCGAAGCCGGCATCCAGGAACGCCTTGACGTCGGCCTCTCCGGGCTTGCCCCGGGTCTCGAACATCACCCTGGTGAACTCGGCCAGCGCCGCCAGGCGCTCGTCCGGAATCGGCTGGTCGTTGCGGATCGCCTCCAGCACGTCGGCCGGTACCTGAGACATCTTGTCGGCCAGCATGCTGTGTGCGGACATGCAGTAGCCGCAGCCATTGAGTCGGCTGACGGTCAGGAAGACCACTTCCTGCTCGGGCGGCGCGAAACCGGAGTCCTCGCGGAACAGCTCGTAGCCATGCAGGTAGGTGCTCAGCACGCCCGGAGCCTTGGCCATGCCCTCGTACATGTTGGGCACGAACCCCAGCTTGGCGTTGGCCTGCTCGAGCAGCGGCTTCGCCTTGGCATCGGCGTTGTCGAGGGTCTGGGGCGCGAGTTGCATCTGATAGTCGGCGGACATGGGTGTGTCTCCTTCGTCGTGGTGGGTACTGCCGTTGCGCCATTTATGGACTGATCGTTCCAGAAATGGCGAAAGAGAAGAGGGGAGGATCAGCGTCGCAGGCCGTCCAGAAGCAGCTCTACCGCCTGGCCGGCCTGCCCGGCATCCGCCCCGCTCTTCAAGAGGGTCCTGAGCCCGGCCATGCCCATCGTCAGGTAGCTGGCCAGGGCTGCTGCATCCCGTTCCGGGGCGATCTCACCCTCCGCCTGGGCCCGCGTCACTGCCAGCTGGAACAGTGCCGTGATGGCGGCGATGCTCTGGCGGGCATGCTGCGAGGGGAGGCCATCATGTTGGCCGAGCTCGCTCGCGGAGTTGAAAATCAGGCATCCCAGGGCAGCGCGATCACTGCCCGCTTCCTGTGCCGTCTCGCGAAACAGGGACGCCAGGAAGGCCATGGCCGAGGGGGCTGCCTCGAGGCGGCGTCCCAAGCGTCCCAGCAGGGACTCGCGATAGCGCCGCAGGGCTTCGAGGAACAGCTGCTCCTTGTTGCCGAAGGCCTGATAGAGACTGCTTCGTGAGAGATGCATGGCCTCGAGCAGGTCCCGAGTCGAGGCGTTGTCATAGCCTCGTGCCCAGAAGACCTGCATGGCGGCGTTGGCAGCCTCGTCCGGGCTGAATGCGATGGGGCGTCCTCGTCTCATGTCGACCAATTTAGTACCGATCGGTCCATAAATCAAGGCGCGACAGATCACGTTCCGGTTGCTATCGATGTAAGGAGCGTGTCGCAGCGTCGACAGAGTGGCCAGATACCACAATCACCAGCATCACGATCATGATGGCCGGACAGGAGATCCCGAGCATGACGGAGAAGCATTCGCCGACAAGACGCTTCTGGCTGGGCGGCAAGCGCGCTGCCGAGCAGGACCGGTTCTTCCGTGAGGCCCTGGAGCCCCTGGGCTGGCAGGTCGGGGACGAGCATGACTGGGACGCCGGTTGGATCACCGGCATGCCGGATGCCGCGCAGTTCCGGCGGGTCTCGCCGACGCGCAAGATGAACCACTTCCCGGGCAATGCGGCACTCACCGTCAAGAGTCGCCTCCATGACAGCCTCTCCACCCTTCGCGAGCGCATCCGGGAGAGCCATGGGGCCGACCACGAGCTCGTCCGGCGGCTGGCGTTCTTTCCCCGAGGCTATGTGATGCCCGGTGACTACCATGCGCTGCAGGAGGCCGCCCTGGCCGATCCCGCCCAGCGCTGGATCCTCAAGCCCACCAATGCCTCCAAGGGCAAGGGCGTGCGGGTGCTTCAGGATGTCGCCGAGGCGCCTCTCGCGCGGGACTGGCTGGTACAGGAGTATCTGGCCAATCCCCATACCATCCGAGGCCACAAGTATGTCCTGCGGCTCTATGTGCTGATCACCTCGCTGGAGCCGTTGCGCGTCTATCTCTACCGCCAGGGCTTCGCCAAGCTGGCCTCCGAGCCCTGGGATCCCGAGGATGCCGACAATCCCTATAGCCAGCTGACCAACCCGGACATCAACGCCCTGAACAGCCGTGCCGAAGTGCCGGTGGAGTTTATCGACCTGGAGCGATACCGGGCCTGGTTGAGAGATCAGGGGCACGACGACGAGGCCCTCTTCGCGCGAATCGAGGACCTGGTGACCCTGACCGCGATCTCCGCCGTGGATGCCCTGCGACGCCGCACGGCCGAGGCCGGCGCCGATCCGCGTGGCTGCTATGAGCTACTGGGACTCGACTGCCTGGTGGACGACACCCTCAAGCCGTGGATCCTGGAGTGCAACCTCAGCCCGTCGCTTGGCATCTGTGCCGCCCCGGAGACAGGGGGGCGCATCGAGGAGGCCGTCAAGGGCGGGCTGGTGCATGACCTGGTCTCGCTGGTTGATATCCCCGGACAGGCCCCGTCCGAGGCGGGCATTGCGGCGCAGGAGTCGGACGTTACTGCGCAGCTGGTCGTCGAGGCCGAGGCCGAGCAGGCTCGTGCCGGTGGCTTCCTGCGGCTGCTCCCGGCCGCCGACCCCGAGCGCTACCTGCCCTATTTCACGCTACCCACCTCGGCCGACCTGCGGCTGGCCGAGGCCCTCACGGGGCGCTCCCTGCCCCCCCCGCGGCTGCAGCGGCGCCACGTGGCGGAACTGGTCGACGAGGAGCGTCTCGCCCTCTATGACACGCGCCGCGGTCGCTACTACCGGCCCAACGACACGGCGACCCTGACCTGGCTGCTGGCGACCGAGGGGCTGGACCCCGATGCCATCGCCGATGAGCTGGCACGCGCCACTACCGAGGCGGGGGCACCGACGGAGAGTTCGGCACTGCGGCGCGATGTGTGGAACACCCTGCACGACTGGTGCCGTGCCGGCCTGCTCTGCCAGCAGGGCGTCGCACCGGCAGCGTTGCCGGAAGCGCGCGAGCTCCATGAGCAGACGATGTCGGTATCCCCGTCGGGGCGGGCCATGAGGCTCAGTCTGGACGGCCGTCACTGGGCCCTGGACGTGGGCAGCGGCCCCGCCATGGCGCGGTTGACGACATGGTTCGGCGAGCGGCTGTCACCGCTTGCCGATGAGGCGGCGAGCCGGCTGCCGCGGCTGGCGGTCCTGCGTGAGTCCGGCGGCTATGCCCTGGCCACCGACGACCGGTTGTTGGCCTCGCGGCTGACGCTGGCGCAGCTGGGCCCGGTGTTGACGGCGCATCTGATTCGCCAGGCCGCGATGCCTGGCCGACCGGTGGTCGACGCGGCCCTGCTGGTCACGCCGCACGGCAACGGGGTGCTCTGCCTGCTCCCCGACGAGAAGGAGAGTCGCGCCCTGTTGCAGCGGCTGCTGGAGGCCTCGGGTGGCGTGCTGACCCGCGGCGTACGCCTGGACCTCTCGGATCCGGCCATCGCCGAACCCCTGGACTTTCCGCTGCCGGGTGTCGCCGGCGTGACCCCGAGCGGGTTGCCCGACAGCGTGGCCCTTCGTGGCATGCTGCTGCCGGCCGAGGCATCTGCCGACCAGGCCCTCGCCCCGGTCGCCATGCTGGAGGCGCTTGGCGCCCTGCTGCCGAACTGCCTGACCGGTGATGGCCAGGCGCTGGATGCCCAGAGCGTGACGATTCTGGGCGACTGGCTCTCCTCCCTGGCCGTGTGCGCGTTGAGGGCAGGGCCAGGGGCGCCGGATGTCGCGTCACTGGCCGAATGGCTGGTCACCCGGATAGAAATCGCCCCTTCGGTCAACCCTCCCGCCATGGCGAGGGGGTAACAAGGGCATGAGCAACCGGTGATGCCCCCGGCATCGCCGTTGAAGAAGCCGGTCACGGGCCGGCGTCACGGCAAGACGACATGCCTGGCATGTCGCCCACCCTGTATCAAGGAGGTCATGATCATGACACTGCAAGACGAGAAGCGTCGTAGCCTGCTGAGTCGCCTCAGCCGTCAGCTGGGCTACACGGCACCGGCACTCGCCCTGGTCGCCAGCGGAGCGGCGTTCCAGGCCGTGGCCAGCGAGACGTCCCCCGAGCTGAGCTATACCAATGGCCAGGAGGCTCCCCTGATGCTTGCCGAGGCCCACGCCGAGGGTGGCGCCGAGGGTGGCGCCGAGGGTGGCGCCGAGGGTGAAGCCAAGGCAGAAGGTGAGTACGAAGACATGGAAAAGGGCGAGGGCAAAGCGGAAGGCGAAGCAGAAGGCGAAGGTGAAGCAGAAGGCGAGGGCGAAGGCGAGGGGTGAGCCCTTCCTTCCCCATCAGCGGGAGACCAGGTCCGTCACCACGGTGGCGGCCTGGCTTCTTCCCTCTGCCGCTTCAGGCGATCCCCTGACGTAACCCACAGTGGAACTCACAGGACTCTTGTCATGACATCACGTCACTCCCGGCCTTCTCCTGCCACGGCGCGTCTCGTCGAGGAGAATCTGCTGACCCTTGCCCAGCTGAGGGGCATGGTCGCGGCCCTTACCCCTGAACGCTATCGAGAGGCATTCGGCGAGCACGGACGTCACACCCTGGGCAAGCATGTTCGTCACATCATCGATCATTACGATGCCCTCCTTGACGGCCTCGACCGAGGAGCAGAGGTCATTGACTACGAACAGCGCCAACGCGACGAGGCCCTCGAGCAATGGCCGCAGCAAGCCGCGAGCCATCTGGCCGCCGTCGAGGCTCGGCTGTCGTTGCTGGGCAGCGGGCCTTCACCGGACGCGCTCACCCTGGCCTATCCCATGGACGACGAGCGGCTCTCCCTGGCGTCAAGCCTGAACCGCGAGCTTGCCTTCCTGACCAGTCACAGCATTCACCACATGGCGATCATTGCCCTGCTGGCCGAGCAGTCGGGTATCCATCTGCCCGAGTCGTTCGGAGTGCATCCCTCCACGCTTCGCCACTGGCGGCGGGCGTCCGAGGAGCAGGCGCCACTCTCGCGGAGGAGTGCCTGATGAAGCGCGCGATACTGGCAACATGGCTGCTGGCGCTGATCCTGGCAGCCCCGGTCACCGCCGAACCCCGTTGGCCTGACCAGGGGTGGCAGGTGATGCCCACCTCGCTTGCCTATGACGACCTGCTGGAAGCCCTGCGGGAGGCGGTCGAGGCCGAGGGCTTGTTCGTGGTCACCGAGGCCGGGCCTACCGATGCCGCCGAAAACCGGGGGGTCACCATCCCCGGCAACCGGGTCGTGGGCGTGTTTCGCAACGACTATGCGGTTCGGATCCTGCGGCTGAGCGTCCCGGCGATGATCGAGGCCCCCATGCGCTTCTATGTCACCGAAAATGAGGAAGGCAGCGCCACGCTCTCCTGGAAGACGCCGACGCATCTGCTCGAACCCTACGTGGACGCGGCCGGCGAGGAACTGGAAACGGTGGGTCGCGAACTCGACACCCTGTTCGCTGCCATTGCTAAGCGTGCCACCGAGGAATCGGAGTGACCGGATCGAGCGTCACCTCGGGCACTTGAGGCGCTGACGCGTCGCAACCCCCTCCCTCGTTCGGCCAACTGCGGCCGCTCCTCCAGGACGGTCACGACGGCGGGTCGGCCATATCCTGCAGCGGTGATTGCGCCACCGCATCTTCATTTCCCGACCCCCGAGCCAGGACGATCGGACACTTGCCCGGTCCGGCCGACTTCCTTGTGTAAGGACACGCCGGCCTCGGCGACCGAGTGGCGGCGTCTCACTGGCGTGCCATGTCAGGAACGTCGAATCCACCATGGAGTATCGAGGAAGAAAGATGACCAAGACGTTGAGCCTGCTGCTGTTGAGGATCTCGCTGGGCGGTTTGCTGCTGATCTGGGGAGTCGACAAGATCGTCAATGTCGAGCATGGCCTCGCCATCGCCGACAATTTCTATGGTGGACTCATGGCGAGCGAGACCCTGCTGCCACTGGCGGGTGCCGTCCAGATGCTGGTCGGCCTGCTGGTGGTCATCGGCCTGGTCAGGCGCTGGGTATATCCTCTTCAGCTGATCTTCAACGCGGCGTCGCTGGTCGCGGTTAGTGCCTCGATCATCGATCCCTGGGGATGGTGCTTGGAGGGCACGAATGCCCTCTTCTATCCTTCCCTGATCATCTTTGCCGCTAGTCTTGTGGTGATGGCCTTCCGGGAAGAGGACCGACTGTCCCTGGATGCGGCCAGGCAACGCCCGGGCCCGGTCAGCTGGGAAGCATGTCGTCGTTGTAGCTGATGAGTGGCGATACGCGGCCACCGGTCGGGTATCGCCGTCCGGGGTCAGGGACAGTCGGGCGGTTCGGGACTCGCGGAAAATGCCAGATGCGTGAACCAGGCCGTGGCATCCACCCCGGCATTGTCGCCGTCGCTCATCAGGGCGAGGCCATCGATGCTGTCCGGGCGACTCCCGAAGAGTCGCAGATAGTCCTCGCGGACATCCCTCACTTCCGCCACCCATTCGCCCACGCGCGCTTCACCACTCTGCAGGGCCAACAGCTGGGCGCGTGAGGTAAAGGCATTGGGCCAGTCCGTGCCGGCAGGCTGGCTCGAGGCCCACACGTAGTTCACCGACTCGACCTGCCAGGGCAGCAGCCCCGTCTTGCGAGCCACATAGACCCTGGCCGGGTAATCGTCACCCGACTTTCGTGTCTCGTCGAG
The DNA here is from genome assembly GCF_030012485.1 of Halomonas rhizosphaerae. Taxonomy (NCBI): domain Bacteria; kingdom Pseudomonadati; phylum Pseudomonadota; class Gammaproteobacteria; order Oceanospirillales; family Halomonadaceae; genus Halomonas; species Halomonas rhizosphaerae. The sequence goes on from NZ_JASCQQ010000027.1 coordinate 78,122, forward strand.
CCCCTCATGTATTCCTGATACCTGCCAGCACCAATGCAGGTAAGGCGTCTCGCGAAGGTCGATCTCGCGTTCCAGGTATTTCGCCGAGGCCTGCTGCCGGGCGCTGGCCTGGAGGAGCCGAGTGCCTTGCCGCTCGATGACCAGGTACTCGGTCTCGCCCTCGAAATTTCGTGTCGGCCATGAGTGAATATCATCCGGCGAGAAGATCAGGTCATCTGCTGCGATGACCGGCCCTGCGACCAGTGTCGTCAAGGTTAGCAGGCAGCAGGGGGAAAAGGATCTGGTCATGGGAAAAGTCACTCCACGTATGTCAAGCGCCCTGGGTCGGATCGGTGGTGTCTCGAATGTCGTGTAACGTCATCACGGAAAAAGGGTTTCGTCATGTGATGAAGAGAAGGCGAAGTCTTACCGTGATAGAGCCGGATTCATCTCCTCGTTACGTCATAAAGTGATAAGGTTCTTCCGCTTTATTTTCTTGAATGGCGTCTCTTTTTTGGATGTATCGTAAGGATGATGGCCTCCAGTGCACCAAGTATCAAGACCTGATTAAAGGTCTTTTACTAGCCGAGAGTCACGAGGTGTAGCCATGAAAATTCGAACCGTATCATTGGCCATGATGGCCTTGATGCTGAGTGCCGGCCCCCTGATGGCGATGGACTCCGAGTATCAGGAGAAGCGTCGTCAGGCGTTGCAAGAGAAAAGTAAAAGCTCGGCCATTCAGGCGGAAAATGCCATCGATCAGCGGCGCGACAGGGAGGTGAGTCAACGTGGAGAAGGGCAGCATCGCCGGTCAGATGACGAATGGCAGCAGACGCGAGAAGCCCTGCGCTACTGGTGGAACTGATCCCCTGCCCTAGAGCAACTGACCCCGGACCTGATCCCTCAGGCCCGGGTTTCTTGCCTTGTGCGGGGGTCTTGGCCATCCTGAGAGGACATTCGCTGAAAGTGAGGAGATTCCATGCGCAAGACGCTGATCTGGACGGCCATTGCCATGTTCGTGGCTGTACCGCTGGTGGTGCAGGCGGAAGAGCATGGGGTGATGCACCTGCAGTCGAGCGACGATATCGAGCGTGTCGAGGAGCGGCTTCGTGAGGCCATCGAGGACAAGGGACTGACCCTGATGACCGTTGTCGATCACACCGCCAATGCGGAGGGCGTGGGGCTCTCGTTGCCGGCGACCCGTACCTTCATCTTCGGAAATCCGCAGGTGGGTACGCCGATGATGCAGTGCCAGGGAAGCATGGCGCTGGACCTGCCCCAAAAGATGGTGGTGCGGGAGACCGACGAGGGCGTCAGGCTGGAGTGGAATTCGCCACACTACCTGGCCGAGCGCCATTCACTGGAGGAGTGCGACCTGCCTCTGGACAAGGTCGCCGGTGTACTGGAGGGCGTGGCAAACGCTGCCGCAGGCCAGTGAGGCCAGACTGTGAAAGATTGACGGGCCTCAGTGCCCGTGATCGTCCCGCTCGGGGTCAAGTTCCGGGCCGAATCGCCTGCCGGCCTCATGAAGCAGCGTGAACTGTCTGTCACACTCTCGGCAGGCGCCGCACATGGAAAGGTGTAACCTCAGGGATACCCGTTCCTGGAAGGTGAGAGGGCGGTCCTGCTTGAGAGACATCAGGCGGGTCGCTTCCTTGCACATCATCATGCCGTTTCCTCCTTAAGCCAGCCCTTTTCGATGCAGGCCCTGAGTCGCAGCCGGGCGCGATGCAGTATCACCCAGCAGTTGTTCTCCTTGATGTCCAGCTCCCGGCAGATATCGTCGGTGGAGAGCCCCATCAGCTCGCGCAGGGAAAACACCCTGGCGGCGTTTTCCGGCAGGGCGATCATGCAGGCATCGAAGACCTGCCAGAAGTGCTCGGTCTCGAAAGCTGCCTCGGGCTCACCCCAACTGGAAGGGCGAGCACTCTCCTGCCAGCGGCCATTCTGCTGGAATTGTCGGTCGATGGCGTCGTCGTCGTCCTCATCCTCGAGGGGCTGCCAGCGTCCATGACGCTTCTGTACGCGCATAGCATCGAGGATCTTGTATTTGAGGATGCCGAAGACCCAGGTCTCGTAACCGGATCGTCCGGCAAAGCTTTCATTCTTTTCGATGGCCGACATCATTGCCTCCTGTACGGCGTCCTCGGCCTGGCTTCGATCACGCAAGTGCATGAGGGCGAAGGAGACCAGTCGTGGCCTGACAGCTGTAAGTCTCTGTAGCCTATCTTCTTTTTCGTTCATCTATGAGTCCCTCGTTCCCTATGCTGATGCTTGGACCGGATTCAGGCAAAGTCTAGCAGCTGGTGTCAGCCAGGGTACAGGATCTCCCGGGTGAGTCGTTCAAGTCAGGCTTTCCTTACAGGAATCGCAAGGTTTCCGACAGGAAAACTGGCGTCACTGTCGTCAGGAATCCTGCTGATTTTCCTTGTAAAGAATGTCGGGTTTTCGATGCTTGGTGGCAAGTATGTGGTTGACAGGAATGATCCGTTACTCCTTGAGTGATCGATGTCCTTTGTTTCTTATGTCAGGAGGTTTCCTTCCATCGACGTAGGAGATGATGTGGAGATGATCAGGCTTATTCCCGACCATGGGTGATGGGTCCGGCATGCCGGGTCATCGATAACGGCCGCCGGTCATCGAGATCAGGTGGGGATGATTCACCAGCCGATCGAGGTCCTCGGGCCTGTCCACATCCCAGAGGCGGGCGGGACATACCAGCCGCCAGTCCAGCTCATCGGCGCGATCGCGCGTCTGTGCCATGACGCGGTTCGTGCCCCAGTCGATGGCGGCGAAGAGGCGGTGGTCGGCTCGTCGGACCCCGACCAGCGCATAGCCGCCATCCTCCACCGGCAGGAAGACGGCGTCGGCGTCCGTCAGGGCCGCCTGGCAGCGCTTGAGCAGCGCAGGGGTGAGCGCCGGACAGTCGCTGCCGATCAGCACTCCCGGCGCGTCCATGGCCTGAAGGGCGTGGTACATACGCTCTCCCAGGTCGCCCTCGGGCTGAGCACGAAGCCTGATGCCATGCCGGTCGGCCAGTTCCTGGAACATGGGGTGGGCATGATCCAGTGCCGTCCACATGGTGATGCGTTGCGGCGAGGTCGCCGCGAGGGCAGTGCCCACCGCATGCCGCAGCAGCCGCTCGTGCAGCCGGCAGGCGCCCTCGGCGCCCAGGGCCGGCATCAGGCGCGTCTTCACCTGTCCCGGAATCGGAGCCTTGGCGAGTATCGCCAGGGGCGCCTGGCCGCGGGTGTCAGCGGACATGGCGATATTCCCGGGCCAGGACATCCGCCGACGCCCCCCGCCAGTAGCGCCAGCGCAGTCGCCACATCAGCAGCAGGGTCCGCCAGACACCCTCTCGCGCCCAACGCCGTCCCGAGGTCGTCACCCTGGCGCGCAGGCAGGCCGGCGGCGATTGCCGCTTGAGTCGCCGCGACATCTCGATGTCCTCCATCAGCGGCTGGTCGGGAAAGCCGCCCGCGGCGTCGAAGGCCTCCCGGGTCATGAACAGCCCCTGGTCGCCGGTGGCGATGCCCGTCAGGCGTGAGCGCAGGTTCATGGCGCCGGCGATCACGGGCAGCAGCGGATGCCTCCCTTCCAGACGGACATCGAAGCGGCCCCACACGCACTGGCCTGACAGGGCCGACGCGATCGACAGGTCGGCGCGCGGGGGGAGTCGCGTATCGGCATGCAGGAACAGCAGGTGTCGTCCGCGGGCCTCGCGAGCCCCGGCATTCATCTGTCGGGCTCGGCCAGACGCTCGACGCAGTACCCTTGTTGCCAGGGGGCAGGCCCGGCTCACCGTATCGTCGAGGCTGCCCCCGTCCACGACCAGTATCTCGACGCCGTCGGCCTCCCAGGGCGTCAGACGGGTCAGCAACTCCTCGATGGTGGCCGCTTCGTCCAGTGTCGGGATGATGATGCTGAGCCTCGGCGTTTCCGGCATGCCGACGGTCCTCCTGATGCGCGTATCGGTGCTGTGATGCCTTGGGTCGGATCATCCGCCTCGGCCTTACAAGATGGCGGTGGCTGCCGCTCCTGTAAGGCGTCTTCCGACGATACGACAGAAACGCAGAGCCGCCGATGCCGGGGACAAGAGAAGGGCAGGTCATGAGGCTTCTTCACGCCTGGTGGCTCGCCCTGGCGTCATCCATCTCCTGAGTCGCCGGAGGGCCCCATCGATGTCCAACATGCTTGAACGCTGTGGTTATGGCCTCGGGTGCTGGCTCTCCTGCCCCAGACCCTGGCTCAGCCCCCAGTTACCCGTCGACGAGGGCGTGCAGGCATGTCTCGAGCCCGGTGATGTTTTGCTGGTCGAGGGCTCCTCGAGGATCAGCACGGTGATCAAGTACCTGACGCAGTCCACCTGGTCCCATGCCGCCCTCTATGTCGGCGAGGGCGGCTGTGCGGGGTCGGCAGCCTCGGTCCGGGGCGGCGGTTTTGTCGAGGCCGACCTGGCGGAGGGGGTGCGTGTGGTGGGATTCGATGAGTTCGAGGGCTATCCGCTGCGCATCTGCCGGCCGGTAGGCCTGGGGCGTCAGGACCTCGAGCGGTTGATCGCCTTTGCCTGCGGGCGCGTGGGTCACCGCTACGACCTGCGCAACATCCTCGACCTGGCCCGTTACCTGCTGCCCTTGCCCCCCGTGCCCACGCCCTGGCGACGGCACATGCTCGGGCTGGGCAGCGGCGATCCGACCCGGGCCATCTGTTCGACCCTGATCGCCGAGGCCTTCCAGTCGATTCGCTATCCGATCCTACCGATCACCGTTGCGGGCGAGGCGAGGGTGTTCCAGCGCCGCCACCATACGCTGTTCACCCCCCGCGATTTCGATCTTTCCCCCTGGTTCGAGGTCGTCAAGCCCGGGCTGGTAGGGGGCTTCGACCCCCACGAGCTGCACTGGCAGGAACCGGCCTGAGCCCGTCTCGGGTCAGGGGGCCAAGAGGCTCAGTGGGACAGTTCGATCACCCGCCCACCGGCATCCTCGGCGTCTTCACCATCGTGAGTCACCAGCAGGCTGGGCAGGCCGGCCTCGCGCAGGCGGTCGAACACCAGCCGGCGCATCTCATGGCGCAGGTGGGTGTCGAGCTTCGAGAAGGGTTCGTCGAGCAGCACCGCACAGGGGGCCGACAGCAGCAGGCGCATCAGCGCCACCCGGGCCTTCTGGCCGCCGGAGAGGGTGGCCGGGTCCCGGTCGCCGAACCCGGCGAGGCCGATGTTTGCCAGGGCCTTGTCGACCCGCGCGGCCTTGTCGGTACTGTCCCTGGGCATGCCGAAGCGCAGGTTGCCGGCTACCGAGAGGTGGGGGAAGAGCAGCGGATCCTGGAACAGCAGGCCGATGCCGCGCCGCTCGGCCGGCAGGCCGCTGATGTCGTGGCCGTCGAGCAGCACCTGGCCTCCGGCCCGGAACTCGGGCGCCAGGAAGCCGGCGAGATAGGCGAGCAGGGTCGACTTGCCCGAGCCGGAGGGTCCCATGACGGTGAGGACCTCGCCGGGGCCGATCTCGGCATCGAGCTCCACCAGGACCTGGTCGCCCAGCTGGATGCAGATATCACGAAGTTCGAGTCGATGGGTGGCGTTCATGGGGCTCCTTGCATGCCGCGCCGCCTCGACCATAGCAACCTGGGCAGGCCGACGGCGAGGATGAAACCCGCCAGGGGCAGACAGGCCTGAACCAGTGCCCAGACGCCGATCACCCGGCGGTTGCCGCCGGCGGCCAGCGAGACGGCCTCGGTGGTGACGGTGGTCACCCGTCCTCCCCCCAGCAGCTGGGTGGGCAGATACTGGCCGATGCTGACCGCCAGCCCCACGGCCAGGGCGGTGAGGATCGGGGCCAGCAGCATCGGCAGACGCACGCGCCAGAAGGCACCGTTGCACGAGGCGCCCAGCGTCAGCGCCAGCCGAGACCAGCGCGGGTCGAAGCGCCGATAGGCCTCCGAAAGCGAGAGGAAGACGTAGGGCAGCACGAACAGCAGGTGGCCGAAGGCGACCAGGGCGAGGGTCGGTCGGGTGCCGAGCTGTTCCATCACCACCGCCAGGCCGAACAGGAAGGCGATCTGCGGGACGATCAGCGGCAGGTAGAGCAGCCACAGGGCCCGCGAGGGGTGTCGGCCGGTCCGCTGCTCGTTTTCCAGTGCCGCCAGGGCCAGGACCATGGCGAGCAGCGTCGCGCACAGGGCGATCAGCGCCGTCGAGGCGACCGGCCCGGCCAGCGAGGGCAGGACCCGGGCCCAGTGTGCGGCGGTGAAACTTCCCGGCAGGGCGTCGGGGAAGCGCCAGAAGCCCGCCACGGAGTGGATCGCCAGGCCGGCGATGCCGAAGAAGGCGATCACCGTGGCCAGCAGGATCCACAGCTTGCCGGCGACATGCAGCCCCGTCTCGCCCCGGCGCCGTCCGCCGCGGGCGATCCAGCCGCCCATCAGCCTGGCCACGAGCCGCTCCAGTCCCCACCAGATCGCCAGTGCCGTGGCGGTGACGCCGAGCTGCAGGATCGCGCCGGCCGAGGCCAGGAAGCGCTTGTCGAGGTCGGGGTCGCTGAACCAGCCGAGGATCGAGACGGCCAGCGTCGGTGGCAGGGTGGGGCCGAGGATCATCGCCACATCCACCACCGACGAGGCGTAGGCGATCACCGCGTAGACCGGCAGGCGGATCAGCGGGTAGAGCGACGGGGCGACCACCTTCCACCAGGCCAGGGTCGGGCGGTAGCCCAGCGAGCGGGCCATGGCGACGCGCCGTTCGGGGTCGAGCTGGGGCAGGGCCGCCAGGCTCATCAGCAGCAGGAAGGGAATCTCCTTGATCACCAGCCCCGCGATCAGGGAGAGCCCCCAGGGATCCTGGACGATCAGCAGGTCCGGTGGACGCTCCCAGCCGGTCAGCCCTGGCGAGGCGAGTCGCGCGACCAGCCCCGAGGGGGCGATCAGGAAGGCCAGGCCGAAGGCCGCGGCGGCATGGGGAATGGAGAGCAGCGGCGAGACCAGTCGCCGGATCCAGCGGTCGAGCCGGCTGCCGGTCGCGGCGGCCAGGTAGAGCAAGACCACCGCCAGCGAGATGGCGGTAGCGAGCAATCCGCTGGCAAGGCTGATGGTGGCCGAGCGCCAGATGCCGGGCTCGGCGAACAGGGCCCGCCAGGGGGCGAGCGACAGGCTATCCCCGCCCAGGGCCGGCAGGTAGCCGAAGGCCGGCAGCAGGGCCATGCCCAGGCCGGCCAGGATCGGGGCGACCAGCAGCGCGACGAGCAGCACGGGGGCCAGGCGCAGCATCATCGAGCGGGCCTCGTCGCGGGAGCAGTCGGGTCGCGGTGTCTCGCCATCAGTTGCCGATGTAGCGGGCCTGCCAGGCATCCTGCAGGGCCGTCATCCAGCTGGGGTGCGGCTCGGGCAGGGTCTGCTGCAGGGCGCCAGCGGGCAGCATCGCCGGGTTGCGCTCGTCCAGGGTGAACAGGGCCCGGCTGTCGTCATCGAGGCGGGCCACGTCGAGCACGGTGCGATCCCCCCAGACGGCAAGGTCCTGCTTGTGTGCCTGGGCCTCGGGCGAGAGGAGGAAGTCGGCGACCACCATGGCGCCGGCCTTGTGGGGCGAGTTGAAGGGGATGGCCACGAAGTGCACGTTGCCCAGGGTGCCGTCCTGGGGTACATAGCTGCGCGTGCTGGGCGGCAGTTCGAAGTCGGCGACCGCCGCCGCCGGCTCCGAGGGGGTGAAGGTGAAGGCCATCGCCAGTTCACCGTCGCCCATCAGGCTGCGCATCTCGGGCCCGGTGGCAGGGAACTGTCGACCGCTGCGCCACAGGTGGGGGTGGAGCGCGTCAAGATACTCCCACAGCGGGGCAGTGATGGCCGCGAAGTCGCTCTCGTCGACCGGTGCGTAGAGCGCGTCGTCCTCGTCGGTCAGAGCGATCAGGGCCTGCTTCAGGAAGGTGCTGCCAGTGAAGTCGGGAATCCGCGGGTAGGTGAAGCGCCCGGGGTTGGCCTCGGCCCATTCCAGCAGGGCCTGGATATCCTGCGGGGGCGCCGCGACCTCGTCGCTGTCGTAGTAGAAGGTGATCTGTGCCCGGCCCCAGGGGGACTCGTACCCCTCGGTGGGCAGGGTGAAGTCGGTGACCACTTCGGGATTGTGCTCGGGGTGGGTGAGTGCGAAGTTCGGCAGCGCCTCGGCGAAGGGACCGAACAGCAGGTCGTTGGCCTTCATGGTGGCGAAGTTCTCGCCATTGATCCAGATCAGGTCGACATTGCCGTCGTCATGGTTGTCGGCCTGCTTTTCCGCCAGCACCCGGGAAACCGCCTCCGCGGTGTCGCCGACCTTGACGTGGGTGAGTTCGATATCGAACTGCTCCTCGACCCGCCCGGCGACCCAGTCGATATAGTCGTTGGTGCGCTGCTCACCGGCCCAGGCATACCAGTAGACCGTCTGGCTGCGCGCCTCGTCGAGCACGGCCTCCCAGTCCGACGGGTCGGGCGCGGCCGCGAGGCCCGTGGACGTGAGCAGCAGTGCCGGCAGAAGGGCGGCGAGCCGGGGGAAAGGAGCGCGCATCGCAGGGTTCCTCTTTTCTGGGGAGACAGCGTGAAGGGTCGGTCGAGAGGGCACGGTTCAATCGTCAGCAGGGGCAGAGAGCAGGCGTGCCAGCACGCGACTCTCTTGCCGCACATGTTCGATCACGGCCCCGGAAAGGTAGTGGTCGACCCGGTCGCGGACGTGGGCGATCAGGGCATCGTCGCTCAGCTCGGCGGACCAGTCCTCGCCGCGGGCATGGGCGTCCCGGGAGCGAAGGTTACTGGCTCGCCACTTCGCGCACCAGGTCAGCGACCAGAGCCACATGGCCCGCCGGCTTGCCAGCAGCGTGGCGGCCTCTCCGTCGAAGCCCGTGGCGGCGATCCAGTGACGGTAGAAGGCGGCCACCTCGGCGGGGAGCAGTTCGGCGCGGCTCTGCAGGTCCCAGGTGGTGGAGGTGTAGAGGCTGGCGTGAGCCAGGTCGAAGCCCGCCAGGCCGTAGCGGCATTTCTCCAGGTCCACCAGCACCGCGCGTCCGGACTCGGTGACCAGGAAGTTGCCGGGATGGGCATCGAAACTGATCAGTCGGGGCTCGGCGCCAGGCCCGGGAGGCAGGCGTTCCGGCAGGGCGGCCAGCTCGGCCTCGATCAGCCCTCGGGCGTCGGCATCCAGTCCGGCCTGGTCGAGGAAGCGGGCCTGATCCCTGACCTCCTCGAGCATCGCCGCCCAGGGGTCGGCGGGTGACAGCAGTGGCGGGCGTGCCTCGGCATCGGGCACGTCCAGTACATGGAAGCTGGCCAGCGCCTCGGCGATGTCGGGAAGGTCATCCGGGAGCCTCGCCGGGCGACCGCGGATGGCACTGACCAGCAGCCCGCCACGGGGCAGCGCCGGGCCGGGTGGGAGGATGCCGTGAAGGGAGGGGGCATGGCCGCCCTGGCTGGCCCGGTCAAAGCAGGCCGCCTGGTAGTCGAGGTTGGCGGCGGGGTCGAGTCGCATCTGGCTCTGCTTGGGTAGTCGCGCCACCCAGTCGATCTGTTCCCGCTCGAGCCACACATGGTGATGGGCAAGACCCGTATCGGCCATCGGGTACATGGCCTGAATGTCCGCGTCATGACCGCCGTGGCGCAGGGCCACTGCCAGGGGATGGCAGAGGTCCGGTCGGGCCTGTGGCGAAGCGGGGCGAACAGCAATATCCGGCATGACGCTCCTCGGGTGATGTTGTGGCGGTCGGTGATGGATGGTCGTGCGGCGCAAGGTTTTCCTTACATACCGGGGGCGTCTTCCCCGGCAGCCCCCGATGGCCTGCTGCATGTCGGCAGGCTGTAAGCCTGGGACATCGACATCGACATAGGGGAACCGTTGTGGGGTAACGGTGGAGCGAGGGCTCCGGATATCTCCTGGATGGACACAAGCGAAGGTGAACAATATGTCACAGCATGACGATAAACGCCGCAAGCTCCTGGGCCGTCTGAATCGGCAACTGACCTACACGGCCCCGCTGCTCGCCCTGGTGGCGGGGGGTGCCGTCCTTCACGCCTCCGCAGGCGATGACGCGGCCGTTGCCGACGTTGCCTCGCCCTCCGATGCGTCCCTGGTGCTGGCCAGCAACCATGCAGAGGGGGCCGCCGAGGCGCAGGGCGAAGCCGAGGGAGACGCCCAGGGCGAGGCAGAAGGCGAGGCCGAGGCAGAGGGTGAAGCGGAAGGAGAAGCGGAAGGAGAAGCCGAAGGTGAGGCGGAAGGAGAATCCGAGGGCGGCGCCAGCGCCGCAGTGGCCAGGCCCGAGGGGTATTCGCCGGCCTATAGCGAGACCGGCGACAATCCCCAGGAAATGCTGGCTCGCGGCGAGGAGCTCTATTACGACACCTCCCTGAGCAGCAACGGCCTTGCCTGCGCGAGCTGCCACGGCAGTGACGGTCAGGACATGGGCTACAACTCGACATTCGAGCAACCCTTCCCCCATCAGGTGGCGATGGCCGCCAACCAGTTCGGGATGTCGGAAGTGCACGCCGACGAGATGGTGCAGATCTGCATGGTGGCGCCGATGGCGGCCGAGCCTCTCGAGTGGGGCAGCGAGGAGCTGACGTCTCTGGCGGCCTACATGGTGGAGGTGCAGAAGCGCGTTGCCGGCGAACCGCATGACCTCTGAGCCCGGCTTGCGGCGCTGAACGCCCTCATCTCTTCCCTCTGCACTCTGCCATCGTCCCCGGGTCCGCCAGCTGGCGGGCCCGACATCGGCTGACTGCGATGAAGCCACCTCAACCCCTTCGACTGGAGGCAGGCTGTTGTCGCCTCCGGGTCCACTGCCTACGCTGATATCGGTAAAGACTGAACCACTGCTCCCCGATGAGGTTCTCAGGGAAAGGCACTGGAGGGCGAGCACGAGATGACGAATCCAGATCGCAGGGGCATGGCCGGGCGCATCCTGATGCTGGTAAGCCTGCTGTGTCTGGCGCTCGGTGCGCTGCTAGCCTGGCAGGTGCAAGCGCAGCAGGGCGAGCGAATCGCTCTGGTGATGACGGTCGACGATGCCATCGGGCCGGCCATCAGCGACTATTTCCAGCGTGGCCTGGAACTCGCCGAGGAGCGCGATGCCGAGCTGGTCGTGGTGGAGATGGACACACCCGGCGGCCTCGATGCCTCGATGCGTTCGATGATCCGCGCCATGCTCACCTCCAGCGTGCCGGTGGCCATCTATGTCTCGCCGGCGGGTGCCCGGGCGGCCAGCGCCGGGACCTACCTGCTCTACGCCAGCCACGTGGCGGCCATGGCGCCGGCCACCCATCTCGGCTCGGCGACTCCGGTGCAGATCGGCGGCGGTGGCCTGCCTGGACTCGGCGATGACGATGACGGTGGAGAGGGCGACGCCCGGGCACAGGAGGCCGAGGATACCGACGAGCCGGCGACGGGAAACGAGGGGAACGCCGATGGCGAAGCGCCCGCCAGCGAAGGCGAGACCAGCGAAGAGGCCGGCGGCGACGACCGACGGCGTGGCGAGACGGCCATGGAGCGCAAGGTGCTGGAGGACGCGGTGGCCTATATCCGCTCGCTCGCCGAGCGCCACGGTCGCAATGCCGACTGGGCGGAGCAGGCCGTGCGCGAGGCGGTCAACCTTACCGACCGGGAGGCCCTGGAACAGAACGTCATCGACGTGGTGGCCACTGGCCTGGAAGATTTACTGACCCAGATCGACGGGCGCACGGTGGTGATGGAGGACGGCGAGCGTACCCTGGCGACCGCCGATCTTGCCGTCGAGCGCTTCGATCCGGACTGGCGGACCAAGCTGCTGGCCGTGATCACCAATCCCAATGTCGCCTACTTCCTGATGATCATCGGCTTCTACGGGCTGATCTTCGAGCTGTCCAATCCGGGCAGCCTGGTGCCGGGGACCATCGGCATCATCTCGCTGTTGCTGGCGCTGTTCGCCTTCCAGGTACTGCCGGTCAACTATGCCGGCCTGGCGCTGATCCTGGTGGGGCTGGGGCTGATCGTGGGCGAGGCACTGATGCCCAGTTTCGGCATTCTCGGGATAGGCGGCATCGTCGCCTTCGTGATCGGATCGGTGATGCTGATGGACGCGGACAACCTGAACATCTCGCTGCCGATGATCGGCGGCATCGCCCTGCTGGCGGCGGGTCTGATGCTGTGGGTGATGACCCGCTTCATCGGGCTGCGCCGTCGCGTGCCCCGGACCGGTCAGGAAGAGCTCGTCGGCAGCGAGGCCAAGGCACTCGAGGATTTCGCGGGACAAGGCCATGTGCGGCTGATGGGGGAGCGCTGGAATGCCCGCAGTACGCGGCCGCTGACCCGGGGTCAGGCGGTACGCGTGACGGCGGTCGACGGCCTGACCCTGGAGGTGGAGCCGCTCGACGCCTCGTCATGAGACGCTGGCAAGATCTCCGGCGCCAGCCATCGCCGGACACATCGAAGGAGAGCAAGCCATGTGGATTTCCTATCTCGTTCCGGTCGTCCTGCTGCTCATGCTGCTGGCAGCGTCGATCCGTATCCTGCCCGAATACAAGCGCGGGGTGGTGTTCTTCCTCGGCCGCTTCCAGGCGGTAAAGGGGCCGGGCCTGTTGATCATCATTCCCGGCATCCAGAAGATGGAGGTGGTCGACCTGCGGGTGATCACCATGGACGTGCCCGAGCAGGACGTCATCTCCCAGGACAACGTCACCGTCAAGGTCAATGCGGTGCTCTACTTCCGGGTGGTGGACCCGGAGAAGGCGATCATCCAGGTGGAGAACTTCGTCAATGCCACCAGCCAGCTGGCCCAGACCACGCTGCGCTCGGTGCTCGGCAAGCATGACCTCGACGAGATGCTCTCCGAGCGCGACAAGCTCAACGACGACATCCAGGAGATCATCGACAGTTCCGCCGAGAGCTGGGGCATCAAGGTGGCCAACGTGGAGATCAAGCACGTCGACCTCGACGAGAGCATGATCCGCGCCATCGCGCGCCAGGCCGAGGCCGAGCGCGAGCGACGCGCCAAGGTGATCCACGCGGAGGGTGAGCTGCAGGCCTCCAAGAAGCTTGTCGAGGCGGCCAACGTGATGTCAGAGAACTCCGCCGCGCTGCAGTTGCGCTACCTGCAGACCATGAGCGACATGAGCAACAAGAACGCCTCGACTATCGTGGTGCCGCTGCCTATCGATCTGGTGGAAGCCTTCCGGCAGATGAAGGCCTCACCCGCGGCCAGGGCCCGTACTGGCGGAGCCACGCCGGACGATACCGACGCCTCCTGATCACGCCCTGCCACGGCCTGGCGGTCGTGGCATCCCTTGGCGACCGCGCGCCGGAATGCACCGCAGCATATGTTCTGCTAGAATCCAGCGCTCTTGTCGTACGCACCCGTTGGACTTTCGTCTGATGGTGCATCCTTGATAAAGAGCAAGGGAACCCGCAGAACATGATGACTCCCCTGGCAGGGCTGGCCACGCCGCCCTAGCGCACCCCTTCCTACCTCCCGGCGATCCCACCGTCATCGGTGCGTCATCGCTCGACATCACGCTGATGTCCCGGGCGCCCCTGTGCGCCACTCTGCTTGCGATTTCCGCCTTCTCCTGAGTCCGCCATCGGCAACAGCGCCCGACTAGGGTGCCGGGGAGGGCATGTAAACGACAGGAGCTCGACGCCTCACGGCTCTCCACACCCCCTGACTGGACCGCAGCATGTACGAAAAAATGAAACTGAGTTGGTTCTCCAACCTCAAGGGCGACACCTTGGCGGGTATCGTCGTGGCCCTGGCGCTGATCCCCGAGGCCATCGCCTTCTCCATCATCGCCGGCGTCGACCCCAAGGTGGGCCTCTACGCCTCCTTCGCGATCTGCGTGATCATCGCCTTCACCGGCGGGCGCTCCGGCATGATCTCCGCGGCCACCGGCGCCATGGCGCTGCTGATGATCACCCTGGTCAAGGAGCATGGCCTGGAGTATCTGCTGGCCGCCACCCTGCTCACCGGTGTGCTGCAGATCATCGCGGGGTATCTCAGGCTCGCCGACCTCATGCGCTTCGTCTCGCGCTCGGTGGTCACCGGCTTCGTCAACGCCCTGGCGATCCTGATCTTCATGGCCCAGTTGCCGGAACTGACCGGCGTGACCTGGCACGTCTACGCCATGACCCTGGCCGGCCTGGCGATCATCTACGGCTTCCCCTATGTGCCGGTGATCGGCAAGGCCATTCCCTCGCCGCTGGTGTGCATCGTGGTGCTCACCGCCGTCTACCTGCTGACCGGCATGGAGATCCGTAGCGTGGGCGACATGGGCGAGCTGCCCGACAGCCTGCCGGTCTTCCTGTGGCCCGAGGTACCGCTCAACCTCGAGACGCTGATGATCATCCTGCCCTACTCGCTGATGCTGACCGTGGTCGGCCTGCTGGAGTCGATGATGACCGCCACCATCATCGATGACCTGACCGATACCCGGAGCGACAAGAACCGCGAGTGCAAGGGCCAGGGCATCGCCAACATCGGCGCCGGGCTGCTTGGTGGCATGGCGGGCTGCGCGATGATTGGTCAGTCGGTGATCAACATCAAGTCCGGCGGTCGCCGTCGCATGTCGACCCTGATCGCCGGTGTGGCGCTGCTGCTGATGGTGGTGTTCCTGGCCGACTGGGTTTCCCAGATCCCCATGGCGGCCCTGGTGGCGGTGATGATCATGGTCTCCATCGGCACCTTCAGCTGGAGCTCCATCAAGGACCTCAAGAAGCACCCGATGAGCACCAACATGGTGATGGTGGCCACCGTGGTGGTGACCGTGGGTACCCACAACCTGGCCATCGGCGTCTTCGTCGGCGTGCTGCTCGCCGCCATGAACTTCGCCAACAAGGTGGGCAACATCCTCTACATCGGCAGCGAGGAAACCGACGAGGGCACCGCGCGGGTCTACAAGGTGGTGGGCCAGGTGTTCTTTGCTTCCTCCGAGCGCTTCGGCAATGCCTTCGACTTCAAGGAGACGGTGGAGAAGGTCACCATCGACCTGTCACGCGCCCACTTCTGGGACATCACCGCCGTCCAGGCGCTGGACCGCATCGTGATCAAGTTCCGCCGTGAGGGCACCGAGGTGGAAATGATCGGCCTCAACGAGGCAAGCGCCACCATCGTCGACCGCTACGCGGTGCATGACGACCCCGAGGCCGTCGAGAAGCTGATGGGCGGCCATTGACCCGCCGGACGGATGATGTAGAACGTGAAGAGATGACCATACACGCCAGCTTCAGGACAAGACGATGACAGAACAGGTGATGGCCGCCATCGACGGCTCGAAGTTCTCGGAAGGAGTGTGCGACTACGCCGCCTGGGCCAGCCTGGCGCTGGGTGCCCCGCTGACCTTCCTGCACGTGGTGGACAACCACCCCCAGACCGCGGAGGCGGACCTTTCCGGCAATATCGGGCTCGGGGCCCGGGAGCACCTGCTCGAGGAGCTCTCCCACCTGGACGAGCAGCGGGCCAAGGTGGCTCAGGAGCAGGGCCGGCTGATGCTCAAGGCGGCCCGTGAGCGGGCCATCGAGGATGGCGTGGCCGAGCCCGCCGGCCGCCAGCGCAACGGTACCCTGGTGGAGACCCTCGAGGAGTTGCAGGACGAGATCCGCCTGCTGGTGATGGGCAAGCGGGGCGAAGGAGCGCATCAGGCCAGCGACCATCTGGGCTCCAATCTGGAGCGGGTAGTGCGCACCCTGCACCGGCCGATCCTGATGGTGCCCGATGCCTTCATGACGCCCGAGAAGGTCATGCTCGCCTTCGACGGCAGCAAGACCACCCGCAAGGGGGTGGAGATGCTGGCCAAGAGCCCGTTGTTCGACGGTATCCCGGTGCACGTGGTGATCGTCGGTGCCGAGACCGGTGACAACCGCTCCCAGCTCGACTGGGCGCTGAAGATGCTGCGTGATGCAGGTCACGAGGCCGAGGGCGCCATCCGCGCCGGGGAGGTGGAGGCCACCCTTCACGGCTACCAGGAGGAGCAGGGCATCGACCTGCTGGTGATGGGGGCCTACGGCCACTCTCGCATCCGCCACCTGCTGGTGGGCAGCACCACCACCTCCATGCTGCGCAAGGCCAAGGGCCCGGTGCTGCTGCTGCGCTGATCGCCTTCGCCTGTGGGAAACGACGCCGGCCTCCGGGCCGGCGTCGTCGCGTCAGGCCCCCCGGGCCTCGGGGCTCGCCAGCACGCCCTGGGCTAGCGCCCAGCCGATGACCAGCAACGCCAGCATGCCGACCAGGACCAGGGAGAAGGAGGCGCCTAGGTCCAGCGCCATGCCCAGCAGCGCCGGGGCGATGCCGGTGGAAAAGACCATGGCGGCGCTCAGGGTGGCGCGCACCGTGCCCAGGTGCTCGGCGCCCCACAGGCGCACCAGCAGGCTGGTGGCGATGGACTCCTGGGCCCCCATGGCGAGCCCCCCGCCTACCATCAACGCCCAGACGCCGGTATGGCCGCCGACGCTGATGGCCACGATCAGGGCCAGGCCGAAGGGCAGCAGGTAGAGCCTGGCCAGGCGTACCGGCCCCAGTCGGTCGACCCAGCGCCCACCCAGCAGGGCGCCGGGCAGCTTGGCCAGTCCCATGCCGGTCAGGGCCAGGGCATAGACGCCCAGCGTACTGCCCAGGTCCTCGGTCATGCGTGCCTGGTAGATGAAGAGCCCGGTCATCGTCACCGGCAGGATCATCAGCAGCGGCAGCAGCTGCCAGAACCGCCGCTCGCGAAAGGGGCGTGGACCGTCCTGGCGCCGGGTCCGGTCGGGTCGCCTGCCCGGGGCCTTCGGCCAGGGGCCGCGCAGCAGCAGCGGCACCCAGAGGACCGCCAGCACCAGCACGAACAGCCACCACAGCTGCCGCCAGCCCAGCCAGACCAGCAGGGCCGCCATCAGCGGTGGCAACAGTGTCTCGCCCAGCATGATGCCCATGCCGACCAGGCCCAGGGCGCGGCCGCGCAGGCTGACGAACTCGCGGCCGGCGAGGGTGTTGCCCAGGTGGGTCATCATCCCCTGGCCGCACAGGCGCACCAGGCCCAGCCCCAGTAGCCCGGTGATCCACCAGGGCGAGAGGGTGAGCAGCGCCACTCCGCCGAACAGGGTGCCGAGCACCACCAGCGCGAAGCGCCGCGGCGCCACCCAGTCGATGACCGGGCCGAAGCGCAGCATGGCGAAGCCGGCCATCAGGGTGACCAGGGCATAGGCGGTGCCGAACTGGCCGGCGGTGAGGCCCAGCCGCTCGGAGATCGGCGCCTGGAAGAGGCCGATGAAGAAGCTCTGGCCCAGGCTCGAGGAGAACATCGCCAGGAAGGCGATGCCCAGCAGCCCGCGATGATCCCGCAGCAGGGTGCGGTAACCCATGGTGACCTCCGGTGTGTCGTGACAGGCCTGACGGACGTGCGGCCGCAGGGCCGCAGTGGCAAGATGGAACCCCCGAGGCCGAGCGGCCGAAAGCGTCCTAGGGTAACAGCTGAACGCTGACGCATGGCGTGCCAGCTGATCCGACGTTCCCGGAAGAGGAGGCGGTGATGAATCATCCTGAGCTGGATATGGACGCCGTGGTGAGGCGGTTGCATGCGCTGCGCGCCGAGTTGCTCGAGCAGAGCGATGCCAGCCGCGAATCCCGCGACACCGTGATGCTGGACCAGACCTCGGTGGGGCGACTGTCGCGGATGGATGCCCTGCAGGGGCAGGCCATGGCCAAGGCCGAGGAGCAGCGTCGCCAGCTGGCCCTGCGTCGCATCACGGGGGCCCTCTCGCGCATCGAGAAGGGCGAGTTTGGCGAGTGCATCGAGTGCGGTGAATGGATCGGCGCCAGGCGCCTGGAAGGCGATCCCTTGGTGCTGAAGTGCATCGATTGCGCCGAGAGACGCGCGCGCGTGACGCGGCGGTAACCTGACCAACGGAGAGCGACCACGATGAGCATCGAGCGACACGACACCAAGGCGCGCATGAGCCGCGCGGTGATCCACAATGGCATGGCCTGGCTATGTGGCCAGGTCGCGGGACCCGAGGCTCGCCACGGCGACATCACCGAGCAGACCGAGAGCATGCTGAAGCGCCTCGATGGCCTGCTCGCCGAGATCGGTTCCGACCGCGAGCAGCTGCTCTCGGCGACCATCTACCTCAAGGACAGCCATGACTTTGCCGCCATGAACGCCGTCTGGGATGCCTGGGTGCCGACCGGTCATGCCCCGGCCCGCACCTGCGTCTGCGCGCCCATGCCCGCCGACGAGTTGAAGGTGGAGATCACCGTCACTGCCCTGGTGCCGGGCCGCTAGCCGGAGCGGAGGCTAGCGCTGACAGGGGTCGTCGATGATGGCGGTCTCCCTTGGGCGCAGCCGTCGCGAGAGGGCGTCCACGGCGATGTTGAGTGCCGCAGTGATCAGCAGCAGGAAGAAGGCCACGTCGAACAGCAGGTACTCGAAGTTCGCGTCGATGTAGTAGCCCAGGGTGGCTACCCCCAGCATCCCCAGGATGGCCGTCTCGCGCAGGATCACCTCGGCGCGGTAGTAGAGCAGCGCCAGCATGCCCGGATAGAGCCGCGGCAGCAGTTCGTAGGCCAGCCGGCCCGAGGCGTTCACCCCCGGCATGCCCGGGGTGATGGCATCGGCATGGCGTGCCACCAGGAAGGCGATCAGCGCGCCATTGTGCAGCGCCAGCGCCAGCCAGGCGGGCAGCAGCGACGGCCCCAGCAGCAGCAGGAAGAAGAAGGCCAGCATCAGCTCGGGCGTCGAGCGCAGGAAGATCAACAGGCCTCGCCCGGCCAGCCGGGTCGCCGGGTTGCCGAAGTGGCGGCAGGCCAGCGGCCAGAGTGCCAAGGCGACCAGTAGCGCGCCCACGCTGCCCAGCAGGCCGAGCAGCAGGGTGTTGCCGATGGCCGGGCCCAGGTCGGGGATGCGGGCCAGCCAGTCGATGAGTCCTCGCCAGTCGCCTTCGAGCAGCGCCGGGGGCCAGATGTCCTGGCTAACGAAGCGCCACAGCAGTCCACCCTCCAGCGCCGGCCAGGGGCCCAGCAGCAAGGCCCCGCCGAGGGCCAGCAGCGGCATCAGCCGCCGGTGGCCCCACCAGGGCAGGCTGGCGATCAAGAGGTAGAAGAGCCACAGCAGGGCCCCGGCCTCGTGGTAGCGCCCCTCGCGGAAGGCAGTCTCGAGCTGGAAGCCCAGGGTCGGCAGGCCGACGAAGCCCAGCAGCACGCTGGCGCGCAGCGCGCACTCGAAGCGATAGCGGGTGTAGGCGGCAAGCCGGGTCCAGGCCAGCGGCAGTTCGGCATAGACGAAGCGCGACAGCCGGGTCACTCCCGAGGGCAGGGCATCACGCGGGGCGCCCGGTATCTGCTCGAGGGTCTCGGCATAGACCTTGGCGAAGATGCCGGCATAGGGGATCGCCAGGGCCATCAGGGCCGTGGCGGCCGAGAGGCCGAACACCTGCAGGAAGAGCAGTGCCCAGAACAGCTCGTGGATCGCCCGCACGAAGGCACAGCCGGCGCGGACCAGCCGCGAGCGGGCGAACAGCAGGGCCAGGGGGAAGCCCAGCACCATCCCGCCCAGCGTTCCCCACAGGGCCACGGCGACCGTCAGGCCCAGCGCCTCCAGCGGTGATTCCAGTGCCCCCCAGGCGGGCCAGGCCAGCCCCCGGGCCATGCGCGCCAGCTCTGCCCAGGGGTCGCGGGTCAGGATCGAGAGGTCGGCGAAGGGCACCAGCACCACCGCCAGTGCCACCAGGGTCAGGCTGTGGCGGGCCAGGCGCACGCCGCCGCTCTGCCCGGCCAGCCAGCCCGGCCGGGGCTCCCGCGTGCGACGGTCGGCCAGGGTCATGGTCGGTCTCGGTAGGCGGCCTCGCGGGGCAGGCCATCGGCATCGGGGTAGAGGCCGTCCAGGTCCGCCAGGCTGAGCTCGCGGGCGGGGGCGTCGATCACCAGCCGGCCGTCACGCAGGCCCCACACCCGGTCGAAGTGGCTGAGGGCCAGCTCCCGCTGGTGGAGGGCGATCACCGCGGTAGCGTGGCGCGCCTCGATCAGCGCCAGCAGGCGCAGCGCCTGGTGGGGGTCGACGCTGGCCACCGGCTCGTCCCCGAGGAACAGCGCCCGCTGCTGGTAGAGGGCCCGCGCGATGGCGACGCGCTGGCGCTGGCCGCCGGAGAGCTGCTCGACCGGGCGGCGCATCAGCCCGGCCAGGCCCAGGGCATCGCAGAGCTCGGCGACCTGGCGCCAGGGCCCGGCCAGCGGGCACACCAGGTTCCACAGGTTGGCCAGCGCCGAGTGCTCGGCCAGCCGCCCCATGTAGATGTTGTGATAGACCGCAAGCTGAGGCACCAGGCCATGCTGCTGGGGACACCAGGCGGCGGTGTCGCCCAGCTGCCGGCGCAGGGCGCCGAGCAGGGTGGACTTGCCGGCCCCGCTGGGACCGAGCAGGGCGACCCGCTCGCCGCGGCGCAGGCCGAGGTGCAGTCCCGGCAGCACCACCCGGTCGCCATGGCCCAGGTCGACGCCGGTCAGCGAGAGCAGCAGGTCGCGCGGCTCGCCCATCAGCGCAGCAGGCCGAGCTCTTCCGCGACGTCCTCGATGGGGGCGTAGAGGGCGTTGTCGGCGGGGATGAAGCCCTCGCGGGGGAAGCTCGCCAGCAGCTCGGGGTCGTCCATCTCCAGCAGGGCCGCGCGGACCTGCTCGGTGAAGCCCTTGCCGAACCGCGCATCGACATCGCCGCGCAGGGTCCAGTTGTAGTCCGGGTAGGGCGGGGTGGCCCAGATCACCGCGACCTTGTCGGTATCCACCCGACCGTCCTGCACCGCGGCCTCCCAGACGCTGAAGTTGACCGCCCCCAGGTCCCAGGTGCCGGCTTCCACCAGGGCGATGGTGCGCGAGTGGTCACCGGAGTAGCCGACCCGCGAGAACAGCTCGTCCGGCGCCTCGCCGAAGCGCTGGCGCAGGAAGTGCTCCGGCATCAGGCGCCCCGAGGTGGAGGTGCGCGAGCCGAAGGTCAGGCTCATGCCCTCGAGGGTGTCGGGCACCTCGTCGGCCCGCTCAAGGCCTGTCGAGCGGTGGGCGATGAGGTAGCTCCTGAACTCGGCATCCTCGCTGCCCTGGGCCAGGGCGATGGAGCCCGGCACCAGGCGGCGCGCCTGGACGCCGGAGAGGCCGCCGAACCAGGCAAGCTGGACCTGGTCGTTGCGGAAGGCGGTGACCGTGGCGCCATAGGACTTGACCGGGACGTACTCCACCTCCACGTCGAGGCGCCCCTCCAGGTAGTCGGCAACCTTGGAGAAGCGCTCGACCAGCCGCGACTGGTCCTCGTCGGGAATGGCAGTAAAGCGGAAGGTGTCGGCGGCGACGCCCTGGGCGAACAGGGCCAGGGCAACGGTGGAAGTGGCGAGCCAGCGCATCTCGGTCTCCGGAGTGGACGATAGGCTGGCCATTGTTGTGGCTCGGCGCCGGCCTGGCAAGTCGGGTGGCGCCTCAGGGCTGGTCGTCGCGCCCGCCGGCGGGGTAGCGTGTCGGCTTAAGGCTGTCCTTGATCTTCTTGAGGTGGGGCAGGAAGTCCTCGCCGCGGCGCAGGGTCACCCCGGTGGCCAGGACATCGATCAGCGCCAGCTGGATCATCCGCGAGGTCATGGGCATGTAGTAGTCGGTGTCCTCCGGGGTGGCCACCTCAAGGGTCTCGGTGCACTCGGCGGCCAGCGGCGAATCCGGTGCGGTGATGCCGAGCACCACGGCGCCGTTCTCCCGCGCCAGTCGCGCGATGTCCACCAGATCCCGGGTGCGTCCGGTCCAGGAGAGCACCACCACTACATCGCCGGTGTGGCAGGCGGCCGCCACCATGCGCTGCATCAGCACGTCCACATAGGCGGTGACCGGCAGGTTGAAGCGGAAGAATTTGTGCTGGGCATCCTGGGCCACCGCACCGGAGGCCCCCAGGCCGAAGAAGTGCAGCTGCCTGGCCTGGATCAGGTAGTCGACGACGCGCTCGATGCGCTCCGGGGTCACCTCGCGGCGGGCCAGGTCCAGGGCGGCGATGGTGGCCCCGAAGATCTTGTTGGTGTATTCGGCAGCGGAGTCGCCGGGTTCCACCGCCTGGCTGACGTAGGGGGTGCCGCCGGCCAGGCTCTGGGCCAGCTTGATCTTGAAGTCCGGGTAGCCCTTGGCGGCAAAGCTGCGACAGAAGCGGTTGACCGTGGGTTCGCTGACCGAGGCCAGCTGGGCCAGGGTGGCGATGCTCATGCTGGTGGCCGATGTCGGGTCGGCCAGGATGACGTCGGCCACCTTGCGTTCGGATCGATTGAGCTCGTCGAGCTGCCGTCGGATGCGGTCGAGCAGATCGTGTCGGACCATGAGCAGTGAAGTCTCCCTGACGACGGGGCGCCATCGGCGGCGCGGGGGTGAAACATGGGTGATGTGGTGATTTAACTACATTATGCTGGCTATGCAGAGCCGCGCGCAAAGGTCCTTCAGGGCAGGCCCGCTAAGGGCGCTGTGTTTGTTGTAAACTTACATAAATTGTTTGCAAGGCTTGCCCTTCGTGCGCTATTTTTAGGTAAGTTAACCAGATGGGGCGGACATGAAACAACGCAATCGAGCCGGCGAGGCCAAGCCCACCGACGCCGGCAGCACGGAAATCGACCTGGCACTGTTCGGTGCCCTGGGCGACCTGGCCCAGCGCAAGCTCTATCCGGCGCTCTACCAGCTCGACCGCGAGGGCCTGCTGGACGCCAATACTCGCCTGCTGGGATTGGCGCGCCAGGAGCTCGACCGCGAGGCCTTCCAGGCCAGGGTCGAGATGTCGCTCAAGACCCACGTCAAGGCCGAGGAGCTCGATCGGGCCGTGCTCAAGCGTTTCCTGGCCCGCCTGGACTACTTGCAGCTCGACTTCACCAGGCCCGAGGGCTATGGCGCCATTCGCGAGTGGCGCCAGCAGGGCCTGCTGCGCCCCATGGTGGTCTACCTCTCGGTGGGTGCCAAGATCTACGGCGATATCTGCCGTCACCTGGAGGCCAGCGGCAGCCTCGACGAACAGAGCCGGGTGGTGGTCGAGAAGCCCATCGGCTTCGACCTCGACTCCTCCGCCGAGATCAATGATGCCATCGGCGCGGTCTTCCCCGAGTCCCGGGTTTATCGCATCGATCACTATCTGGGCAAGGAAACGGTACAGAACCTCATTGCGCTGCGTTTCGCCAACCCGCTGTTCGGCACCCAGTGGAACCAGAACCATATCTCCCACGTGGAGATCACCGTGGCCGAGAAGGTCGGCATCGAGGGGCGCTGGGGCTACTTCGACGAGGCCGGACAGCTGCGCGACATGGTGCAGAACCACCTGCTGCAGCTGGTCTGCCTGATCGCCATGGACCCGCCGGCCAACCTGGATGCCGATGCCATCCGCGACGAGAAGGTCAAGGTGCTCAAGGCACTCAGGCCCTTCACCGATGACATGCTGGGTCGCGACGTGGTGCGTGGCCAGTACATGGCCGGTACCACGGATGGCCAGGCCGTGCCGGGCTACCTGGAGGAGGAGGGGGCCAATACCGAGAGCCACACCGAGACCTTCGTGGCCATGAAGACCGGTGTGGCCAACTGGCGCTGGGCCGGCGTGCCCTTCTATCTGCGCACCGGCAAGCGGATGCCGGAGAAGCTCTCGCAGATCATCATCCATTTTCGGCAGCAGCCGCACTACATCTTCGACCCCGACCAGCGGGGGCTGGCCGCCAACAAGCTGGTGATTCGCCTGCAGCCGGAGGAGGGCATCGCGCTGGAGGTGCTGACCAAGGACAGCGGCCTGGACAAGGGCATGCGCCTGCGCCGCGGCCCGCTGCACCTGGACTTCAACAGCGCCTTCCCCAAGACCCGCATCCCGGACGCCTACGAGCGACTGCTGCTCGAGGTCATGAAGGGCCAGCAGTACCTCTTCGTGCGTCGCGACGAGGTCGAGCATGCCTGGCAGTGGTGCGACAGCCTGGTCGCCGCCTGGGACGACCGCGACGAGCCGCCCCGGCGCTATCCGGCCGGTTCCTGGGGGCCCGTGGCCTCCATCGCCATGATCACCCAGGATGGGCGCAGCTGGTATGAAGACTACTGAGGCACGCCGAGCGGCCCCCTGGGCCCGGTGGCGGCTCTCTCACGACCGCCATGATCACCCAGGACGGCCGCAGCTGGTATGAGGACTACTGAGATGACCGACACGACACCGTCGCCCCGTGAGCAGCTTTCCCGGCAGCTGGCCGAGGCCGTGGCCGAGGCCCTGCGGGTCGACCTGGCCCATCAGGACAACGCCCTGCTGGTGGTCTCCGGCGGCTCCACGCCGGTGCCCTTCTTCGCGGCCCTGGCGGCCTGCGACCTGCCCTGGGAACGCGTCCAGGTGACGCTCGCCGACGAGCGCTGGGTGACCGAGGATGCCGTCGACAGCAATGCCCGCCTGGTGCGCGCCCACCTGCTGCAGGGACCGGCCGCCGCCGCCACCTTCGTGCCGCTGACCACCGCCGATGCCACCCCCGAGCAGGGCGTGGAAACAGTGGCTCATCGGATCGCCGGGCTGGCCTGGCCGGCCAGCGTGGTGATCCTGGGCATGGGGGGTGACGGCCACACCGCCTCGCTGTTCCCCGACAGCCGCGAACTCGACCTGGCGCTGACCACCGATGCCCCGGCGGTGGCGGTGCGGACCCCCAGCCAGCCCCAGCCGCGCATCACCCTGAGCGCCGACCGCCTGCACCAGGCTCGCCGCCACGTGCTGCATATCACCGGTGGCGACAAGCGTGCCGTGCTGGCCCGGGCGCTGTCCGGCGACGACGTCCGCGAACTGCCGATCCGCGCCTTCCTGGCCTGCCCGCTGGCCACCTACTGGGCCCCCTGAGTCTCTGGAGACCATCATGAGCATCGACAAGCAGCTGCCCTCGACCCGCACCACCGAACTGGACAGCATCTGCCTCAAGGCCGAGGTAATCCCGGTGCTGGCCATCCAACGCATCGAGGATGCCGTGCCCCTGGCCCGCGCCCTCTTCGAGGGCGGCCTGACCGTCCTGGAGATCACCCTGCGCACCGACTGTGCCCTCGAGGCGATCAAGCGCATCAAGGAGGCGCTGCCCCAGGCCAGCATCGGCGTGGGCACCGTGCTGACGCCGGCCCAGTACCGCCAGGCCGAGGAGGTGGGCGCCGATTTTGTGGTGACGCCCGGCACGACCGAGGCGCTCTATCGCTACGGTGTCACGAGCCCGGTGCCGATGCTGCCCGGCGTGGCGACCGTCTCCGAGCTGATGACCGGCTGGCAGTATGGCTATCGCCGCTTCAAGTTCTTCCCGGCCGAGGCCAGCGGCGGGGTCAAGGCCCTCAAGGCCTTCGCCGGCCCGATCCCCGAGGCGCGCTTCTGCCCCACCGGCGGGATCGGCATCAACAACGCCGAGGACTACCTGGCGCTCAAGAACGTGATGTGCGTGGGAGGCTCCTGGCTCACGCCGAAGTCACTGATCGACGCCGAGGACTGGGATGCCATCCGCTCACTGGCCCGCGAGGCGGCGGAGCGCTTCCACCACTGATTCCCGTTTCCTGCTTCGGTAACCCTGTGCTCTCTCGACAGCTGGTTGCTGTCCCTTGCCCCGGCCCCGCCGGGGCTTTTTTGGCTCATGGTCTTGCTTGCACGCATGAAACGACCCCGGGCCGGCAAGGCCGGCCCGGGGTGAAGGCGGCGTGTCAAGGAGTCTCAGGCGCGCAGACGCGCCAGGTCGTCGCGATCCGGCAGGGCGGCATAGGCACCCGGGCGCGTCACGGCATGGGCGCCGCAGCGACTGGCGATCTCCACCGCGCGCCGCAGGAAGGACGTGTCGCGGTGCCAGTCGCCGTCGAGGCCCTTGTCGGCGGTGAACTCGGCGAGCTCGGCCAGCAGGCCGCCGATGAAGGCGTCCCCGCCCGCCGTGGTATCCACCGCCTGGACCCGGGGCGGCGTGACCCGCTCGTCCAGGCCGACGCCCTTCAGCATCACCTCCCCGGGGCCGTCGGTGATCACCGCGACCTTGACCCCGGCGGCGAAACGTTCGGCCAGCCAGCCCTCCCGGGGGTGGTCGGCGCGCAGGTCGTCGAGCTCGTCCGTCGAGAGCTTGAGCAGGTCGGCGGCATCGAGCAGCCGGGTGACCAGGCTGATGTCGGCGCTGCCGCTGGCCCAGAGGTTGTGGCGCAGGTTGGCATCCACGCTCACCAGGCAGCCGGCGCGGCGGGCCATCTCGGCCATGGCCAGGGTGGTCTCGGCGATCTCCGGCTCGGTCAGGCTGTTGCTGCAGAAGTGCACGATGGCCGGGTCGGCGAAGACGCCGGCGGGCAGGTGTTCCAGGCGATAGAGGAGGTCCGCGGCCGGCGGGCGGTAGAAGTCGAAGGTGCGCTCGCCCTCGGCATCGCGGGAGACGAAGGCGAGTGCCGTGCGTGCCTCGCGGGTGCGCACCACGCCGGAGGTGTCCACGCCATGGGCGGCCAGCTCGGCGACCAGGAAGTCGCCGAAGTGATCCTCGCCGAGCATGCCGAGGAAGCGGCTGGGCACGCCCAGGCGGGCGCAGGCCACGGCCACGTTGGCGGGGGCGCCGCCGGCATAGGGGGTGAAGGTCTCCGGGGCATCCGCTGGTCCATCCGGCGTGTCGCCGAGGCGGCTGGAAAGCAGGTCGACGAGGGCCTCGCCGAAGCTGATCACGGGGGTCATGGGGTCGCTCCCTTCTCTCGGCTCAGGGTGGTGCCCAGCAGGTGCTGGGCGCCGGGGACCAGCCACACCGGGTCGAGCCGGGTGTTGGCCGACTCGACGCACAGGAAGTGGCGGGCGGCCTCGATCGAGGTGTCCCCGGGGGGCGCGTCGCCGGGATGCCAGACCACGGCGGAATCGCTGCCCTGGCGGGCGATCCTCAGGCGGCGGGTGCCGTCGTCGAGACACAGCTCGGCATTGCTGCGGTAGATGCGATCGAGCGCCCCGCGCACCGCGAGTTCGCCCTGCTGGTCGCGCTCGGCGAAGTCGGCCAGCTTGTCCAGGTAGGTGGCGCCGGCCAGGCCCTCGATGCGGCAGGCGAAGGCATCGGCGACGGCCAGGTAGCTGTGCAGGGCCCCGGTGATCTTCACCGGGGTCTCCCCGACATGCTCGGTGATCAGTTCCACGTGCAGGCGCCGGGCGTTGGCCTGGATCACGGCGCGCGGCACCAGCTGGCCATGCAGGCGTTCCTCGGGCGAGAGGTGCAGCTCGACGCCCTCCTCGTGCTCGTCCACGGCATCCAGCCGCCACTGTGCCTTGCGCGCCGGGCCATGCATTGGGCCAGAGCGATCCGGGGACTCGTCGGCGGTGTTCTCGTCGGCGAACCAGGGCCAGCACAGCGGGATGCCGCCGCGGATCGCCCCCGGCAGGGGCTGGGGCGTGGGCGTCACCCATAGCCAGCCGCCGGCCACCAGCGATTCTTGGCTCGCGCCTCGGCTTGAGGCACTGGCTCGCGTTGGCGCGTCTTCCGGACCGTCCGGGGCGCCGGTGAAAGGCAAGAAGTGAAGGACCTGCGCGCCCTGCAGCGAGACCGCCAGCTCTCCCCAGGCTTCATTGGCCAGCCACACCTCGCGGCCGGCCCACTCGGCACGGCGCTGGCCGCGGGTCTCGTCGATCAGGGTTCGCAGACTCTGTGGAATCATCATTCGGCCTCTTGCGTCGAGTTATTCGACCTCTTCGTTGTGCAGGGCCTCGGCGGCGCCCAGCAGGCCCGTCCAGGGCGCGGTGATCACCTGGACCGGGATGGCCCCGGTATAGGCACTCATGCGGCCCTTGGCGGTGAAGGCCTCGAGGAAGCGGCTCTCGGGCAGCCACTCCAGCAATCGCGGGAGGATGCCGCCGCACAGGGCGACCCCGCCGCGAGCTCCCATGGTCAGGGCGGCATCGCCGCAGACGTCGCCGAGGATCTTCAGGAATCGCAGCAGGGTATCACGGGCCACCCCGTCGCCGCCCGCCGCCGCCCGGGTGACCTCGGCCGGGGTGGCATGGCGGGGCGGGGCGCCCTTCAGCGAGCAGTGGGCCAGGTAGAGGTCGAGCAGCCCCTGGCCACAGAGGATGCGCTCCACCGAGACGCGGCCGTAGCGGTTGCGGAAGTGCCGCAGCAGGTTCTGCTCGCGTTCGTCGGTGGGCGCGAAGGTCACGTGGCCGCCCTCGGTGGCCAGCGGGATCCAGGCGTGTCGCCCGGGAAAGAGTCCCGCCACGCCCAGCCCGGTCCCTGGGCCGATCACCAGCCGGGCAGCGTGGGGGACCGCCTCGCCGCGCTGCACGTCCACCAGGTCGCTGTCGGCCACATGGGGAACGCCCAGCGCCTGGGCGGTGAAGTCGTTGATGGCCTTGAAGAGGCTGAGTCCCAGCTCCTGCTGGACTTCCTCCCGGGAGAAGGTCCAGTGGTTGTTGGTCATGCTCACCCGATCGCCGCGGATCGGGCAGGCGAAGGCCAGGCAGGCCTCGCGGGGGGCGGCGTCGCCGGTCAGCCCGACCCGGTCGAGGTAGTCGCGCACCGCTTCCACCAGGCCCGGGTAGTCGGCACAGGGCAGGCTCAGGATGTCGCGGGGCGCGAAGGTGTCCGGGGTCACCAGTGCGAAGCGCGCATTGGTGCCACCGATATCTCCGATCAGGGCAGGGCGCGTCATGGGCATGCCTCCGGACAGGCCGCGGCGGTAAGGGCGGCACCGTGGGCGCCACCGCTCTCGAGGGTTCCACCGATCAGGGCAGGGCGCGTCATTCAGGCGTCCTCGTCGTGGATCTGGCCCTCCTGGCGCGCCAGGTCGTCGGCCTCGAAGCCGCCGAACACCCCGGCCCCCTCCTCGCCGCGCATGGCCAGGTGGCGGAAGCCGCCGAACAGCTCGCGCCCCAGCCCCACGTGGTAGTGGTCAAGATCGCCGACCCGCAGCTCGCGCTCGGCCCATTCATGGGCGTCGATCTTGACCTCGAGGCTGCCGCTGTCGGCGTCCAGGCGCACGATATCGCCATTCTTGAGCTTTGCCAGCGGGCCCCCGTCCAGCGCCTCGGGGCTGATGTGGATGGCCGCCGGCACCTTGCCGGAGGCGCCGGACATGCGACCGTCGGTGACCAGCGCCACCTTGTAGCCCCGGTCCTGCAGCACGCCGAGGTAGGGGGTCAGCTTGTGCAGCTCCGGCATGCCGTTGGCCTTGGGGCCCTGGAAGCGCACCACGGCGATCACGTCGCGGTCCAGGTCGCCGGCCTCGAAGGCGCCCTTGAGGTCGTTCTGGTCCTCGAAGATGCGGATCGGCGCCTCGACCACGCGGTGCTCGGGCTTCACCGCCGAGACCTTGATCACCCCGCGGCCCAGGTTGCCGTCGACCACGGTGAGCCCGCCGGTAGGCGCGAAGGGTTCCTTCACGCCGCGCAGCACGTCCTCGTCGAGGCTCTTCTCGGGCCCTTCGCGCCACGTCAGCTTGCCCTCCTCCAGGAAGGGTTCTTGGGTGTAGGCGGTCAGGTTGGTGCCGAACACCGTGGGGATATCGCCGTGGATCAGGCCGGCGCCGAGCAGCTCGCGGAACAGGTAGCTCATCCCGCCGGCGGCCTGGAAGTGGTTGATGTCGGCCTGGCCGTTGGGATAGACCTGCATCAGGCTCGGCGTCACCGCGGAGAGGTCGGTAAAGTCCTCCCAGGTGATGGTCAGGCCGGCGGCAGCGGCCATGGCCACCAGGTGCAGGGTGTGGTTGGTGGAGCCACCGGAGGCGAGCAGGCCGACGATGGCGTTGACGATGGCGCGCTCGTCGATCTGCTTGTAGAAGGGGCGGTAGTCGCCGCCGGGCTCGGTGTTGCGGACCGCCTGCTCGGTGGCGTAGCGGGTCAGCGCCTCGCGCATCTCGGTGCCGGGGTTGACGAAGGAGGTGCCCGGCAGGTGCAGGCCCATCATCTCTATCATCAGCTGGTTGGAGTTGGCGGTGCCGTAGAAGGTGCAGGTGCCCGGGCTGTGGTAGGACGCCGACTCGGCCTCGAGCAGGTCCTCGCGGCTCGCCTTGCCCTCGGCGAAGAGCTGGCGGATGCGCGCCTTCTCCTTGTTGGGCAGGCCGCTGGGCATCGGGCCTGCCGGCACGAACATGGCCGGCAGGTGGCCGAAGCGGGCCGCGGCGATGAACAGCCCCGGGACGATCTTGTCGCACACGCCAAGGTAGAGCGCGGCGTCGAACATGTTGTGGGAGAGACCCACGGCGGTGGCCATGGCGATGACGTCGCGGGAGAACAGCGACAGCTCCATGCCCGGCTGGCCCTGGGTGACGCCGTCACACATGGCCGGCACGCCGCCGGCGAACTGGGCGGTGGAGCCCATGGCACGGGCGGCGGCCTTGATGGTCTCGGGGAAGGTCTCCAGCGGCTGGTGGGCCGAGAGCATGTCGTTGTAGGCGGAGATGATGCCGAGGTTGGCCGAATTCATCAGCTTCAGCGAATTCTTGTCCGTCTCGCCGCAGGCCGCGAAGCCGTGGGCCAGGTTGCCGCAGGAGAGCTCGCCCCGGTGCACGCCGCGGCGGTGCTGGTCGGCCATGCGACTCTCGTAGAGGGCGCGGCGTTCGGCGGAGCGCTGGCGGATGCGGCGGGTGACGTCGGCGACGGTGGGGTTGAGGGCGGGGGTCGTGCTGGCCATGGGTCACCTCGGAATCGAGTGTCGGTTGTCTTGTAAACTTACCAATAAAGCGTCCGGTTATCCGGTCATGCTACCCGGTAATCGGCAATTTTTGTAGTTTTATTACCGCTATTTTTGTGGTTGATAGACCGGCTCACAGGCCCAGCAGGCGCAGCCACCAGCGGCGCCAGGGCGGATCGAGCAGCCCCACGGCATTATGGCGTGCCTGGCGGAAGACGCTGCGCTGGTGACTGAAGCGCAGGAAGCCGGTCTCGCCCTGATAGGCCCCCATGCCGCTCTCGCCGATCCCACCGAAGGGCAGGGCGGGCACCACGTAGTGCCACAGGGTGTCGTTGAAGACCATGCCGCCCGAGCGAGTCTGCTCCAGCAGGCGGCGACGGCGGGCCGGGTCGTCGGTGAAGGCGTAGAGCGCCAGGGGGCGTGGCCCCTCGGCGACCCGGGCCAGGGCGGCGTCGAAGTCGCGCACCCCGATCACCGGCAGCCAGGGGCCGAAGACCTCCTCCTGCATGATCGCCAGGTTCGCGGTGGGGTCGACCACCAGGGTGGGCGGCAGCTTGGCGCCGTGGCTGAGTTCCAGGCGCTCGCCGAGCTCGATCACCCGGCAGCCATGGTCGCGGGCCTCGTCGAGCAGGCCCTCGAGGCGGGTGCGGGAGGCGTCGCCGGGCACCGCCGAATAGTCGTCGCTGGCGGTGCCCTGCGGATAGAAGGTCTTGACCACCTCGCGGATCGCCTCGATGAAGGCCGGCAGCCGTGCCGCATCGATCAGCACATGGTCCGGGGCGATGCAGGTCCGGCCGGCGTTGAGCCACTTGCCGAAGGCGATGCGCCGGGCGGCATGCGCCAGGTCGGCATCATCGGCGACGATGGCCGGGGCCTTGCCCCCGAGCTCCAGGGTGACGGGAGTGAGATGGTCGGCCGCGGCCCGGGCCACCTCGCGGCCGACCCGGGCACTCCCGGTGAACAGCAGGTGATCGAAGGGCAGGGCGGTGAAGGCCCGGCCGATATCGGCATCGCCGGTGACCACGCACAGTTCGTCGGGCGCGAAGTAGCGCTCGACCAGACGGGCCAACAGGGCGCTGGTGGTGGGGGTCTGTTCGCTGGGCTTGATCATCACCCGGTTGCCGGCGGCCAGGGCATCCACCGCCGGCATCAGCGCCAGGCTCCAGGGATAGTTGGATGGTGCGATGATGCCCACGACCCCCAGCGGCTGGCGGTGGATGCGCGCCCGGCCCGGCAGCAGCCGCCAGGGCACGGCGGCACGGCGGGGCGACATCCAGCGCTTAAGGTGGCGGCGGGTGTGGCGGATGGCCATCAGCAGCGGGACGACCTCCGCCAGACGCGTCTCGGCCTCG
Organism: Halomonas rhizosphaerae; assembly: GCF_030012485.1. Classification (NCBI taxonomy): domain Bacteria; kingdom Pseudomonadati; phylum Pseudomonadota; class Gammaproteobacteria; order Oceanospirillales; family Halomonadaceae; genus Halomonas; species Halomonas rhizosphaerae. Next base: position 109,988 of record NZ_JASCQQ010000027.1, read on the forward strand.
GGGCGGTGGCCGAAGTCCTGGCGGATCGCCTGGCTGATCTCGTCGCGATGGTGACGGGTCATGCTCGCCAGGCGGGCGAGGCGGTCGCGACGGGTCGCCGCCGAAGGGAAGGGGTCGGTGGCGAAGGCGTGGCGCTGCTGGTCCAGGCGCGCCTGCAGGGCGCGGGCGTCGGTCATGCACGTCTCCGTGTGTCGATGAGGATGGAAGGGGGCTCGGGTACTGGGCACAATGTAGGCCTTCTGCCAACGGCTTGTCAGCTGCCGTCCCCTCTTTACTCCGGGAGTTCCCATGTCGGAGTTGGTCCTGAGCGAAGTGTCCGCCATCGAGGCGGTGCCGGCCGCACGGTGGAATGCGCTGGTCGGCGACGACCATCCCTTCCTGCGCTACGAGTTCCTGCATGCCCTGGAGGCCAGCGGGGCGGCGAGCCCCGCCACCGGCTGGGTGCCGCGCCACCTGACCCTCTGGCAGGGCGAGGCGCTGGTCGGCGTCATGCCGCACTACCACAAGCACCACTCCTTCGGTGAATACGTCTTCGACTGGGGCTGGGCCGAGGCCTGGGAGCGCGCCGGGGGCGACTACTACCCCAAGGGGCTCTCGGCGATCCCCTTCACCCCGGCACCCGGGCCGCGCCTGGCCCTGGCGCCGCACCTCGACCCCCTGCCCGCCCGCCGGGTGCTGGCCCGGGCCTGGGAAGACAGCGAGCTGTCGAGCTGGCACCTGCTGTTCGCCGAGCCGGCCGAGGTCGAGGCCTGGCAGGCGGCCTGCCCGTCCCTGCTGGCACGCCAGGGCGTGCAGTTCCAGTGGCGCGATCGCGGCTACGGCGACTTCGAGGGCTTCCTGGCCGCCCTGACCGCAAAGCGGCGCAAGGCGATCCGCCGCGAGCGGCGCCTGGTGGCCGACCAGGGCCTGACCCTGCATCGCCTGGAGGGCGAGGCCATCGACGCGGCGGCGATGGCCCACTTCTTCCGCTGCTACGAGATCACCTACCTGGAGCGCGGCCGCCACGGCTACCTCGGCCTCGACTTCTTCGAGCGCCTGCGCCGCACCCTGCCCGAGGCGCTGCTGCTGATCCAGGCCCGCCGCGAGGGCACCCCGGTGGCCGCCGCGCTCTGCCTGCAGGGCACGCGCACCCTCTACGGGCGCTACTGGGGCAGCGAGGTGCTGGCCGACTGCCTGCACTTCGAGGCCTGCTACTACCAGGGCATCGAGCACTGCCTGGCACGCGGGCTCACCCTCTTCGATCCCGGGACCCAGGGCGAGCACAAGCTCTCCCGCGGCTTCGCCCCGCAGCGGCTCACTTCGCTGCACCATGTCGCCGACCCGCGCCTGCGCGACGCCGTGGCGCGCTTCTGTGCCGAGGAGCGGGCCCATGTCGAGGCCTACTGCCGGGCGGCCCAGGCGACGCTGCCCTTCCGGGAGGGCTGACGGAGGGGCGCCGTCCCCGGATCGCCGCCTGGTGCTTGAGCCATTGCCGTCGAGGCCCTGCCGGCGGGCGGCGAAACTGGCATAATGCCCGCCATCGACCACCTCGAGACGGACTCCCTGCATGCTGAAGTGGCTGGCCATCGTGCTCATCATCCTGCTCGCGCTGCTGCAGTACCGGCTGTGGCTCGGCGAGGGCGGCATGCGCGAGCTCGCCGAGGTGCGCCAGCGCGTGGCCGTGCTGGAGGAGGAGAACCAGCCGCTGCGCGACCGCAATGCCCGCCTGGCCGCCGAGGTGGTGGACCTCAAGACCGGCCTCGACGCCATCGAGGAGCGGGCCCGCAGCGACATCGGCATGGTGCGCAGCGACGAGCAGTTCTTCTGGGTGCCCGGTGTTGCGGTGGAGACCACCGGCCTCGAGGTCAATGCCGGCCTGCTGGGAGCGCCGGCACCCGGCGTGGAGGGAGGCCAGTGAGCGGCCGCCTGTGGCTGGTGGTGCCTGCCGCGGGGCAGGGTCGGCGCATGGGCGCCGACCGCCCCAAGCAGTACCTGCAGCTGGCCGGACGGCCGGTGCTGGCCCGCACCCTGGCGCGCCTACACGAGGCCTTCCCCGAGGCCCGGCTCTGCCTCTGCCTGGACGCCGACGATGGCCACTTCGACCCGGCCTGGGTGCCCTTCGACGACTGGCGGCGGGCGCCGGGCGGGGTCGAGCGGGTCGACTCGGTGGTCAACGCCCTGGAGACCATCGCCCCGGACGCCGCGGAGGACGACCTGGTGCTGGTCCACGACGTGGCCAGGCCCTGCGTCACCGTCGACGACCTGTCGCGGCTGCTGGCCGCGATCGCCGACGACCCCGTGGGTGGGCTGCTGGCGGCCCCGGTGGCCGATACCATGAAGCGCGACGACGGCGCCGGGCGGGTGCGGGCCACCGAGTCCCGCGAGGGGCTCTGGCACGCCTATACCCCCCAGGGCTTCCGCCACGGCCTGCTGCGCCGCGCCCTGAATGATGCGCTGGCGCGGGGTGTGGCCGTCACCGACGAGGCCTCGGCGGTGGAGGCGGCCGGCCTCTCGCCGCGGCTGGTCAGCGGACGTCGCGACAACCTCAAGATCACCCATCCCGAGGACCTGGCCCTGGCCGAACTGGTGCTGGCAGCCCAGGCACTGGCCGCCCCGGCGCCCTCGGCGACCCACCCCGAGGCGTCCCCGCGCGGGACGAAGGGAGCATGAAGGGAGCATGAAGGGAGCATGAAAAACGCATGATGCGAATCGGCCACGGCTTCGATGTCCACCGCTTCGGCGCGGGCGACCACCTGATGGTCGGCGGTGTCGCCATCCCCTTCGACCGCGGCTTCGTCGCCCACTCCGACGGCGACGTGCTGCTGCATGCGGTCTGCGACGCCCTGCTGGGGGCCTGTGCGCTGGGCGACATCGGCCGCCACTTTCCCGACACCGACCCGGCCTGGGCCGGCGCCGACAGCCGCGCCCTGCTGCGCCATGTCGCTGGGTTGGTGGGCGGGGCGGGCTACCGGGTCGGCAACCTAGACGCCACGCTGATCGCCCAGGCGCCGAAGATGGCGCCGCATATCGGCGCCATGGCCGGGCATATCGCCGCGGACCTCGGCCTTTCCCGGGGGGCGGTCAACGTCAAGGCCACCACCACCGAACGGCTCGGTTTCACCGGCCGCGGCGAGGGCATCGCCGCCGAGGCGGTGGCACTGTTGGTCCCTCGCGACGGGGAGATGGCCGGTGAGTGAGGTCGCTTCATCCGGTGTCGAGGATGCCATCGACTGGCCGCCGACCTGGCCGCGAGTGCTGGAGGGCGAGTTCGGTGCGCCGCCGCCCGGAGACTACCGCGCCGTCCCCGAGGACTTCCGCGTCGAGGAGGTCCTCGACTTCGCCCCGGCGGGGGAGGGCGAGCACCTCTGGCTGTTCATCGAGAAGCGCGACCTGACCACCGCCATGGTCGCCCGCGACCTGGCCCGGCTCTGCGAGGTGTCGCCGCGGGTGGTCGGCTATGCGGGCATGAAGGACCGGGTCGCCGTGACCCGCCAATGGCTCTCCGTGCAGCTGCCCGGCCGCGAGGCCCCCGAGGGGCTCGCGGCGCGACTCGCCGAACGGGGCATCCGGGTGCTCGACCAGGCCCGCCATCCGCGCAAGCTCAAGCGCGGCGTGCACCGGGCCAACCGCTTCCGCCTGCGGATCACCGGGGCGGCGGTGGCCGACCCGGCGCTCGAGGCGCGCTGGCAGCGCCTCTGCGACGCGGGGGTCGCCAACTATGTCGGCCCCCAGCGCTTCGGCGCGGACGGCCGCAACCTGCAGCGCGCCCGGGCCATGCTGGCCCGCGGCTGGCGCAAGCGTGATGACCGCGAGGGCATGCTGCTCTCGGCGGCCCGCAGCTTCCTGTTCAACGAGCTGCTGGCCGCCCGGGTCCGCGACCAGAGCTGGGCGACGCCGCTGCCCGGCGAGGTGGTGATGCTCGACGGCAGCGCCAGCCAGTTCGGCGTTGCGCCCGACGATGCCGCCGAGCTCGCCGAGCTGTCCGAACGGGCCCGACGCCTCGACCTGCATCCCGCCGGGGTGCTGTGGGGTGTCGGCGAGTCGCGTGCCGCCGGCGAGGCCAGAGCCCACGAGGCCGCCCTGGTCGCGCGCTATCCAGGCCTGTGCGGCGGGCTCGAGCGTGCCGGTGTCCGCCTGGCCCGCCGGGCCTTGCGGCTGCGCCTGGGCGAGGCGCGGCTGACGCGCGGCGACGGCGAGCGCTGGCTGGCCTTCAGCCTGCCGCGGGGCGCCTTCGCCACCGCCGTGCTGCGGGAACTGATCTCTCATCCCACCCTGGGGGCCCCGCCCTCCGACAGGAGCCTGTGATGCGTCGACTGCTGCTCTCCAATGACGACGGGGTGCATGCCCCGGGGCTGCGTGCCCTCCACGATGCCCTGCTGCCCCATGCGCGGCTACGGGTGGTCGCGCCGGATCGCGACAAGAGCGGGGCCAGCAACTCCCTCACGCTGACCCGACCGCTGGCGCTCTCATCGCTCGACAACGGCTTCTACAGCGTCGACGGTACCCCCGCGGACTGCGTCTACCTGGGGGTCAACGGCGTCTGGGACGAACGGCCGGACCTCGTGATCTCGGGGATCAACCACGGTGGTAACCTCGGCGACGACGTGCTCTACTCCGGCACCGTGGCCGCCGCCATGGAGGGGCGCAACCTGGGCATGGCGGCCATCGCCATGTCGCTGGTCGGCTCGCGCCACTTCGAGACCGCCGGACGGGTGGCGGCTAGCCTGGTCGGTGCGGCCGACCAGCTCTCGCTGCCGCCGCGCAGCCTGCTCAATGTCAACGTGCCGGACCGGCCATGGAGCGAGATCCAGGGCTTTCGGGTCACCCGGTTGGGCTATCGCGGCCCGGCGGCCCGCCCCCTGGAGGTCCGGGATCCACGGGGCCGGCTGCGCTACTGGATCGCCGCCGTGGGCGAGAATGCCGACGATGGTCCGGACACCGACTTCGCCGCCGTCGAGGCGGGCTATGTTTCCATCACGCCGCTGCAGACCGACCTGACCCGGCATGCAGCGCGCGACGACGTGCAGGACTGGCTGGATGCACTCACCTGATCTGCTGCGCGGTGTCGGCATGACATCGCAGCGTACCCGGGATCGCATGGTCGGCCGCCTGGCCGACCTGGGGATCCGCGACCGACGGGTCCTGGAGGTGATGGCCCGCGAGCCGCGTCATCTCTTCCTCGACGAGGCCCTGGCGCATCGTGCCTACGAGGACACCTCGTTGCCCATCGGCCATGGCCAGACCCTCTCCCAGCCGTGGATGGTGGCGCGGATGACCGAGCTGGTGATCCAGGAAGCGCCGTCCCGGGTGCTGGAGGTCGGCACCGGTTCCGGCTACCAGACCCTGGTGCTGTCGCGCCTGGTGAAGGAACTCTGGTCGGTGGAACGGATCAATGCCCTGCATCGCCGTGCCGGCGGTCGCCTGCGTCTGCTCGAGGTCCACAATACCCGGCTGCGCCTCGCCGACGGGGGACATGGCTGGCCGGAGGAGGCGCCCTTCGATGTCATCCTGCTGACCGCCTGTGCCAGCGAGTTGCCCGCGCCGCTGCTCGCCCAGCTCGGCGAAGGGGCCGTGTTGATCACGCCGCTGGCCGAGCCGGATGGCCGGCAATGGCTGACCCGTGTGCGCCGCAGCGCGGACGGCTTCGAGACACAGCGGCTTGAGGCAGTGCGGTTCGTACCGCTGCTGGAAGGCGTCATTCGTTGAAAGGAGTCCGCTGTTGAAGCGTCATCTCGGTATCTTTCTCAGGGGCGCCGGCATGGGGGCCGCCGATGCGGTGCCCGGCGTGTCCGGCGGCACCATTGCCTTCGTCACCGGCATCTACGAGGAGCTGATCCACAGCATCAAGCAGTTCGGCCCCAGCGCCTTCGTCGCCTGGCGGCGCGGCGGCCTTCCGCTGCTGGCGGTACATCTCAACCTGGCCTTCGTGCTGCCGCTGCTGGCTGGTATCGCCATCAGCCTGGTCAGCGTGGCCCACCTCGTCGTCTGGCTGATGGACGATTTCCCCCAGCTGCTCAACGGCTTCTTCTTTGGCCTGGTGGCCGCGTCGGCGGTGGTCGTCAGCCGCCATCCGGCCGACTGGAAATGGTGGCACATGCTGCCGCTCGCCGGTGGCCTGCTGCTCGCCCATGGCCTGCCGTCGCTGATGCCGCTGGTCACCCAGCTCGGCAACCCCGACCTGGTGCTGGTGGTGGGCGGGGCCATCGCCATCAGTGCCCTGCTGCTGCCCGGCGTGTCGGGCAGCTTCCTGCTGCTGACCATGGGCCTCTACGGCACGGTGATGCAGGGCATTCGCGGCTTCGACCTGGGGTTGATCGGGCTGTTCGGGGTGGGCTGCCTGATCGGCCTGTTCGGCTTCTCGCGGCTGCTCTCCTGGCTGCTGCGCCACCATCACACCGCGACCCTGCAGCTGCTGGTCGGCTTCATCATCGGCTCGCTGCCGGTACTCTGGCCGTGGCGCGAACTGGTACGCTACCAGCTGGGTTCCGAGGGCCAGATGATCCCCCTCGACTACCGTTACCTGACCCCGGCCGACTTCGCCGAGCTGACCGGCGACCCTGCCCGGCTGCCGGCGGTGGTGGCCCTGATGATGGCCGGCGCGGCCCTGGTGCTGCTGATCGGCTGGGCCAATCGGCCGGTGAAACCCGGTTCCCGACAAGGTGCTGACAAGGAGGAAGGCTCCGATGCATAAGGTATTTCTGATTTCCGGCCTGGCCCTGGCGCTGGCCGGCTGCGCCGCGCAGCAGGGCGAGAGTGGGCCGGTCCAGGTCCGCGACCTGTCGGCCAGCCGGGCTGACGCGACGCCCGGCGAGTACACGGTGGAGGCCGGCGATACGCTCTACGGCATCGCCTGGCGCCATGACATGGACTACCGCGACCTGGCCCGCCTCAACCGCATCGGCCCCCCCTACCGCATCGAGCCCGGTCAGCGGCTGGTGCTGGGCGGCGAGGGCAGCGCCACCTCGGCCTCCAGCCAGGACGGCGACGAGAACGCGTCCGGCGGCCGTGGGGTCGTGGCCACCGGCCTCGGCGGCGAGGCGTCCGTGAGCGATGAGGAACTCGACTGGCTGATGCCCGACGAGAGTGCCATCGAGCGCAACCGTCGACTCTCGGCCGAGCGGCAGGCGGCGGGCGACTCGCCGCAGGGGCCCACTCAGGCGGCCATGGAGAGCGCCGATGCCGTCTCGGGCGCCGACCAGGGGCCTGGACCGGTCTACAGCTACGACAGCCCGGGAGCGGACGGTACCCTGAGCGAGCGCGACCTGGCCGAACGGCGTGAGCTGGCCTCGCGCGCGGAAGAAGAAAATGCGGAGGAACAGCAGGCCACCGGCACGGCGGCGGCACAGAGCGGCCCCGAACCGAGCGACGCGCCCGACGCCACGGCCGAGGACGAGGCGGCCCAGGTGGACCGGGCATCGTCTGAGACGGACGACGGCGGCACCGATGCCGGGACCTCGGTTGCCGGTGAACCGGCGTCCGAGCAGCGCGCCGGGCGCAGCTATACCCCGGTGGACGAGGTGCCCTGGCAGTGGCCGGTCGAGGGCGACGTGGTCGGCCAGTTCGGCGAGGGGGGAACCGTCACCGCCGGCATTGATATCGCGGGTCAAAAGGGGCAACCTGTCAAGGCAGCCGGCCCGGGAATCGTGGTCTACGCGGGCAGTGGCGTCAGGGGCTATGGCAACCTGATCCTGCTCAAGCACAACGACCAGTTCCTGAGTGCCTATGCTCACAACGACACCCTGAACGTCAAGGAGAACGATGTGGTCGAGGCCGGTGAGGTCATCGCCACCATGGGCGACAGCGATGCCGAGGACGTCAGGCTGCATTTCGAGGTGCGCAAGGACGGCCAGCCTCAGGATCCCCTCGAGTTCCTGCCTGCCCGCTGACCCTGACGGTCGGCCAGCATCGGATGCGGGATGGACGGGGTGCCGCACAATAATAACTTCGCGCGTCGATCGTCCGGCCATGGACCCACGACGCCCTGTCGCAACCATGGGGTAGCAATCGATGAGCATGCTTGAACGGGACCTTCAGGATGTGAATCTGGTATCCGCCGACGAGGCGGATGAGGACGCTGTCGAGACCGAGGATGAGCTGGAGCGGGAGGACATCGAGGACGAGGAGGCGGTGGTCGGCGATGAGGAAGCCTTCGAGAAGGCGCTGAGCCGCGAGGATCGGCATCACCGTCACAGTCTCGATGCCACCCAGATCTACCTCAACGAGATCGGTTTCTCGCCGCTGCTGACGCCGGAGGAAGAGGTCTTCTACGGCCGCCTGGCGCGCAAGGGTGACCCGCTGGGCCGCTCGCGGATGATCGAGTCGAACCTGCGCCTGGTGGTGAAGATCGCCCGGCGCTATCTCAACCGTGGCCTCACCCTGCTCGACCTGATCGAGGAGGGCAACCTGGGCCTGATCCGCGCGGTGGAGAAGTTCGACCCCGAGCGCGGCTTCCGCTTCTCCACCTACGCCACCTGGTGGATTCGCCAGACCATCGAGCGGGCGCTGATGAACCAGACCCGCACCATCCGGCTGCCGATCCATGTGGTCAAGGAACTCAACATCTACCTGCGGGCGGCCCGCGAGCTGACCCAGAAGCTGGATCACGAGGCCACGGCCGAGGAGGTCGCCGACTACCTCGACAAGCCGGTGGAGACCGTCAAGAAGATGATGGGCCTCAACGAGCGGGTTTCCTCCGTCGACTACCCGATGGGCAGCGAGAGCGACAAGCCGCTGATCGAGACCCTGGCCGACGACAATGACCAGGGCCCGGAATCCACCCTGGTGGACGGCGACGTGCGCCAGCATGTCGACGAGTGGCTGGCCGAGCTCACCGAGAAGCAGATGGAGGTGGTGGTGCGCCGCTTTGGTCTGCGCGGCCATGAGGCCGCGACCCTCGAGCAGGTCGGTGAGGAGATCGGCCTGACGCGCGAGCGGGTTCGCCAGATCCAGGTAGAGGCGCTCAAGAAGCTGCGCCGCATGCTCGACAAGCAGGGCCTCTCGCTGGATGCCATCTTCGAGTGACGTCGCGTGCCGGAGGCCTCTCCGGCACCGTCGTCCCTCTTCTTCATGATGGGCAGATGATCGAACCGTCATCACGCCCCTTTATCTGATGTTTATCCTGCCTCAGGCACGCTTGCCAGTTGGTGATGCCGTGAAATCGGCTGGCCTTTGGGGGATAATCGTGGCGTTCCCCATCGCCGCTCGAGGACCCCGACCATGGCCCGGCCGCTGATCGCCGACATCGACCTCGACGCCCTGCGTCACAACTATTGCCTGGCCCGTGACCAGGCCCCCCACAGCCGCGCCGTCGCCGTGATCAAGGCCGATGCCTACGGCCATGGTGCCGTGGCCTGCGCCCGGGCGCTCGAGGACCTGGCGCCGGCCTTTGCCGTGGCCTGCCTCGAGGAGGCGCAGACCCTGCGCGAGGGGGGCATCACGGCGCCGATCGTGCTGCTCGAGGGCATCTTCGAGGCCGCCGAGCTCGAGCGGGTCGAGGCGCTGGGGCTGTGGATCGCGGTACACGCCGACTGGCAGTTGGAGGCGCTGCTCGCCTATCGCCCCGCGCGCCCCATCCCGGTGTGGGTCAAGGTAGACTCGGGCATGCACCGCCTGGGCTTCCCGCCGGAACGGGCCGAGAAGGTCTGGGCGCGTCTCGCGGCGGCGCCCGACCACGCCTGCGACCTGCACCTGATGAGCCACTTCGCCAGCGCCGATGCCCTGGAGACCGGCTACTTCCGGCGCCAGCTCGAGCTGCTCGACGACCTGGCGATACGGCTCGAGGCGCCCACCTGCCTCGCCAACTCGCCCGCCACCCTCGCCTGGCCCGAGGCGCACGGCGCCTGGAACCGCCCGGGGGTGATGCTCTACGGCAGCGACCCGCTGGAGGCCTCCAACGAGGCGAGCCGTCGGCTGGCGCCGGTGATGACCCTGCGTTCCGCGATCATCGCCGTGCGCGAGCTCGCGGCGGGTGAGCCGGTGGGCTATGCCGGGCGCTGGAAGGCGCCACGCCCCTCGCGGATCGGCGTGGTCGCCTGCGGCTACGGCGATGGCTATGACCGGCATGCGGTCGACGGCACCCCGGTGCTGGTCGACGGTCAACGCACGGCCATCGCCGGCAAGGTCTCCATGGACATGCTGACGGTGGACATCACCGACATTCCCGAGGCGGGCATCGGCAGCGAGGTGGTGCTCTGGGGGCGCGCCGCGAACGGCGTGCTCCTGTCGGTGGACGAGGTGGCCCGCCATTGTGACACCATCAGCTACACCCTGCTCACCGGGGTGCTGCCGAGGGTGCCCAGGCGCTATCATGGCGCGCACTGACCACCGCACCATGGGAAGCCACATGTCCAGGGACGATACCCCCCAGAGCTCCTTCGCCCATCCGCGTTACTGGCCCACCTGGCTGGCCATCGGGGCCATGCATGTCGTGGCCTGGCTGCCCTGGCGGCTGAAGCTGTGGGTCGGCCGGGCGATCGGCCTTGCCGCCTGGCGCCTCGCCGGGCGTCGTCGCCATATCACCGAGACCAATATCGGCCTCTGCTTCCCGGAACTCGATCAGGCGCAGCAGGCGCGGCTGGTGCGTGAGACCTTCGTCGCCAACGGCATCGGCATCGTCGAGACGGCCACCGGCTGGTGTCGTGATCCCGAGCACCTGCGTCACCGCGTCACCTTCCTGGGGCAGGAGCACCGGGCCCGGTTGCAGGCCGAGGGGAGGGGGGCGCTGATCCTCGGGGTGCACTTCTCGACCCTGGACCTGGGGGCCGCGCTGCACTCGCTCTACTTCCGCGCCGACGCCGTGCAGCGCCCCCATGACAACCCGCTCTTCGACCGCTTCATGAGTCGCGCTCGGGCACCCTACTTCGATGCGGTCCTCGACCGTCACGATCTGCGCGGCGTGGTGCGTCGCATCAAGGCCGGCCACGGCGTCTGGTACTCCCCGGACCAGGACTTCGGCCGCGATGCCAGCGTCTTCGCCCCCTTCTTCGGTATCCCGGCGGCCACGGTCAAGATGACCTCGCGCATCGCGCGCATGACCGGCGCCCCGGTGATCCCGCTGATCTTCCACCGCAACCCCGACGACCGCACCTATACCTTGGAGTACCTGCCACCGCTGGAGAACTTCCCCAGCGGCGACGAGGTGGCCGATGCCACCCGCATCAACGCGGTGATCGAAGCGGCGATCCGTCGTCACCCGGAGCAGTACCTCTGGCTGCACCGGCGCTTCAAGACCCGGCCCAAAGGCGAGCCGAGACTCTACTCGTGATAGTCGAGGTAGTCAGGAAGCTCGAGGCGATGCTCGCCGCTGTTCAGGCGCGCGCTGATGAAGTCCCGGTCCAGGCGATGGTCGGCGGCGTCGGCCAGGGTGCCGATGATTCGGTCGGCATAGGCCTGCAACAGTCGCCAGTCCGAGTCCTGTGCATACAGCGAAAGGCTCTTCACGGACTTCAGCAGGCTCAGGCCGATGGTCACATCGTCCTGCCCGTAATGCAGGATCGGCGTGTATACCCGATAGATCAGGCTCTCGAAGCTTTCCACCGGCCAGGTGACGCGTACCCGGTTGTGCTGATCCACCATGGCGTTGCAGGGGGCGAATTCTAGCCGACGCCGCAGCAGGTCGGTCAGCTGATTGATGCACAGGCGGGCGGTGCCCGGGTCGTTGATCCCGGGCGACAGCGCCTTGACCGCCATTTCCATCAGCTGCGTCAGGCCGTGCACGTGGATGTCCTCGATCGATTCGCCTTCGCCATACAGCAGATGTGCCAGCACCTCGTCAGCACAGGCGCGGTCGGGTTCGGCAGGCGCATCGACGTACAGCAGCGGAAAGTCGGCCAGGGTGAAGTCTCCCGGGGAGAAATTCAGATGAATCACCCCATCGAAGCTGGCGGCAAGCTTGGCGAGCTCGGCAAAGTTGGCGTTCTGGATGAATCCGGTCTGGCGTGAGCGAATCTCGAAACGGTGACACGACGCGGCTGCCGCCGCAGGTATCCTGTCGGCCATCCGCATGTAGCGAGGCGATTGCTGACGATGCTTCAGGCTGGCCAGTGAACGGCTCGTGGCCAGATGCAGGCCGGCGACCACCGAGTTGACCTGAACCGTCTGGGAGGCCTTATGTATGAAGTAGACGAACAGGCCCAGGCAGTGGATGACCATGGCCACTCCCAGATAGGCGGCAAGCGAGCGCCATGTGCCGGGAGAGCCGCCGTTTTCCGGCACCATCAGGAGCATAAGGATGAACAGGATGGTACCCAGATAGTTGCCCAGCACCCATTGATGGTGGCGCTCGGTCACCAGGCCGAAGACCAGCTTGTGGGAAAACTGGCCACCGGCCTGGGATAGCACCGACATCACCATCGAGAAGCTGAACACCACCAGCGATATCATGCCGGCGATCAGCGTCGAGAGCAGCGTGCGCAAGGTGTCTTTGTCGTTGAAGCGCACGAAGTCGAGCCAGCCGGGCATCGAAATGAATCCTTCGTGCGGCACCACTGCAAGCAATCCCACCAGGAAATAGGCCAACGCCAGCAGGCTGGGCAGGTAGGCGATACTCTGGCGAAACGCCTTGGTGACCTGCAGCGGGTAGTGGAGCAGAGCGATCATCGAGACATCCTTGCAAGGCGACGCCAGCGAGGGTGGACAGAGTGGATAACACCAACCAGCAAGCAAAAGCCCCGCCTGTAAAGACAACAGACGGGGCTAATACATCAGCATGGCCTGCGAGCCATCAGGCGTCAATACGCTTGTACTTCATGCGGTGCGGGGTGTCGTCACCGACGCGCTTCTTGTGGTCCGCCTCGTACTCGGTGTAGTTGCCCTCGAAGAATTCCACGTGGGAGTCGCCCTCGAACGCCAGGATATGGGTGGCGATGCGGTCGAGGAACCAGCGGTCGTGGGAGATCACCAGGGCACAGCCGGGGAAGGCCAGCAGGGCCTCCTCGAGGGCGCGCAGGGTCTCGATGTCCAGGTCGTTGGATGGCTCGTCGAGCAAGAGCACGTTGGCGCCCTGCTTGAGGGTCTGGGCCAGCTGCAGGCGACCGCGCTCGCCGCCGGAGAGCTCGTTCAGGCGTTTCTGCTGGTCGTTGCCCTTGAAGTTGAAACGCCCCACGTAGGCCCGCGAGGAGACCTCGTAGCCGTTGATGTTGAGGATGTCCTGGCCGTCGGAGACCGCCTCCCACACCGTCTGCTTGTCGTCCAGGGCGTCGCGCAGCTGCTCGACGTATGCGATATCGACGGTCTCGCCGACCACCACCTCACCGGCATCGGGCTGTTCCTTGCCGGTAATCAGCTTGAACAGCGTCGACTTGCCCGCGCCATTGCCGCCGACGATGCCGACGATGGCGCCCTTGGGCACGGTGAAGGTCAGGTCCTCGTAGAGCAGCTTGTCATCGAAGGCCTTGGCCACGTCGTGGAACTCGATGACCTTGTCACCCAGGCGTGGGCCGGGCGGAATGTAGATCTCGTTGGTCTCGTTGCGCTTCTGGAAGTCACCGGACTGCATCTCCTCGAAGCGGTTGAGGCGCGCCTTGCTCTTGGCCTGGCGGCCCTTGGCGTTGCTGCGCACCCACTCCAGCTCGTGCTTGATCGCCTTGTTCTTCGAGGCCTCCTGCTTGGCCTCCTGCTCGAGGCGCTTCTCCTTGGCCTCCAGCCAGCCCGAGTAGTTGCCCTCGAAGGGGATGCCCTGGCCGCGGTCGAGCTCGAGGATCCAGCCAGCCACGTTGTCGAGGAAGTAGCGGTCGTGTGTGATGGCCACCACGGTGCCGCTGTAGTCATGCAGGAAGCGCTCCAGCCAGGCCACGGACTCGGCGTCCAGGTGGTTGGTGGGCTCGTCGAGCAGCAGCATGTCGGGGCTGGAGAGCAGCAGGCGGCAGAGCGCCACGCGGCGCCGCTCGCCGCCGGAGAGGTGGCCCACGCGGGCCTCCCAGGGCGGCAGGCGCAGGGCCTCGGCGGCCACTTCCAGCTTGCGGTCCAGATTGTGGGCGTCGGAGGCCTCGATGATGTTCTCCAGGCGTGCCTGCTCGGCGGCCAGGGCATCGAAGTCGGCGTCCGGCTCGGCATAGGCGGCATAGACGGCGTCGAGCTTCTCCTGTGCCTCCTTGATCTCGCCCAGGGCCTCTTCCACGGTCTCGCGGACGTTCTTGTCATCGTCGAGCTGGGGTTCCTGGGGCAGGTAGCCGACATTGATGCCCGGCATGGGACGGGCCTCGCCCTCGAACTCGGTGTCGACGCCGGCCATGATGCGCAGCAGGGTCGACTTGCCCGCGCCATTGAGGCCCAGCACGCCGATCTTGGCGCCGGGGAAGAAGGACAGGGAGATGTCCTTGAGGATCTGCTTCTTGGGGGGCACGACCTTGCCCACCCGGTTCATGGTGTAGACGTATTGCGCCATGGAAAGCCACTTCGTTGGGGGATGTCAGTGGCCACGATGATAGAGCCCGGGGACGCCAAAGGCCAGCATCCCCGGGAGACGGGCAGGGGTTACTCTTCCTCTTCCTCGAGGGCCCAGTCGTCCTCGATGGCGCGTCGCAGGCGACGCTCCTCGATGAGAGCCTCCACGCGTCGGCGGGCCCTCAGGGTATCGGCACGACTGCTGGGGCGGACGCGACCGTAGTCGTCGTTGACCGCTTCCAGGTAGTCCTGATCATCGTCGTCGGTGTCGAGAAGGGGTTCATGGCTCATGCGACGTCCTCCCATGGCCCGGGGCCGAACGCTGCAAGGTCCGGCGGATCATTCGATCGCTTCCCGTCCCGGGTGCGGAACCTGAAGCGCCAGCAGGCAACGCCCGTTGCCTGCTGGCTATATAGCTTCAAGGAACGCCGAGGACAAGCCCCTGGGGAGACTTTTTTCGCCGCCGCGTCACGGCGTCTCAGGTCAGGCCGTGTTCGGCCTTGAGCCGCTCGAGCTCCAACTGTGCCTCGACCCGCTCGGTGACATCCTTCTGCACCCCGACATAGTAGGTGAGGTGGTCGTCCTCGTCGTAGACGGGAGTAATGGAGAGCTCGTTGTAGAACAGGGTGCCGTCCTTGCGATAGTTGCGCAGTACCTCGCGGCAGGGACGACCCGCCTTCAGGGCCTTGCGGATGGTATCGAGCCCCGGCTGGTCGCGGTCCTCGTTCTGCAGGAAGCGGCAGTCCTGGTAGAGGATCTCGTCGGCGCTGTAGCCGGTCAGGCGCTCGAAGCCCTGGTTGACGTAGATCAGGATGTTCTCGTCGCCCTCCTGCTCGGCGACCACGATGCCGTCCTCAGAGGCATCGATGATGCGTTCCAGCAGTTCCGGGCTGATCAGGGGGGATCGTTTCATGCAGGGGGTTCCTGTCGCGGTGCCCTTGGCGCAGCGCATGGCGGCAAGGAGCGGGATATTGCCCTCATCATGGCCAGCCGGCGTCGGGATTTCAACGCGCCGGCGTGCCGGTGGGTCATTCCACCTCGGGCAGGCGCTGGGCGCTGACGGCCGCGCCGAGGCCCATCAGGGCGAGGGCTGCCAGCAGCCCGGCACTGCCGAGCCACTGGGCCAGCAGGCCGACGAGGCCGCCCACGACCAGCATGAGCACGCCGGTGAGGGTGTTGGAGAGCGCCACATAGAGGGCGCGCCGGTCGGCGCCGGCCATGTCGACGATGTAGGTCTTGCGGCCCAGGCGAACGCCGGCGTGGACGATCACCAGCAGCGCATAGACCAGCGCATAGGGCCAGACGGTTTCGCTCCAGGCGCCGGGCAGCCAGGCGAAGGCCGCCCCTAGCAGGCAGCCGGCCGCGGTGCCCAGGCCACCGTCGCGCATCACCCGGCGGCTCGAGGCATCGGCGCGCTTGCCCCATACCGGGCTCGCCAGCATGCCGGCCAGGCCGGAGACCACGATCAGCACCCCCAGGCCGCCGAGTTCGGCCCCGCTCTGCTGCTGGCCGAGCAGCGCCACATAGGGCAGGGCCAGGGCGCTGGCCAGCAGCAGGGCGCGGGAGAGGTTGAAGTGCAGGAAGGCGCGGTCGTCGCGCAGCAGGCGCAGCCCCAGCTTGATGCTGTCCCAGGCATTCTCGCCGCCCTCCACGGCCCCCGGGGTCTCCTTGATGCGCGCCGCGCACAGGGCATTGACGGCCCAGCCCAGCGCCGCCGCCCCGAGCAGTACGGCCAACGCCAGCTCCCCGGGGCGGTCGCCGAACAGCATCAGCACTCCGCCCGCAGCCAGGGTCACGCCGCCGGCCACGCTGCCGCTCCAGCCCATCAGGGTGCCGCGGCGCTGCTTGGCGATGGTCTTGCCCATCACGTCCTTGGTGGCGATCGATGACAGGCCGCGGGCCAGCGACAGCGCCACCAGTACGGCGAGTACCAGGCCACCCCCGATGCCCCCGCTGCCGAACAGGGCCAGCAGGGCCAGCAGGGCGGCGGCCAAGGCCTGCAGGGTACCGCCCAGCACCCAGACCCACTTGCGCTCTGGCTTGAGTCGGATGAAGCCGGCCACGAACAGCTGGGGCAGCAGGGCGCCAGACTCGCGGATCGGCACCAGGAGGCCGACCATCCACAGCGGGGCGCCGATCACCCCCAGCAGCCAGGGCAGCACCAGGCGGGCGCTGGAGAGTTCGTCGGCCAGCTTGTTGCCCAGCGCCGCTAACAGGTGCAGGAAGAAATTGCGCGGCTGCTCGTCGCAGGCCGCGTCCGGGATGTCCCGGCACATCCGGCTGTCCTCGTCACCGGTGAGCCACTCGAAGAGGCGGGTCTGGCTGATCTCGGGGGCGGCCATCGGAACTCCCTGGCTGGTATCATCGGGTGGCCATTGTCGCGACACTCGAGGTTTCATGTCACGTATTCGAATCCACTACTGTACCCAGTGCCAGTGGTTGCTGCGCAGCGCCTGGTACGCCCAGGAGCTGCTCTCCACCTTCGGCGAGGACCTGGAGGAGGTGGCCCTGGTGCCGTCCCATGGCGGCCATTTTGAGATCCTCTGCGACGAGGCGTCGCTCTGGGAGCGCAAGCGCGACGGCGGCTTCCCCGACATCAAGGCCCTCAAGCAGGCGGTGCGCGACCGCCTCGCCCCCGGCCGTGACCTGGGACACCTCGACCGGTGAGCCCGAGGCCCATGACCGGTGATCGCCAGGCGATGCTCTTCGGGCTGGGGGCGGTGGCGCTGTGGTCCACGGTGGCCACCGCCTTCAAGGTGGCGCTCGCCCACATGTCGCCGCTGGCGCTGATGTGGCTGGCCTCGCTGGTCTCCTGGGCGCTGATCGGCGTGCTGGTGGCGCGGCAGGGGCTGCTGCGACAGGCGTTCAGGCACGGCTGGCGCACCGCCGCCTGGGCGGGGCTGATGAATCCAGTGGCCTACTACCTGGTGCTGTTCGGCGCCTATGACCGCCTGCCGGGCCAGGAGGCCATGGCCCTCAACTATACCTGGGCGCTGGCGATGGCCTTCCTGGCGGTGCCGCTGCTGGGCCAGCGGCTCACCCGCATCGACGTGCTGGCGGGGCTGATCGCCTATGCCGGCGTGTGGGTGATCGCCACCCGCGGGGCAGTGTTCGACGTGGCCTTCGCCGACCCGCTCGGTGTCGGCCTGGCACTCGCCTCGACGCTGCTCTGGGCGCTCTACTGGCTGCTCAACGCCCGCGACCCTCGCCCGCCGCTGGTGGCCCAGTGGCAGAACTTCAGCGTCGGCGTGCCGGTGCTCACCGTGCTGCTGCTGGCCGGGCCGGGCATGGCCTGGCACGGCTGGACGGCGCTGGGGGCCGGCATCTACGTGGGGCTGTTCGAGATGGGCATCGCCTTCGTGCTCTGGCAACTGGCCGTCCATCGGGTCTCGCGCACGGCGAAGGTCTCCAACCTGATCTTCCTCTCGCCGCCGGTGTCGCTGCTGCTGCTCTTCCTGGTGGTCGGCGAGCCGATCCTGCCCTCCACCCTGGTGGGCCTCGTGCTGATCCTCGGGGGCCTCGCGCTGCAGCAGTGGCAGAAGACCCCCGCGCCGGTGGCTCAGTCCTGAGCCGTCTTCGCCACGACGGCACCGTTGGCCTCGAGCAGTGGCGCGAGTCGTGGCCAGACGTTCTCCAGGATGCGCGGCTGGGCAGCCGCGGTGGGATGGATGCCGTCGGACTGCATCAGGTCGTCCTCCAGGGCCACGCCCTCGAGCAGGAAAGGCACCAGCGGCAGCTCAAAGTCGTCGGCCAGCCGCGTGTAGACCCCGGTGAAGGCGTCGCGGTAGGCCCTGCCGTAGTTGGGCGGGATGTCGATGCCGAGCAGCAGCACCTCGGCATCCGCCGCCTGGCTGGCCTCGATCATGGCGGTCATGTTGGCCTCGAACTGGCCCGGCGGCAGGCCGCGCAGGCCGTCGTTGCCGCCGAGCTCCAGCACAACGATATCGGGTTCATGCTGTCCGAGAAGGTCGGGCAGGCGGGCAGCGGCGCCGCTGGAGGTCTCGCCGCTGATGCTGGCGTTGACCACCTGCGCCTTCCCGTCCAGGCGCGCCTGCAGCAGACTGACCCAGCCGGCCTCCTGCTCGATGCCGTAGGCGGAGCTCAGGCTGTCACCCATGATCAGCAGCACCGGTCGAGGGACCGCCTGCGCCGTCCCGCCGGCCAGCAACAGCATCGACAAGAGTAGCGTCAACCAGAGCGCCGTGAGCCAGCGCCTAGCGAGCCGGCGCGGTGCATGCCGGCCCAACGCACCTACAGGGAAGCCCTTTGCCATGTCCATCTCCTCTCGAACGGATGCCTCGCCGATTCTACACGCCGACCGTCTCACCAAGGAGGTGGAGAGCGGTGAGCGGCGACTGAGCATTCTGAGTGACCTGTCGCTGGCAGTGTTCCCCGGGGAGAGCGTGGCGATTCTCGGCCAGAGCGGGGCCGGCAAGTCGACCCTGCTGGGCCTGCTGGCCGGCCTGGACGCGCCCAGCGGCGGCGAGCTGTCGCTCTTCGGCCAGTCGCTGCGCGCGCTCGACGAGGATGGCCGGGCCTCCCTGCGGGCGGGGCGGGTGGGCTTCGTGTTCCAGAACTTCCAGCTGCTGCCCACCCTGACGGCCCTGGAGAACGTGCTGCTGCCGCTGGAGCTGTCGCCGACCCCCGGGGCCGAGGCCAGGGCCCGCGACTGGCTGACCCGCGTCGGCCTCGGCGAGCGCCTGGACCACCTGCCCAAGCAGCTCTCCGGCGGCGAGCAGCAGCGCGTGGCCCTGGCCCGGGCCTTCGTCACCGGGGCCGAGCTGGTGTTCGCCGACGAGCCCACCGGCAACCTGGACCCGGTCACCGGAGAGCGCATCATCGAGGCGCTGTTCTCGCTCAACCGTGAGGCCGGCACCACCCTGGTGCTGGTGACCCATGACCACGCCCTGGCGCGGCGCTGCGATCGCTGCCTGCGCCTGGAGGGTGGCCGGCTGGTCGAGATGGCGCGCGACGAGGTGATGGCATGAGCCGCACCGCCTGGCCGGCCCTGCTGCGCCTCTCGGCCCGGGGCCTGATCCGTGACCTGCGCGCCGCCGACGTGCGTGCCCTGGCGCTGGCGCTGGCGCTGGCGGTGGCCGCGTCGACCATGATCGGCTTCTTTCTCGATCGCCTCGACCGCGGCCTGACCCGCCAGGCCGGCCAGCTCTCGGGCGGCGACGTGGTACTGGAGCAGGGCCGGCCCTTCGACGAGGCGGTCCGCCGGGCCCTCGAGGACGCCGGCCTGACGCTCTCCGACCAGGTCGACATGGTCTCCATGGTCAGCCGCGGTGACCGCTTCCAGCCGGCCAGCCTCAAGGTGGTCGACGCCGTCTATCCCCACTATGGCACGGCTCGGGTGGACCGCGGCAACGGCATCGAGTCGCTGGCCCATGGCCCGGCGCCGGGCGAGGCCTGGGTGGCGCCGCGTCTCGCGCTGCTGATGGAGCTCGAGGTGGGGGACCGGATTCGCCTGGGGGAGACCGAGCTCGAGGTGGGTGGGGTGATCGAGCGCGAGCCCGACCAGTCGGCCGGTTTTGGCAGCTTCAATCCGCGCCTGATGATGCACCACGACGACCTGGACGCGACCGGCCTCGTCCAGGACGGCTCGCGGGTGGAGTTCGAGCTGCTGGCCGCCGGCAGCGCCGAGGCGGTGGCCCGCGTCGAGCCGCTGCTGCAGCGGCTGCGCCGTGAGGGCGTGGAGGTGCGTGACGTGCGCAGCGACCGCCCCCAGCTGGGCAATGCCCTGGCGCGGGCCGAGAAATATCTCGGTCTGGCGGGGCTCGCCGCCGTGCTGCTGGCCGGGGTCGCCGTGGCCATGTCCACCCGCCGCTACGTCGACCGCCACCTGGATACCACGGCGCTGCTGCGCTGCTTCGGCGCCACCCAGCGCGAGCTGCTGCGGTTGTTCGTGCTGCAGCTGCTGTGGCTGGCGCTGGCGGCCTCGGCGCTGGGGGCCCTGCTGGGGCTGGCCGGGCAGGCGTTGCTGGTGCGGCTGCTGTCGGCCTTCCTGCCGTTCAGCCTGCCGGCGCCCGGCATACTGCCGCTGTGGCTCGGGGTGTTCACCGCGCTGGCGGTACTGGCCGGCTTCGCCGGGCCGACCCTGCTGCGCCTCAAGCGGGTCAGCGCCCTCAAGGTGCTGCGCCGTGAACTGGACCCGCTGCCGCCCTCGGCCTGGCTGGTGGTGGGCGTGGCGGCACTGGTCTTCGGCGGGCTGCTGTGGCTCTACTCCGGGGACCCTGGGCTGGCTGCGGGCCTGCTGCTGGGCGGGCTGGTGATGCTGGTGGTGCTCTGGGGGCTCGGCGGGGCACTGCTGGGCCTGGTGCTGCGGGGCACTGCCCGGCTGCCGCGTGGCCGCGGCCCGGCGGATGGCATGGTCACCGCCGTGCGGCTGGGTGGCCAGCAGCTGGCGCGGCGCCGCCAGGCGAGCCTCGGCCAGCTGCTGGCCTTCTCGGTGACCTTCTTCGCCGTGGCGATGATCGCCCTGGTGCGCGGCGATCTGCTCACCACCTGGCAGGCCCAGCTGCCGGCGGACACCCCCAATCACTTCGCCCTCAATATCCAGCCCCAGGAGCGCGATGCCTTCGCCTCGGCGCTGGCCGGGGCCGCGGATACCCGCAGCGCCCTCTATCCGATGGTCCGCGGACGTCTTACCGCCATCAACGACCAGGCCCCGCAGGAGGCCGTGCCCGCCGAGTCGCGAGGCGACAACGCCCTGCGTCGCGAACTCAACCTGACCTGGCGCGAGACCCTGCCCGAGGGCAACCGGGTGGTGGCGGGTGAATGGTTCGCCGAAGGGCAGTCCGCGTCGGCGGGCGGCTGGCTGGACGAGGTGGTCGCCGAACCGCGCCCCGCGGACAGCGAGGCGGCAGTGCCGATCTCCATGGAGGATGGCCTGGCCGAGCGACTCGGCCTCGCCCTGGGCGACCGCCTGACCTTCACCATCGGCAGCGACGAGGTCACCGGCGAGGTGACCAGCCTGCGCAGTCTCGACTGGGAGAGCTTCCGGCCGAACTTCTACGTGATCTTCCCCCCGGGGACCCTGGAGCGTTTCGGCCACAGCTACATCACCGCCTTCCATCTCGGCGACGACGACCGCGACCTGACGCGCCGCCTGGTGCAGGACTTCCCGGGCGTCACCCTGCTTGACGTGGATGCCATCCTCGGCCAGGTGCGCGAGGTGCTGACCCAGGTCACCCGGGCGGTAGAGCTGGTGCTGGGCTTCGTGCTGCTGGCCGGCATCAGCGTGCTCTATGCGGCGTTGACCGCCAGCCTGCCGGTACGGGCCCACGAAAGCGGCCTGCTGCGGGTCTTCGGAGCCAGCAATCGGCTGCTGTCGCGAATGCAGGCGGCGGAGTTCGCCGTGCTGGGACTGGCCAGCGGGCTGATGGGTGCCTTGCTGGCGGAGCTGGCAACCGCCGGGATCTACCTGGCCTGGTTCGACCTGGCCCCCCGGGTCCACTGGCTGCTGTGGCTGACCCTGCCACCGGCCGGCGCGCTGTTGATCGGCCTCATCGGGCACCTGCTCTCCCGGGGCCTGCGCCGCCAGGCCCCGGCGGCCAGCCTCGGTCTGCTGGGCGAGGCCTGAGGCGCGGCCATGAAGACCGACACCCTGCGCGCCCGCCTGCTGGAGGCACAGCTCGACCTCGCCCGTCGCCGGGAGCGGGCGGTGATCCTGCTGCTGACCGGTCACGCCGTCACCCACAAGGGACGGCTGGTCAACGAGCTCAACCACTGGCTGGACAACCGCCATACCGAGGTGCATGCCCTGGGCCCCAGCAGCGAGGAGCGCGAGCGACCCTACTGGTGGCGCTTCTGGCGACGCCTTCCCGATCGCGGCCGCATCGGCATCTTCATCCATGGCTGGTACGGCGATGCGCTCTTCGCCCGGGCCGAACGGCGTCTCCCGCCGGGCGCCTTCCGCGACAGGCTGGGGGAGATCCGCGCGTTCGAGGCCGAGCTGGCCGCCGAAGGGGTGGTAGTCCTCAAGCTGTGGATGGACATCGACCGTCCCGCACAGCGCCGTCACCTGCAGGCATTGCAGGAGGACCCGGCCCGTGCCTGGCAGCTGAGTGCCACCGACTGGCAGCGCCATCTGCAGCATGCCGCCATCGCCGCCCTGGGGCGCGAGATGCGCGACGCCACCGCGGCCGATCATGCGCCCTGGCGGCGGCTCGACTTCCGCGACCCGGCGGCACAGCTCCAGCGGGTGGGGGCCCTGCTGCACGAGACCCTGGCCGCGCCCCCCGTGGCGCCCTCCTGCGTGCCGGAGGGGGTGCCCGGCGAGGTGGCGGCGGCGCCCTCGATATGCCGTGCCGAGCCCCGGGTGGAGGCCTCGCTGAAGAAGGCGAGCTATGCCGCGCGGCTCGCCGAGGCCCAGGGCCGCCTGGCGATCAACGCCCGGGAGGTGGCCCGCCGGCGCATCCCGGTGGTGCTGGCCTTCGAGGGACTCGACGCAGCGGGAAAGGGGGGCGGCATCCATCGGGTCACCGCGGCACTGGATGCCCGCCAGTACCGGATCCATCGCATCGCGGCCCCCAGCGACGAGGAGCTGGCATTGCCCTGGGCCTGGCGCTTCTGGCGTCGACTGCCGGCCGACGGTCGCATCGCCATCTTCGACCGCAGCTGGTACGGCAGGGTGCTGGTGGAACGGGTCGAGGGGCTGGCCCCCGAGGCGGACTGGCGGCGTGCCTATGCGGAGATCCGCGAGTTCGAGCGCCAGCTGCTGGCCCACGGTACCGTGCTCGGCAAGCTGTTCCTGGCCATCAGCCAGGAGGAGCAGCTGCGCCGTTTCGAGGCCCGAGCCGCCACGCCCCACAAGCGCCACAAGCTCACCGACGAGGACTGGCGCAACCGCAAGCGCTGGGACGACTATCGACAGGCTATCGACGAGATGTTCGCCCGCACCCAGGCGCCGGGCGCCGAGTGGGCACTGATCGCCTGCGACGACAAGCGCCGGGCGCGCCTCGCCGTGCTCGAGGAGGTCAATCGGCGGCTGGAGATGCGCCTGGCCTCGCCGCACTGATGTAGACTGCTGATCATCCACCATGCTCACACCGGAGGTGATCCCATGCGTCCGACGCGGTACCTGCCGGCCACTCTGGCCGCCCTCGCCTTGTCGACTTCCCTGCCGGCCCTGGCCGACGACCCGGCAGAGCGCCTGGAGGCCGACCTGCGGTCGCTGTTTGCCGCCGAGGGGTGCCTCGAGATCGGCGAGGTCTCGGCGGCGCTGATCCGAGACCGCGTCACCGCCCGCGAGCTCCATTTCGTCGGCCCCGAGGGGCAGCAGCTGTGGCTCGACCGCTACGAGGTCAGTGGCGACTACGACCGGCCCGACGAGGTGCGCATCGAGGGCATCCGCCTGGAGACTCCCGGCCACGAGCAGGTGCAGCTGACCGCCGAGGCCCTGGTCCTCGATGACCCCTCCCGAGCGGTGCTGCCCCTCCATGAGGAGAGCTGGCCCGAGGGTGTGCGTATCGCCGGGCTCGACGTCGAGGCGCTGGCCGCCGAGTTCGCCGGCCAGGACCTGGGGGAGGGGTTCGGCGAAGGGCGTGGGCGGGTCAGCGTCGAGCGCCTGCAGGCCACCGGCCTGTCACGCGAGGCCATCGACAGCCTGGAGCTCAGCGGGCTCGAGGGGCAGGCCGAGGGGGAGGGGGAGTTCGGCCGCGGCACCCTCTCCCTGGCGTTCGCTCGGGTGGAGGGGCTGCGCGGCCTGCAGGGCGAGGAGGACGAACGGGAGCTCGACCGCCTCGAGCTGCGCGACCTGGCGATCGACTCCGACCGGCTGGTGGCGACCCTGGCCGGACTCGAGGTGGATGGTGACCTGCAGGACGGGGAAGGCGGGGTGCGCCTCGAGGCGCTGGACCTCGACCTGGCTCGCATGATCGCCCTGGCGCCCGAGGAGGAGCGCACGCAACTGCGCATGGCCAGCAACGTGCTCACCGGCGGTAGCGGAACGCTGCGCCTCGATGCGGTCTCCACCGGACGCTGGGAGGCGGTAGACGGCGACACCCGGCTGCTCGGCGAGCTGGACATCACTGCCGAGGAGGCCTTCGGCTGGGCGGTGGATGCCGACCTGCCGGTGCGCCTGCCCGAGGGCGTAGAGCCGGCCGCCTTCCTGGCCGAGATGGAGAGCCTGGAGGGCGTGACCCTGCTGGGCGGGCGGGTCGACGCCACTATCTCGGACCTCGGGCTCTTCGGCCGTCTGCCGGCGGTCATGGCGGCCAGCCAGGGGATCAGCGAGGCGGTCTTCGTGGAGCAGGCGCGGACCCAGGCCCGGGGATTCGGCATGATGCTCGGCCCCGAGATCGAGGCCGTCCTCACCGGCCTGGTGGCGATGATGGCGGGCGAGGCGAGCGAGCTCACCCTCCAGCTGACCCTGCCCGCCGACAGCGAACTGGACGCACTCTCTGCCGATCCCCTGGCACTGCCCGAGCGACTCGAGATGCGGGTGGAGAGCCGCTGAGGCGTTCGGCAGGCCTGCCGCGCTGTCGCGCGCCCATGAAGGATCCGGCGGTTGCCCATGATCGCCTTTCATGTGAAAGCCGACGGGGGCTGGGGTATCATGTGGCCCCCAGATTCTCCCGTTTTGCGAGGTTTCCCGCCGATGTTCAGCCGTGACATGCAGATTGCCGGTTTCGATGACGTCCTGTTCGATGCGATGCAGAAG
Organism: Halomonas rhizosphaerae; assembly: GCF_030012485.1. Taxonomy (NCBI): domain Bacteria; kingdom Pseudomonadati; phylum Pseudomonadota; class Gammaproteobacteria; order Oceanospirillales; family Halomonadaceae; genus Halomonas; species Halomonas rhizosphaerae. The sequence goes on from NZ_JASCQQ010000027.1 coordinate 135,015, forward strand.
GAAGTCGCTCGCCAGGAAGCGCACATCGAGCTGATCGCCTCCGAGAACTACGCCAGTCCCCGGGTGCTGGAGGCCCAGGGCAGCCAGCTGACCAACAAGTACGCGGAAGGCTATCCCGGCAAGCGCTACTACGGCGGCTGCGAGTACGTGGACATCGTCGAGCAGCTGGCCATCGACTACGCCAGGGAGCTGTTCGGCGCGACCTACGCCAACGTCCAGCCCCACTCTGGCTCCCAGGCCAACGGCGCGGTGTTCCAGGCGCTGGTCAAGCCGGGCGATACCATCCTCGGCATGAGCCTCGATGCGGGGGGGCACCTGACCCATGGCGCCAAGCCCAACTTCTCCGGCAAGCACTACCATGCCGTGCAGTACGGCATCGACGAGAACGGCCGCATCGATTACGACGAGGTGGCCAGCCTCGCCCGCGAGCACCGGCCCAAGATGATCATCGCCGGCTTCTCCGCCTACTCCCAGATCATCGACTGGGCGACGTTCCGCGAGATCGCCGACGAGGTGGGCGCCTACCTGCTGGTCGACATGGCCCACGTGGCCGGCCTGGTGGCGGCCGGCGTCTACCCGACCCCGCTGCCCCACGCCCACGTGGTCACCACCACCACCCACAAGACCCTGCGCGGCCCGCGTGGCGGCCTGATCCTCTCCGCCGAGGGCGACGAGGCCATCGAGAAGAAGCTGCAGTCTGCGGTCTTCCCGGGCGGGCAGGGCGGCCCGCTGGAGCACGTCATCGCCGCCAAGGCGATCTGCTTCAAGGAGGCCATGGAGCCCGGCTTCAAGGCCTACCAGCAGCAGGTGGTGAAGAATGCCCAGACCATGGCCGGGGTGTTCATCGAGCGCGGCTTCGAGGTGGTCTCCGGCGGCACCGAGGACCACCTCTTCCTGCTCTCGCTGATCAAGCAGGGCCTGACCGGCAAGGATGCGGACGCCGCCCTGGGGCGCGCCCACATCACCGTCAACAAGAACGCCGTGCCCGGCGATCCCCAGAGCCCCTTCGTCACCTCGGGCCTGCGCATCGGCACCCCGGCAGTGACCACCCGCGACTTCGGCGAGACCGAGTGTCGAGAGCTCGCCGGCTGGATCTGCGACATCCTCGACGTCATGGCCGCAGGAGACGACACCGCCGCCATCGAGGCCGAGGTCAAGGCGAAGGTCGAGGCCGTCTGTGCCCGCCTGCCGGTTTATCGCTGAGACGCCCTGTCGCTGACTGACTCTGGCTGCGGCCAGGGGATCCCGAGCGCCCCGCCAGGCTGCACCATGGCGGGGCGTTTTCGTGTCCTGCGCTGGTGCAATCGCGCCGACGCCCGGGCATGACGCGCCGTGGGCCCCTGTGAGACGGGGCCTCTGGCTCGCCCTGGCATGCGCCCTGCATGGGGCATGGCGAGTCCACGACACGGAACCGGAAACGCCATGCCCTCGATACCCGCCTCGCCCCCCGACTCCGCCCGGCGCCCGCGCCTGCTCTTTACCGACCTGGATGGCTCGCTGCTCGACCACCACTGCTACGGCTGGGCCCCGGCCCGCCCCTGGCTCGCCCGGCTGAAGGCGCTAGGGGTACCGGTGATCCCGGTGACCAGCAAGACCCGCAGCGAGATCGTGCCGCTGCGCCACGAGCTCGGCATCGAGGACGCCCCCTTCATCGCCGAGAACGGCGCCGTGGCCGGGCTGCCGCCGGCCTGGTGCCATGCCCGGCTGGACCGCGGCTCCGCCGCCGATGGCCTGGTGATCAGGACGCTGGGGGTCGACATCGGCTTCATCCGACAGCGGCTCGCGGTGTGGCGGTCGCGGCTGGGCGTGGGCTTCACCACCATGAGCGAGATGACCCTCGACGACCTAGTGGCCTTCACCGGCCTGTCGGAGCCACAGGCACGGCTGGCGCGGCTGCGCGAGGGCAGCGAGCCGCTGCTCTGGGAGGACTCGGACGACAGCCTGGCGCGTTTCCGGGAGGGGCTCGAGGGCGACGGCCTGCGCCTGATGCGCGGCGGGCGCTTCTGGCACGTCACCGGGGATTGCCACAAGGGCAGTGCCGTCGCCTGGCTGATCGAGCGCTTCGAGGCGCTGCGTGGCCAGCGGCCGCTGACCCTGGGGTTCGGCGATGGCCCCAACGACATTCCCATGCTCGAGACGGTAGACCAGGCGGTGGTGATCCGCGGCTGCCATGGCCTGGCGGTGTCGCCCCGCCAGCCGGCGCTCTATCGCAGCAGGGCCACCGGCCCCGACGGCTGGGCCGAGGGGGTGGCCCACTGGTGGGGGCGAGGCGACCGCCGGCCAGCGCCGGCGGTGACGCACGTCAGCAGTGACGGGGCCAGGAGGGCGACGGCATGAGCGACTTCCACCAGAATGGCATCATCACCGACTTCCACAATCTGACCCGCCGGCCGCTGGCGGCCCTCGAGGAAGAGCTGGTCGCGTTCTCCGAGCGCCGTCCCATGAGCCTGATCCTGCCGTCGCTCTTCGCCGAGCTGGAGGGACCGGCGCTGGCCCATATCGTCGAGGAACTTCGCCGGGTGCCCTATCTCGCCGAGGTGGTGATCGGGCTCGATCGCGCCGACCGCGAACAGTTCCTGCATGCCCGGGAGTTCTTCGCCCGGCTGCCGCAGCACCACCGCATCCTTTGGAACGACGGCCCTCGGCTCCAGGCGCTGGATAACGAGCTCGAGGCGCAGGGTCTGGCGCCCCAGCAGCCCGGCAAGGGGCGCAATGTCTGGTACTGCGCCGGCTACGTGCAGGCCTCGAACCGCGGCCGGGTGGTCGCCCTGCACGACTGCGATATCCTCACCTACGACCGGGGCCTGCTGGCGCGGCTCTTCTACCCGGTGGTCCATCCCCACTTCAACTACGAGTTCTGCAAGGGGTACTACCCGCGCATCGCCGAGGGCAGGCTCAATGGCCGGGTCTCGCGGCTGATGGTTACGCCGCTGCTGCGGGCGCTCAAGCAGATGCACGGGCCGCTGCCCTACCTGGAGTATCTGGACAGCTACCGCTATGCGCTCTCCGGCGAGTTCTCCATGCGCAGCGAAGTGCTCGACGGCATCCGGATTCCCGCCGACTGGGGCCTGGAGATCGGAGTGCTCTCCGAGGTGCATCGCAACTACTCCACCAAGCGGCTCTGCCAGGTGGACCTGGCCGATGCCTACGACCACAAGCACCAGCCGGTGTCCGCCGAGGACGCCTCCGGGGGCCTCAACCGCATGAGCCTGGATATCGCCAAGGCGCTCTACCGCAAGCTCGCCACCCAGGGCGTGACCTTCAGCGCCGAGGGCTTTCGCACTCTCAAGGCGACCTACTACCGCCTGGCGCTGGACCTGATCGAGGCCTATGACCACGATGCCGTGATGAACGGCCTGCGGCTCGACCGCCACGCCGAGGAGCAGGCCGTGGAGCTGTTCGCCGCCAACCTGCTCGAGGCCGGCAGCGCCTTTCTCGACAACCCCGGCGAGCGCCCCTTCATCCCCAGCTGGAACCGGGTCAGGGCGGCGATTCCCGATCTGCCCGAGCGCATGTTCCAGGCGGTGGAGCGGGACAACGCCGCGGCGGTCTAGACATGATGGATTGACCGGTCGTCACGCAAGCGCCGGATATCGCGGCTGATCAGCGTCAAATCCGACAAGCTCCGGGTGTGTGACCAAAGTCTAAAGGCAAGGCCGTGGCATCTGGGCGACCCTATGTCCGACATAGATTGCATCAAGTCGTACAGGAGCCGCCGAGAGCCCCATGTCATCGCGTCAGCCCCCGTCCGGGCGCAAACTCGCCCACAAGCCCGATATCGCCGAGGACCTGGCCCGGGCGATCTTCGCCGGCGAGCATGCGCCGGGCAGCTTCCTGCCCAGAGAGCTGGATCTCTGCGAGACCTATGGCGTCAGCCGCAGCACCGTGCGCAGTGCCCTGCAGCAGCTGGTCTCGGCGGGCATGCTGACGCGCATCTCGGGGCAGGGCAGCCGGGTGCGCGAACTCACCGACTGGCATCTGCTGGACCCCCGGGTCAGCGACTGGATGGCCCGCTTCGCCCAGCCCAACCCGCGCATCCAGCGCGACATCTTCGCCTTCCGCGTGGCCGTGGAGCCCTTCATGGCGCGGCTGGCGGCGGTGCATGCCACCGCCGCCGACCTGCTGGCCATCGAGACGGCCTGGCGCGACATGATCCGTGCCCTGGAGGCGCCCGATCGGCGCTGCGAGGGGCGCAGCCACGACGAGCACGACGTGGCCTTCCACGAAGCGATCTTCGCGGCCACCCACAACCTGTTGTGGGCCCAGCTCAGCCACATGCTCAAGCCGGCCATCGGCCTGCTGGTGGAGACCTCCAACCACAGCGCGGCCGAGCTGAGTGACAGCATGGAGCGCCATCGCCGGCTGATGGAGGCGATCCGCCTGCGCCAGCCCGAGGAGGCAGAGCAGGCGGCCCTCTCCGTGCTCGAGCGCACCGGGCTGGATCTGGGGTTCGAGAGCCTGTTCGACCATCGTCCGCCACGTCTGCGCCTGCCGGGCGCAGACGTTCCCGAACCGGGTTGACCGGTTCGCCTCGCACGCGGTGTCCTGCACCGACAACAACAACCGTCATGCGCCACAGAAGGAAACGCACCATGAAACAGACCACGCCACGCCCCTCCTTTGCCCTCAAGGGCCTGACCGCCGCCGTGCTCGGCGCGCTGGCCTTCTCTGCACAGGCCGCCGAGTACGAGTGGACCTTCCAGACCTCCGAGACCTCGGGCGAGCCGCAGTTCGAGCTCAAGAAGGCCTGGGCCGAGAACGTCAACACCATGTCCGACGGGCGCATCGAGATCGAGATCCTGCCGGTCAACGCCGTGGTCCAGGCCAACCAGACCCTGGACGCCGTGGAGTCGGGCATCCTCCAGGGCCATCTCACCGATCCCAGCTACTTCTCCGGTCGCGACAAGGCCTTCGGCATGCTCGGCAACCTGGTGGGCGCCTGGGGCGACCCGCTGGAGTTCCTGGAGTACATGAATCACGGTGGCGGCGAGGAGCTCTACAACGAGCTGGTCAACCCCTACGGTGTGCAGCTGATCGGTGCCGCTGCGACCGGCCTGGAGTCCTTCCCCTCCAAGCGCCCGATCCGCACCGTGGAGGATCTCGAGGGCCTCAAGGTCCGCGCCCCGGAGGGCATGGTCTACAACATCTTCGAGAAGGCCGGCGCCGCCCCGGTGAACCTGCCGGGCTCAGAGGTCTACACCTCGCTGGAGAAGGGCGTGATCGACGCCGCCGACTACACGGTGTTCTCCACCAACCACAGCCAGGGGCTGCACAGCTTCGCCAACTACCCGAACTATCCGGGGTTCCATTCACTGCCCATGGTCTCCGTCTCCCTCAACAAGGAGATCTGGGACGGCCTGCCGGAGGACCTCCAGGCGATCCTCGAGACCTCGGTGGACAAGCTGGCCTACGAGATGGTCTTCGAGCTCAAGAAGCGGGACCTCGAGGCCGTGGCCGAGGCACGCCAGGACGAGGACATCGAGCTGATCGACATGGCCCCGGAGGAGCGCGCCAAGTTCCGTTCCATCGCCAAGGAGGAGTGGGCCGAGTGGGCCGAGGAGAGCGAGATGAACCAGAAGATCTACGACTCCGTGGTCGAGTTCCTCGAAGCCCGCAACCTGATGTAAGCCGGCCGACATCCACCCCCTGGCAAGCCGACCATCGTCCGGGCCGAGCCCGGACGATGTGCGAAGAGACCCATCATGACCCAACCTTCCCCCGACAACCGCGACCCGGCCGAGCTGATCGAGCAGGTCGAGGAGCTCGGCCCCGAACGCACCGCCCTGGACCGCCTGGTGGCCCGGGGCGCCCGCGGCGCCGCCTGGCTGGTGCTGATCGCCATGGGCATCAGCGTGGTCGAGGTGTTCCTGCGCTACGGCTTCAACAGCCCCACCTCCTGGGTGCACGAGTCCGTGGTCTTCCTGGTCGCCGTGACCTTCGCCCTGGGCGGCCCCGCGGCGCTGGCCCGCAACAGCCATATCCGCGTCAAGGTGCTCTATGACAGCGCCGGCCCGCGGCTCAAGTGCTGGATGGACCGCTTCAACGACCTGGTGACCCTGGGCTTCTGCCTGACCATGAGCTATGCCGCCTTCCACATGTTCTGGCGTGCCTCGCACAACCCGCTCGGAGAGTGGCAGCTGGAACGCTCCGGCACCTCCTGGAATCCGCCCTTTCCGGCGCTGGTCAAGGGCATGATCCTGTTTGCCCTGGCGCTGATGACCCTGCAGGCGCTGCTGCACCTGGTGCAGTCGATTCGCGCCCGTCCCGCCGCTCCGGCCCCGCAAGACGAGGAGACACGCTGATGGATATCGGGACGGCCACGATCCTGATGATCGCCGCCATCTTCGGCCTGCTGGTCACCGGCCTGCCGCTGGCCTTCATCACCGGCCTGGTGGCGATGGTCTTCACCTTCGGCTGGTTCGGCGAGACGGCGCTGCCGCTGGTCACCAGCCGGGTGTTCAGCTTCATCACCGAGTACTCGCTGGTGGCGGTGCCGATGTTCGTGCTGATGGCCTCGCTGCTCGACCGCTCGGGCATCGCCAAGGACCTGTTCAACGCCATGCGGGTGTTCGCCGGGCGGCTGCCCGGCGGCGTGGCGGTGCAGACCATCGTGGTGGCCTTCTTCCTCGCCGCGCTGTCGGGGATCATCGGCGGCGAGATCGTGCTGCTGGGCATCCTGGCGCTGCCGCAGATGCTGCGCCTGGGCTATGACAAGCGCCTCTCCATCGGCGTGGTGTGCGCCGGCGGGGCGCTGGGCACCATGATGCCGCCGTCGATCGTGCTGATCATCTACGGCCTGATCGCCAGCGTCTCCATCGCCGAGCTGTTCACCGCGGCGATCACCCCGGCGGTGATCCTGATGGGCTCCTACATCGCCTACGTGCTGGTGCGCTGCCTGAAGAACCCGGCGATGGGCCCGCCGCTCACCGCCGCGACCCAGGACAACCCCTTCGCCAGCAAGCTCGAGGCGGTCAAGGCGATCCTGCTGCCGGGGATGATCGCCTTCCTGGTGCTGGGCACCATCTATGGCGGCATCGCCTCGGTCACCGAGGCGGCGGCCATGGGGGTGTTCGGGGTGATGCTGGCCATCGTGCTGCGCGGCGAGTTCAACATCGCCATCCTGCACCATAGCCTGGGCCAGACGCTCTTCACCTGCGGCATGATCATCTGGATCGGCATCGGCGCCGCGGCCCTGGTGGGGGTCTACAACCTGATGGGCGGCAACCGCTTCGTGTCGGGGATGATCCTGGGCATGGAGGTGGCGCCCATCGTGATCATCCTGGTGATGATGGCGATCATGCTGGTGCTGGGGCTCTTCCTGGACTGGATCGGCATCGCCATGCTGGCCCTGCCGATCTTCCTGCCCATCGTCACTGAGTTGGGCTATGACCCGATCTGGTTCGGCATCCTCTTCGCCGTGAACATGCAGGTGTCGTTCCTCTCGCCGCCGTTCGGCCCCGCGGCCTTCTACCTGAAGAGCGTGGCGCCACCGGACATCAGCTTGAAGGACATCTACATATCGGTGCTGCCCTTCATGGCGATCCAACTGCTGGTGCTAGCGGCCCTTCTGACCTGGCCCCAGTTGGCCATCTGGCCGCTGTAGTCGTGGAGATGGGGCAGGAAGAAGCATGAAAAAGGGAGGCCGATGGCCTCCCTTTATTATGTGATATTGATGTTTTATTGCGGTCTTTAATGAGTCATATGAGATAAGTGTCAGGCCACGGTTCTCTTGAGAAATGTCGAGACGATTTCCTCCGGTGAGAGAGAAATATCCACGCGAATCGCCTCGTCATCGCCCGGGGGTTCCAGGTCGCGAAGCTGGCTGTCCAGCATATGGTCTCCCTGGAAGAAGTGTCCCTGGCGATGGGTCAGCCGGTCGAACAATAGCTCGCGGCTGCCATGCAGGTAGAGGATTCGCAGCGCCGGCGCTCCCTTGCGCAGCTGGTCGCGGTAGCGGCGCTTGAGTGCCGAACAGCCGATCACCAGCGAACGGCCTCGGCGGGCATGGTCACGAAAGAAGTCGGCAAGGGTCTCTAGCCAGCCTTCCCGGTCACCATCATTGAGGGGTTTGCCACGCGACATCTTGGCGATGCTGCCGGCACTGTGGTGGTCGTCGGCATCGATGAAGTCGGCATCGATAGCCTCGGCAAGCAACTTGCCGACGTGAGATTTTCCTGATCCTGAAACCCCCATGACCAGCACGAGTGTCGGCGTGGATTTCATCTGTCTTCTTCCATTGTGTTGGCGAGATGGTTGCCATTCATCATAGCGAAAATGAGCCATGAGTGGCCAGTGAATATCGGGCTGTTGCCAGGAATTTCTTCATTCATTTTTCAGCGCCGCGAGGGGCTGATGTACCACCCGCTCGATGCGGGATGATCCGGGTCAAGGGGTGTGGCGTGGACGACGCCGGCTGTTCGGGAATCCGTTATGCTGAGGCAAAGGGGGCAGGCCGGGGCCGTGCCTTCGCCCTGTTCTTCGGCTACCAGCCGTTCTTCGGCTACAAGGAGCGAGACCATGTCGACACTCACCTTCCAGGGCGCGGTCAAGGAGGTCACCGGTTCGCGCTATCTCATTGCACTGGACGGCAATGGCCGCTCGCACAAGCTGCTGCTGGAGTGTGGCCTGCATCAGGGTGGCAGCGACGCCGACGAGGCCAACGCCAAGTCCTTCGGCCAGCTGCCCCGGGAGCTCGAAGCGGTAGTGCTCTCCCATGGCCATCTCGACCACTCGGGGCTGCTGCCCAAGCTGGTGCGGGAGGGGTATCGCGGGCCGATCCACTGCACCCGAGGCACCCGCGACCTGCTGGAGATCATGCTCCAGGACGCCGCCTTCATCATGGCCAAGGACATCGAGTGGGAGAACAAGTGGCGCAAGCGCAACGACAAGCCGCTGGTCGAGCCGCTCTATGAGCTGGAGGACGTGGCGCAGACCCTGGCACTCTGCGAGTCTCATCCCTACGGCCAGCTGGTCGAACTGCCGGGCGGGGCCAGCCTGGTATTTCGTGACGCCGGCCACATCCTCGGTTCGGCCATCGTCGAGCTGGCCCTGCCCTCGGGGGGACAGACCCGGCGCCTGGTATTTTCCGGCGATCTGGGCAATCCCAGCTCGGTGCTGATGAAGGATCCCGAAAAGCTCTATGACGCCGACCTGGTGCTGATGGAGAGCACCTACGGAGACCGTGACCACCGCCCCCTGGAGGAGACTCTCGAGGAGTTCGCCCGCGTGCTGGAGGAGGCCCATGCCGACGGCGGCAACGTCCTGATTCCCGCCTTCGCCGTGGGGCGCACCCAGGAGATCCTCTACCACCTGAGCGTGCTCTACCATGAAGGGCGCCTGCGCCAGCAGATGGTCTTCCTGGACAGCCCCATGGCGATCCGGGTCACCGAGCTCTATCACCGTGCACGCAAGTCGCTGGATCCCGAGGACCTCAAGGTGCTCAACGTGGCCGCCAGCGGCGACACCAGCCAGTACCTGCCGATCCTGCGCATGACCCGCACGGTGGAGGAGTCCATGGCCATCAACCGCATCCACGGCGGGGCGATCATCATCGCCGGGGCCGGGATGTGCAATGGCGGGCGCATCATCCACCACTTCCGCTACAACCTGGAGAAGCCCGATACCCGGCTGGTGATCGTGGGTTTCCAGGCGGCGGGCACGGTGGGGCGCCAGATCGTCGACGGCGCCGAGCGGATCCGCGTGCTGGGCCGCGACCTGGCGGTCAAGGCGAAGGTCCACACCATCGGCGGTTTCTCCGCCCATGCCGGCCAGACCCAGCTGCTGGGCTGGGCCGGGGCCTTCCGCCATCGCCCGCGCTTCTACCTGGTGCATGGCGAGCCCGGCGCCCAGCAGGCGCTGCAGGCGGCCCTCGCCCGCAGCGACATCGAGGCCGAGATTCCCGCCTACGGCGACCGTATCGAGCTCTGAGCGGGCCTCGCCACCCCGCGTGACGTGGCGAGATGGGGTCAGCCTTCGGGTGGCCCCGGTGGCGTTGTTCCGCCCGTTCCTGCCCGGCTGCTGGCCTGCCATATCCTGATCCCGCGGCAGGACATGGCAGATTTCCCGCGGGCCTGTGTGTCGCGCTGTCCGCCGATCTACATCCTTGTGGTCGGACCCCCCTGCCACCCGCCGAGGCTCTTTGAGCCCTCGCGGGATTCGGGACAGGCGCTGCTGTGCCAGCGGGAACAGATCCGCCATGACGCCACTGGCTTCGGCCAGTGAGTGCGGCGGATTGACCTGTATCAAGGTGCGTCTAGATGTCCCATGCAGGAGATGTGGCCATGCACTAGACTCTGGGTGATGTGAAAAAGTTATTTGCTTAGAGGTATTTGTTATGAAGATGATGCACCTGCTGGCCGGTTCCCTGCTGGCGGCGACCCTGGTTGCCGGCCCGGCCCTGGCCGAGGAAGAGGTTCCCGCCTACCGGGAGACCCAACTGGGGCTCTATGTCACGGCAAGCGAGGCCTATGAACTGATGCAGGAGAACGAGCGGGCCGTGCTGATCGACGTGCGCGACCCCATCGAGATCAAGTTCACCGGCTTCGCCGAGCCCACCGATATCCATGTGCCCTGGGTGCTGGCCGATCGGGAGAACTTCGACGAGGAGGCAAAGACCTGGCCGATGGTCAGGAATGCCGACTTCGAGGCCCAGGTGCGCGCCGAGCTGGATGCCCTGGACGTGGCCGACGACGATCCGATCATCGTCATGTGCCGCTCTGGCGCCACCCGCAGCGCCCCGGGCGCCGACATCATCACCGAGATGGGCTTCAGCCAGGTCTATTCGATGACCGATGGCTTCGAGGGCGGCAAGCTCGAGGAGGGCGATTCCAGGGGCGTGCGTGCGGTCAATGGCTGGCGCAACGCCGGCCTGCCCTGGAGCTACGAGATCGACCCCGACGTCGCCTGGCGTCCGGCCGAGTGACACCCACCCGACGACCCCGCCTGGCGGGTGAGGGCTCGTCATCACCAACGATCCAACGAGGTGAGCGCATGACCATCACGAAGACACTGACCCTGGCCGCCGCCGCTGCTGCCATCGGATGTTCCGGGGTCGCCATGGCCGACAGCCACGGTGGCGAGGAGCCGCAGGACCAGGCCCTGGTGATCCTCACCAGCGGCTCGCTGCAGACCCAGGGCATGGCGATGATCCTCTCCAACGCCATGCAGCAGCAGGGCACCGACCTGCATATCCTGCTGTGTGACGCCGCCGGCGACCTGGCCGTCCAGGGCTACGCGAGCGCCGAGGCGATCAACACGCCACCCAGCAATCCGGCGGGCCAGGTCAAGCCGGAGAGCATCCTGGGCATGCTGATGGAGAATGGCGCCCAGGTGGACGTCTGCGCGATCTACCTGCCCAACAGCGACCACGAGGAGGGTGACCTGCGGGAAGGTGTCGGCGTGGCCGCCCCGGGCCCGATGGCCGAGATGATGCGAGACCCGTCCATCCCCGTTTACAGCTTCTGAGTGTCCGAAGCGAACCGAAGGAGTCCACCATGAAGAGCAATGTGGGCGGTATCGACAAGATAGCCCGTATCGCGGTCGGCGCCGTGCTGATCCTGCTGGCACTGACCGGCACCATCGGCGTCTGGGGCTGGATCGGCGTGGTGCCGTTGGCCACCGGCCTGTTCAACTTCTGCCCGGTCTGGAAACTGCTGGGCATCAACACCCGCAAGCCGAACCAGTAACCCGTCTGGCGTTGGCCAAGAACCTTCCCTGCAGCGCCTGCGACCTCCGGGTCGCGGGCGCCTTGCGTTGGGGGGCGTGCAGGCCGCTTCCGGGGCGGCCTGGAACTATCGCGACCATGCACGGCCTCAATCGGTGTATAGAGCATAATGTGCTAAGGTTATTCAGAATTCGGAAATCACCGCCCGGTCGAGGCCGGGCGCCATCAGGAGGTGACCCGTGAAGACCTTCGCCCTCTCCCCGAGCAGCGGTGCCGGCAAGCCCGATGTCGCCGGCTTCTTCGACCCGCGTACCTTCAGCGTGCAGTACGTGGTCAGCGACCCGGCGACCCACCAGTGCGCGATCATCGACCCGGTCCATGACTTCGACGAGAAGTCCGGCGCGACCGCCACCCACCACGCCGACGAGCTGCTCGCCTATGTGAAGGAGAAGGGGCTCGAGGTGCAATGGATCCTCGATACCCACCCCCATGCCGACCACTTCTCCGCCGCGCAGTACCTGCGCGAGAAGATCGGCGCGCCCACCGCCATCGGCGAGAAGGTGGTGGAGGTACAGAAGCTCTGGAAGGAGCTCTACCACTGGCCCGACTTTCCCGCCGACGGCTCGCAGTGGGACCGCCTGTTCGCCGAGGGCGAGACCTTCCGCATCGGTGAGCTGGAGGCGCGGGTGATGTTCTCGCCGGGCCATACCCTGGCCTCGATCACCTACGTGATCGGCGATGCCGCCTTCGTCCACGACACCCTCTTCCAGCCCGACTTCGGCACCGCCCGGGCCGACTTTCCCGGCGGCGACGCCCACCAGCTGTGGAACTCCATCCAGGCGATCCTGGCGCTGCCCGAGGAGACCCGGCTGTTCACCGGCCACGACTACATGCCCGATGGCCGCGAACCGCAGTGGGAGAGCACGGTGCGCGAGCAGCGCGAGACCAACAAGCATCTGGCGGGTGGCGTCAACGAGGCGGACTACGTGGCGATGCGCGACGGGCGTGACAGCGAGCTGCCGATGCCCAAGCTGATCCTGCACTCCCTACAGGTGAATACCCGGGGAGGGCGCCTGCCGTCGCCCGAGGCCAACGGCAAGCGTTACCTGAAGATCCCGCTGGACGCCCTGGAAGGCGCGGACTGGGAGTAGGTCGCCGGGGGCTGCCACGAGCCCGTCGCCGCGGCGATGGGGCTTGCTGATGGCCGGGGCGCGTCATCTTCGGCGGATCTTTTATAGCAAAATATTCTATTCTTAGAACTTGTTTTGAGCTATGCTGACCTCATTCCCCGGCCAGTGACATTCGATGGAGGTCGTTTCCCCATGTCCCAACAGCCAAGCCTGCCCCGGCCAGTCGTCACCCACTTCTTCGACGAGCCCACCAACACCTTCAGCTACGTGGTGCAGGATCCCGACAGCCGCGCCTGCGCGATCCTCGATTCGGTGCTCGACTTCGACTATGCCGCCGGACGCACCGACGTGCGCTCCGCCGACGAGATCATCGCCTTCGTGCGCGACAACGGCCTCGAGGTGGAATGGGTCCTCGAGACCCACGTCCATGCCGACCACCTCTCCGCTGCGCCCTACCTGCACGAGACGCTGGGTGGCAAGACCGGCATCGGCGCCAACATCACCGTGGTGCAGGACGTCTTCGGCAAGGCCTTCAATGCCGGCACCGAGTTCGCCCGCGACGGCAGCCAGTTCGACCGCCTCTTCGAGGAGGGCGACACCTTCACCATCGGCCACCTGGAGGGGCGGGTGCTGCACACCCCGGGTCACACCCCGGCCTGCCTGACCTACGTGATCGGCGATGCCGCCTTCGTCGGCGATACCCTGTTCATGCCCGACTACGGCACCGCCCGCTGCGACTTCCCGGGCGGCGACGCACGCACCCTCTACCGCTCCATCCAGAAGGTGCTGGCCCTGCCGAGCGAGACCCGGCTGTTCCTGTGCCATGACTACAAGGCGCCGGAGCGAGAGGAGTACCAGCACGAGACCAGCGTGGCGGAGCAGCGCGCCAACAACGTGCACGTCCACGAAGGGGTCAGCGAGGACGAGTTCGTCAAGATGCGCACCGAACGTGACGCGACCCTGGACATGCCCCGACTGATCCTGCCCTCGGTGCAGGTCAACATGCGCGCCGGTCATATGCCGCCGGCCGAGGACAATGGCCAGGTCTACCTCAAGGTGCCGATCAACAAGTTCTGAATGGCTCAGGAGTCAGTCGATATGCAGATTCATCAGCTCGAACCCGGCTTCGCCGTCACCGATGCCGTGATGCCCGACGATCTCGACGAGGTCGCCCGTCGCGGCTTCCGCTCGGTGATCTGCAACCGCCGCCCCGGCGAGGCCGAGGACCACCCCGACGACCGCGCCCTGAGTGCCCGGGCCGCCGAACTGGGCCTCGAATGGCGCTGCATCCCGGTGACCCCGGGCGAATACTCGGAGGCCGACATCGAGGCCTTCGGCCAGGCCCTGGACGGGCTGCCCACCCCCATCCTCGCCTTCTGCAGGACCGGCAAGCGGGCCGTGCACCTCTGGGCCCACGCCCGCTCCCGTGAAGCCGGCTGCGATATCCCGGCGCTGCTGGCCGCTGCCCACGATGCCGGCCATGACCCCCAGCCGATCCGCGAGATGCTCGAGACCTGACAGGCGACCCTTACGACAACGATAACGACGCCCAGGAGCCATGCCATGCACCACCCGACCCCCGAGAGTTCATCCCGCCATCATGATGTCGTCGTCATCGGTGGCGGCGCGGCGGGCATCGCGGTCACCGCGAGCCTGCTGAAGCGCCGCGGCGACCTGGATATCGCCATCGTCGACCCTGCCGAGATGCACAGCTACCAGCCCGGCTGGACCCTGGTGGGCGGCGGGGTCTTCTCGTCCGCCATCACCCGCCGTCCCATGGCCGATGTCATTCCCGAGAGGGCCAGCTGGTATGCGGTCGGCGCCGAGCGCGTCGACCCGCAGGCCGGCGAGGTGGTCCTGGGCGATGGCCGCCGCCTCGGCTATTCCCGGCTCGTGGTGGCGCCGGGGCTGGTCATCGACTGGGGCGCGATCGAGGGACTGGAGCAGACGCTGGGCCGAAACGGCGTGACCTCCAACTACCGTTTCGAGCTCGCGCCCTACACCTGGTCGCTGGTGCAGTCGCTGGAGAAGGGCAAGGCGCTGTTCACTCAGCCGCCCATGCCGATCAAGTGCGCCGGTGCCCCGCAGAAGGCCATGTACCTCTCTTGCGACCACTGGCGCCGCCGGGGGCGCCTGGCCGAGATCGAGGTGAGCTTCTGCAACGCCGGTGAGGCGCTGTTCGGCGTGGCGGACTATGTGCCGGCCCTCGAGGGCTACATCGAGCGCTACGGCATCGAGAAGGCTTTCGGGCAGCGCCTGGTGGCCGTGGACGGACCATCGCGCACGGCACGCTTCGCCATGTCCGGCGAGGACGGGGAACGCACGGTGGAACGCTCCTTCGATATGCTGCATGTGGTGCCGCCCCAGAAGGCTCCGGCCTTCATCGCGGCATCCCAGCTGGGCAACGAGGCCGGCTGGCTGGACCTGGACCCCGAGACGCTGCAGCACGTCCGTTACCCGGCGGTGTTCGGCCTGGGCGACGCCAGCGGCACGTCCAACGCCAAGACCGCGGCGGCGGTGCGCAAGCAGGCGCCGGTGGTGGCCGAGAACCTGCTGGCTTCCCTGGACGAGGCGCCGCTGTCGGCCGCGTATCTGGGCTACGGCTCCTGCCCGCTGACCGTGGAGCGGGGGCGCATCGTGCTGGCCGAGTTCGGCTATGGCGGCGCCCTGCAGCCGACCTTCCCGCGCTGGATCAACGAGGGCACCCGGGCGACTCGCCGGGCCTGGTGGCTCAAGGCCAAGCAGCTGCCCTGGCTCTACTGGAACGGCATGCTCAAGGGGCACGAGTGGCTCGCCCGGCCGGCGCGACGTCACTGAGCAGGATGTCCCCGAGATGACGAGACGCTCATGATCCCTTCACGCTGGATACCCCTGATCGGCTGGCTGCACGGCTACCGGCGCGATGTGCTGGCGCGTGACCTGGTGGCGGCGGTGATCGTCACCCTGATGCTGGTGCCCCAGGCGCTGGCGTATGCCCTGCTGGCCGGCCTGCCGCCGGAAGTGGGGCTCTACGCCAGCATGCTGCCGCTGGTGCTCTATGCCGTCTTCGGTACCAGTGCCACCCTGGCGGTGGGACCAGTGGCGGTGGCCTCGCTGATGACCGCCTCGGCCCTTTCCGGCATCGCCACCCCCGGTAGCGAGGAGTACGTCGGGGCGGCCCTGGTGCTGGCCGCCCTCTCCGGCCTGGTGCTGCTCGCCATGGGCCTGCTGCGCCTGGGGTTCCTGGCCAACTTCCTGAGTCACCCGGTGATCTCGGGCTTCGTCACCGCCTCGGGCATCCTGATCGCCGCCAGCCAGCTGCGTCACGTGCTGGGTGTGGAGGCGTCCGGCCATAACCTGGTGGAGATGGGCTCGGCACTGGTCGCGGGGCTGGAGGACACCAACGTCATCACCCTGGCGATCGGTCTCGGTGTCTGGGGTTACCTGCTGCTGTGCCGGCGCCATCTCAAGGGTGGCCTGAAGCGCCTGGGGCTGTCGGCGACGGTCGCGGACCTGCTGACCAAGGCTGCGCCGGTCTCGGCGGTGATCGTCACCACCCTGCTGGCCTGGGGGCTGGGACTCGGGGCGCAGGGCGTGGCCCTGGTCGGCGACGTGCCCAGCGGCCTGCCGACCCTGGCCCTGCCGAGCCTGGACCCCGAGCTGTGGTCGAGCCTGCTGCCGGCGGCGGTGCTGATCAGTCTGGTGGGCTTCGTGGAGTCGGTCTCGGTGGCCCAGACCCTGGCCGCCAAGCGGCGCCAGCGGATCGATCCCAATCAGGAGCTGATCGCCATGGGGCTGGCCAATATCGGGGCGGGGACGAGCGGCGGCTCGCCGGTGTCCGGGGGGTTCTCCCGCTCGGTGGTCAACTTCGAGGCCGGTGCCGCCACGCCGCTTGCCGGCGCCTTCACCGCCGTGGGCATCGCCGTGGCGACCCTGGCCCTGACCACGCCCCTGGCGTTTCTGCCCAAGGCGACGCTTGCCGCCACGATCATCGTCGCGGTGGGCACCTTGATCGATCTGCCCGCCATCCGGCGCACCTGGGCCTATTCCCGGGCCGATGGCGTGGCCATGCTGGCCACCCTGGTGCTGACCCTGGCCCATGGCGTGGAGAGCGGCATCCTGGTCGGCGTGGTACTGTCGCTCGGCCTCCACCTGTATCGCACCAGTCGCCCGCACAGTGCCGTGGTGGGACGCGTCCCCGGCAGCGAGCACTTTCGCAATGTGCGTCGCCACTCGGTGGAAACCGACGACCGGCTGGCGATCCTGCGGGTCGACGAGAGCCTCTACTTCGCCAACGCCCGCTACCTGGAGGACACCGTGATGGAGCTGGCCGCCCGCCAGCCGGGCCTGGAGCATATCGTGCTGGCCTGCCAGGCGGTCAACGTCATCGACGCCTCGGCGCTGGAGAGCCTGGAGGCGATCAATGCGCGGCTCAAGGACTCCGCCGTCACCCTGCACCTGGCAGAGGTCAAGGGGCCGGTGATGGACCGGCTGCAACATACGGAATTCTGCCACGAGCTGACCGGCAAGGTCTTCCTGAGCACCTATGACGCCTGGCAGGCATTGCACGACCGTGTCGACGCGGTCTCGGACCGGGTCTGCGGCGAGGCCGGGCTGGCCGCCAGCAAGTAGGGCCGGTGCGTTCATCGCCCCGTTCCCGCTGACAATGGGCGTGCCACCATGAGGAGGCGTGCGGGGCGTATCGCCACGCCAGCCCGCATCGGCGCCGGCAACTGACCCTGCCGGACGACCGACACCCTGACACCAGAGGAGATTTCACGTGGATTGGACGGCAAGCCTTCAGGGGCTGATCGGCGGTGTGCTGATCGGCCTCTCGGCCACCTGGCTGATGGCGACCCTGGGCCGCATCGCCGGCATCAGCGGGATCATCGGCACCCTGGTCACCACCCGACCCAGGGGGGACAGCGCCTGGCGCCTGGCCTTCGTGCTGGGTCTGGTCAGCGGCCCCGTGGTGCTGCTGCTCGCCGGGGGCGGGCTCGGCAACGTGGCCGGCGCCCCGGGCGAGGTGATCGGCGAGCCCGCGGGGGGGATTCCGCTGATGCTGCTGGCCGGCCTGCTGGTGGGCCTGGGCACGGGCCTGGGCAGCGGCTGCACCAGCGGCCACGGTGTCTGCGGCCTCGCCCGGCTCTCGGTGCGCTCGCTGGTGGCCACCATTACCTTCGTGGTGGCGGCGATCGTCACCGTCTTCGTGGTCCGGCACGTGATCGGAGGTGGCGCATGAAGAGCGAGACTCTGAAGACGCTCATGGGCTATATCGCGGGGCTGATCTTCGGCCTCGGCCTGGCCATTTCCGGCATGACGGACCCGGCGCGGGTGCTCGGCTTCCTGGATGTCGCCGGTGCCTGGGACCCGACGCTGATGTTCGTGCTGGGCGGTGCCGTGATCACCAACTTCATCGGCTACCGGCTGGTGCTGCGTCGCCCCAACCCGGTGTTTGGCGAACGCTTCCAGTTGCCCACCCGTCAGGACCTGGACGGCCGCCTGATCGGCGGTGCCGCGCTGTTCGGCATCGGCTGGGGACTCTCCGGCTACTGCCCGGGTCCGGCCTTCGCCTCCATCGCCGGGCTCACCGGCCCGCTTCTCGCCATGCTGGTGGCCATGGTGGTCGGCTGGTTCCTGGCCCGAGCGATTCCTGCCAGGGGATGACCCTGCCTGAACACCGGATAGCGTCCCCCGTCGGCCCTGCCGGCGGGGGACTTTTCTGCGACCCTGCTTTTGCGATTCTGGGCTTGCGACCAATGGACCAGTTCGAATCGTTCTAGCCTTATGACGGCTTAACGTCGTCTTAATGGCCGGGTGACACGATGTCGCATATCACGAGGATTGCCAGTCATGCACGTACTGCTCATCGAGGATGATGCCCTGGTAGCGTCGGGCATCCAGGCCGGACTCGCCGTCTATGACTTCGTCGTCGACCATGTGACCACCATGGCGGAGGCACGCTCGGCCATGGAAACCGTGTCGAGCGATGTGGTCATCCTCGACCGGGGCCTGCCCGACGGCGACGGCATGCTGCTCCTCGAGGAGTGGCGCAGGGCCGGTATCGATACCCCGGTGCTGATCCTCACCGCCCGCGACGCGGTGAGCGATCGCATCGAGGGGCTGCATGTGGGGGCCGATGACTACCTGGTGAAGCCCTTCGACCTGGACGAGCTGGTGGCGCGCCTGCAGGCCCTGCTGCGCCGGGCCGCCGGGCGCTCTCGGGCGCTGATCGAGCATGGCCCGCTGTGCCTGGATCCGATCTCCCGCGAGGTCAGCGTCGCCGGGCAGCCGGTGAGCCTCTCGCGCCGCGAACTGGTGCTGCTGGAGGCCTTCCTCCAGGCGCCGCGCAGCGTGCTGACCGCCGGACAGCTCAAGGACAGCCTCTATGGCTTGAACGAGGAGGTGGAGAGCAACGCGCTCAACGTGCATATCCATCACCTGCGCCGCAAGCTCGGCAGCCGGGTGATCGAGACAGTGCGCGGCCTGGGCTACCGGCTGGGCAAGCCCTCCGCGGTGGAGGTGCCGCGCCGCCAGGGGGCCGGACGGGCATGAGCCTGCGCACGCGCCTGGTGTTGACGCTGGGGCTGACCCTGCTGCTGCTCTGGGGCCTGGCCGCCGCCTGGCTGATGCGCGACCTGCACCAGCAGGTAGAGAAGACGCTGGACCAGCGGCTTGCCCAGTCGGCCCGCATGGTGGCCGGGCTGATGGCCCAGCTGCCGCTGGACGTCTGGGAACAGGCCGACCAGCGTGCCCTCTCGATCCCGCCCATCGAAGGGCTGGCCTGCCAGGTGCATTCGCCCCGCGGCGAGATCATGGCGCGCACCCATACCGACATGGAGGACATCCTGCAGGCCCGCGAGCCGGGTCATGCCTATCGCGAGGAGGGCGGCGTGACCTGGCGGGTGTTCACCTACGAGCGTGGCGGGTTGACCATCACCACCGCCGACCGCATGGACGAGCGCGACCTGCTGATGCGCAACGTGCTGCAGGTGGCGGTGGTGCCCTTCGTGGTGGCGCTCGCCGGCAGCCTGCTGGCGCTGTGGCTCGGCGTGGTGAGGGGGCTGAGGCCACTGGGCCGGCTGCGCGATGCCCTGGCCCGTCGCCACCCGGATGCCCTGGCGCCGGTGGCGACCCATGGCGTGCCGGTGGAGATCCGCCCGCTGGTGGAGACGCTCAACGGCCTGCTGGCGCGCATCCAGCAGACCATCGTGCGCGAGCAGCGCTTCACCAACGACGCCGCCCACGAGCTGCGCACCCCGCTGACGGCCATCAAGACCCACCTGCAGGTGGCCAGCCGGGTCGAGGGCGAAGCGGCACGCCAGTCGCTGGATCATGCCGAGGAGGGCGTGGCGCGTCTGTCGCGGACCCTGGACCAGCTGTTGATGCTGGCGCGGGTGGAAGGGCGACTACACTTCGAGGATGGCGAGGCCAGCCGCGCCGCCGACGTGGTGGAGCTGGCGCTGCGCGACGCCTCGGCCAGCGACCGGCAACGCTTCGCGCTGCCCGAGGCCTGGCCCGAGGTGGAGTTGGCGGTGCCTCGGGAACTGGCGATCACCGCGCTGCGCAACCTGATGGACAACGCCCTTCGCCACGGCCCCGGGGAGAGCCCCGTGGAGGTCGCCGCCCGCCTCGACGCGGATGGCCAGACGCTGACCTATGGTGTGAGGGACCATGGCCCCGGGGTCGACGATGCCCAGCTCGAGCAACTGCCGCGCCGCTTCTGGCGGGCCAGCCGTCGGCAGGGCAGTGGCCTGGGGCTGGCCATCGTGGCCGCCATCGCCGAGCGCTTCGGCGGAGGGCTGGCATTTTCCCGCCCCGAGGGGGGTGGGCTGGAGGCCCGGCTGACGCTGCCGCTGACGCCGAGGTCGACGGGACCGGCAGGGCCGGCCCGGGAAGGAACTCCGCAAGGGATCAATGACAACGACGAGGGTGACCCGAAATGACGAGCATGAGGATCGCGAGCGGGCTCGGCCTGCTGCTGGGCCTGGGCCTGGCCGCCGGTCAGGCCCAGGCCCTGGAGGGCGATGCCGAGCGCGGCCAGCAAGCGGCCGGAGCCTGCGTGGCTTGCCACCAGGCCGACGGCAGCGGAATGAACGTGTCGGGGGGAGAGTCCTGGCCGCGCCTGGCCGGGCTGCCGGCGGAGTACATCGCCAAGCAGCTGCATGATTTCAAGGAGGGGCGTCGCGAGAATGCCACCATGATGCCCTTCGCCAACATGCTCGATGACCAGCAGATCGTCGACGTGGCGGCGTACTACAGCGAGATGCCGGTCACCGAGGCCCAGGGGGGCGAGGATGCCGGCGAGGATCTGCTGGCCCGCGGCGAGCAGCTGGCCCTGCGTGGCGACTGGGATGAGTACATCGTCTCCTGCAAGAGCTGCCATGGTCCGGGTAACGAAGGGGCCGGTGGCACCTTTCCCGGCATTGCCAGCCAGCATGCCGGCTACATCGAGGCCCAGCTGCGTGCCTGGCAGGCCGGCGAGCGGGGCAATGACCCCCAGAACCTGATGGGCGCGATCGCCGAGCGCATGAGCGACGAGGACATCCGTGCCGTCTCGGTCTGGCTGGCAAATCAGTCCGTGGCGTCCGAATAAGGGGGAGCAGAACATGACACTTCGCAGGACAACCCTGGCCGTGGCCAGTGCGACCCTGGCCGCCGGCATCAGCATGGCCGCCTGGGCAGAGTACGAGAAACTCGTCGAGCTGGGCTATCCCGCCCCCAAGGAAGACGAGCTGGTGCATGTGCCGCCGACCATGGCGGACCTCGAGGAGGCCGACATCCACCCCGAACTGAAGAAGGTCATCCGCCGTGGCTATGACCTCTTCACCAATACCCAGCAACTGCGAGGCGAGAATGTCTTCAACGACATGAACTGCTCCAGCTGCCACCTGGGTGAGGGCCGCCAGCCCTTCAGTGCCCCGGTCTGGCCGGCGGCGGTGACCCTGCCGGACTTCCGTGGCAAGAACCAGCATGTCAACAACCTCGAAGAGCGTATTGCTGGCTGCTTCGCCTACTCCATGAACGGCACGCCGCCGGAGTACGGCAGCGACGACATGCTGGCCCTCTCCGCCTACCACCAGTGGCTGGCCACGGGGGCGCCCATGTATCCGGACCAGCCCATCTACGGCCGCGGCTTCCCGTCGCCGGATCGTCCCGAGGAACTGAGCTACGAGAACGGCGAGGCGCTCTATGTGGAGAACTGCGCGGTCTGCCACGGCGAGGATGGCTCAGGCCTCTATCAGGAGGGCGAGTACGTCTTCCCCGCCCCCTGGGGTGACGGTTCCAACAACTGGGGCGCCGGCATCGTGCGCACCCACACCGCGGCCGGGTTCATCAAGAACAACATGCCGCTGGGCCAGCCGCTCTCGCTCTCCGACCAGGAGGCCTGGGACATCGCCTACTACATGACCCAGCAGGAGCGCCCCCAGGATCCGCGCTACACCGGCAGCGTGGACGAGGTGCTGGAGAAGTTCGGCCCCACCTTCCACAAGAACTCCAGCTATGGCCAGGAGCGTGAGGTGGACGGCCACCGCCTCGCCGATCACGCCAACTGGGGCGAGAAGGGCGAGGAGGTCAAGCCCTGGAACGTCGGACAGCCGCGCTTCGAGGACCTGGAGGACTGAGGAAGCTCTTCGCCACAAGCGAAGCGGGCCCCGCTGCCATCGGCAGCGGGGCCCGCTTGCGTCCTGGTGGCGCGTCGCGCCGCCTCAGGGGCGCGGTGAGCCCATCATCGCCTTGAGGCGCGCTTCTTCGGGAGCCCCCTCGACCTTCTCCAGGCGGCCCTCGTCGTTGCGGTAGTAGGTGGTGGGGGTGGCCATCAGCCCCAGGCCCTCGAAGAGCTGGTTGTTGGCATAGACCTGCTCCTCGATCTCGCGGGACTGGGCAGAGGCGGCGATCCCGCCGTCACTCTTCTGGTGTGCCTGCAGCGCCGCGGCGGGATCCTCGGCGCCGAGCAGGGCGGCCGCCTTGGCCGGGCTGTCGCTCTTCAGGATGCCGACCATGATGTGGCGCAGCTGTACCTCGCCGGCCTCGACCCAGGGGCGGCTCTGGTCGTGGAAGCGCGCGCAGTAGGGGCAGTTGGGGTCGGTGAAGGTGTAGATCACGCGCTCTGCCTGCGACTCGCCGTCCTGGATCCAGTGGCTCTCCTCGAGCTGCTGCCACACCTCGGCCTCCTGGCCGCTGCGCACGTGCTCGTCCAGGGGCGCCGCGGAGAGGTCGTTGCCCTCGGCATCGAGCAGGGTGCCGACCACGGCATGGTCGCCGTCCGACGTGAGGTAGACGGCCATCTCGCGCCCGCGGTGGCTGGCGGCGTAGCCGCTGAGGCCACCCGGGGCCGCGAATTCACCGTGGATCTCCAGGCCCTGGTCCACCAGGGCCTGGACCGGGGCCGGCCAGTGCTCGTCGGCGGCGAGCGTCGAGGTCAGCGAGAGCGTGACCAGGCCGGCCAGGAGGGAGAGGGGAAAGGTTCGCATCGCGCTGTCCTGTTATGAAGAGATGTCATGAAGGGATGTCGGAAAGGGGGTGTCGTGGGGACCCGCCGGGGGCCCGGTAGTTCCCATCCTGCCACGCGCCCATTAGCCGTGGATTAATTCCTGCACCCGCCGGCGGGGCGCGATGTCGCAGCCCGCTCCCCGTCAACGGCGAGGCAGGGTAAGCTCGACGCGTCCCCTTGAGCCCATGGAGTCGACCGAGATGCGCATCGCTGCCCTGCCGCTGGTCCTGTTCTCGCTGTTCAGCGCCACTGCCCTGGCCCAGTCCCTCACCGTCGAGGAGGCTCGGGTGCGGGCGGTGCCGCCGGGGTCGCCCACCACCGCCGCCTTCATGGAGCTGTCCAACCCGGGCGAGACGGACCTGGCGCTGGTCGGGGGCAGCTCGCCCCTGGCTGGCAGCCTGGAGCTTCACAACCACGTGATGGTGGATGGCGTGATGCAGATGCGCCAGGTCGAGACGATCCCGGTCCCGGCCGGCGAGACCGTGCGGCTGGCGCCCGGCGGCTGGCACCTGATGCTCTTCGAGCTGGCGAGGACTCCGGTCGAGGGCGAGCGTGTCGCGCTCACCCTGACCCTCGACAACGGCGAGACCCTGACCGTCGAGGCCCCGGTGAGGCGGGTGCAGCCGATGGAGGAGGGCGATGGCGAGCACGCGGGCCACTGATCAGCCCGGGTCCAGCAGCCACAGGCTGCGGTAGGGGGCCAGGCTCGCTTCCCGCGTCCAGGGGACATCCTCCAGCAGGTCGATCCAGCCGGGGGCGTCGAGCACGTCCAGGGCGAGCGGCTGGCGTCGGTCGGTAACGTTGTGGATCGCCAGCAGGCGCCGGCCATCGGGAAGGGGCCCTCGCTCCAGCACCAGCAGCGCCGGCGGGGCGGGGATCACACGCTGGGGCGCTTCCGGATGGAAGCAGGGCTCCCGGCGCCTCACCGCCAGTCGACGCGTCAGGGCCAGGAACACCTCGCGGGTCGACGTGTTGCGGCTATCGAGCAGCTCCTCGAGTTCGCGGCGTTGCCAGCGACGGCGGTTGATCGCCCGCAGGCGGCCGCTGCGCTCGACCCCTTCCAGGTCGTTGAGGGTGGCGGTCAGCGAGTGCACGTAGAGGGCGGGAATACCCTGCAGGGCCAGCATCAGGTGCTGGCTGCACAGGAAGCGCTCCACCTGCCAGGGGTCGGCCCCCCGGCGGGTCCCCTTCATGGCCTCGAACCAGGTGATGTTGATCTCGTACGGGATGTCCTGCCCCCGGGGATCGGCGCGCATGCTGACAAAGCCGCCGAAGCGATGCATCAGCTCCAGCAGGGCCTCGACCTCGTGGGCCGGCAGCCAGCCCTCAAGCGGGCGTACGCCGATGCCGTCGTGGCTGGCGGTGAAATTTACGTAGCTGCAGCCGGGCGGGAGCTCGGGCAGGCTCTCCAGCCAGCGGGCCAGGGTGGCCGCCTCGCCGCTGGTCAGGGTATGCAGCAGCAGCGGTGGCAGAGGGAACTGGTAGACCAGATGCGCCTCGTCGGGGACCGGGTCGTGCATTGCACCGGAAAGACGCTCGAGGCCCCCGTCTGGAAGACGGTCCAGACCGAAGTAGCTGAGGTTTTCCCGATGCGGCACGTTGGTCTCGGTCAGCAGCAGGGTGCCGGGCGCCATGTGGTCGACCACGGCCCGCAACAGGCGCACCACCTCATGGGTCTGGGGCAGGTGGATGCAGGGGGTGCCTGATTCCTTCCACAGGTAGGCGATGGCGTCCAGGCGGATCACTCGCGCACCCTGCTCCAGGTAGAAGAGCAGGATACCGATGAACTCCAGCAGCACGTCGGGGTTGGCGAAGTTCAGGTCGATCTGGTCCTCGGAGAAGGTCGCCCAGAGGTGTCGCGTGCCACGGCGGGTGGCGACCGGCACGAGCAGCGGGGAGCTGCGCGGCCGCACCACGTCGGAGAGGTCGGTGTCGGGATCCATCTCGATGAAGTAGTCGCGGCCCGGCAGGCTGCCGGAAAGGTAGTCGACGAACCACAGCGACTCCCGGGAGACGTGGTTCAGCACCAGGTCGACGATCAGGTCCTTGCGCTCGGCCAGCCGGTGCAGGTGTTGCCAGTCGCCCAGCGCCGGGTCGACCTCCCGGTAGTGGATCACCGAGAAGCCGTCGTCGCTGCTCCAGGGAAAGAAGGGCAGCACATGCACGCCGCTGAAGCTGTCGGGCAGGCGTGCCTCGAGGAAGGCCTGCAGCACCGCCAGGGGCGGGGTGTCGCCGTCGAGCAGGCTGTCGCCGTAGGCGATCAGCCACTGGTCCCGCTCGCTCCATAAGGGGGCTGCGACTGGCGTCGTTGAGGAGGGCATGGCACCGCGATGGTGCGAGAGCAGCGTCAGCAGGCGTCGCAGTACCTCGTCCCGGCGCGGGCCGTAGAGCAGGTCGAGGTGCTCGCGGGCGCGTGCGCTGAAGGCGGCCTCGTTCAGGGGCGGGGCGAGGGAGCGGGGCAGGGGCATGGTGGCATCCGTTGGTCGGCCTGGGATGCCAGTGTCTTGCATGTCCCGTGCCACTGCAGGACGGCTGCCAGGTCGATTGCAGTTGACCATGGCGAGGCCTGCCGACGGATCGGCACCGGGAAATGCGGCAATCCGCGATAGCCCCGGGGCGCTTGCCCCTTGGCTGGGCGCTCTCCTCGCGAACCGTTACAATGCAGCGACAGCCTTTCCATCGACCTCGGGTTATCCCTATGCATTGCCCCTTCTGTGGCGCCAACGACACGCGCGTGACCGATTCTCGCCTGGTGGCGGATGGCGACCAGGTACGGCGGCGGCGCCAGTGTGCGGCCTGCGGCGAGCGCTTCACCACCTACGAGACCGCCGAACTGGTGATGCCGCGAGTGATCAAGTCCGATGGCACGCGGGAGGTGTTCGACGAGGCCAAGCTGCGTGCCGGCATGCTGCGGGCGCTGGAGAAGCGTCCGGTCAGCGCCGAGTCCATCGAGGCGGCGGTGGAGCGCATTCGCCAGAATCTGCGCGCCCGTGGCGAGCGCGAGATCCACGCCCGGGACATCGGCGAGGAGGTCATGCAGGCCCTCAAGCGCCTCGACCAGGTGGCCTACATCCGCTTCGCCTCGGTCTATCGCAGCTTCCAGGACATCGACGAGTTCCGCGCCGAGATCGACCGCCTGGCCCAGGAGCCCGGCTTCCCCACGGACCCGTCGGGAGCGCCGTGATGGCGGAGCACGCCTTCCCCGAGGCCTGGATGGCGCGCGCCCTGACGCTGGCGCGTCGCGGGCGCTATACCACCGCCCCCAACCCCCGGGTGGGCTGCGTGCTGGTCAAGGATCACCGGGTGGTCGGCGAGGGCTGGCACCAGCGGGCCGGCGAGCCCCATGCCGAGATCCACGCCCTGCGGGCGGCGGGGAAGAAGGCGCGCGGCGCCACCGCCTACGTGACCCTGGAGCCCTGTTCCCACCACGGACGCACCGGCCCCTGCGCCCTGGCGCTGGCCGAGGCCGGCGTGACGCGGGTGGTGGTGGCCATGCAGGACCCCAACCCCCGGGTCGCCGGCCGGGGCATCGCCCGGCTGCGCGAGGCCGGCATCGAGGTGGCGGTGGGCATGCTCGAGGAAGAGGCCCTTGCGCTCAATCCCGGCTTCGTGATGCGCATGTCCCACGGCCGGCCCTTCGTGCGCCTGAAGATGGCCATGAGCCTCGATGGCCGCACGGCCATGCGCTCCGGCGAGTCGCAGTGGATCACCGGGCCCTACGCCCGCCGCGAGGTGCAGCGCCTGCGCGCTCGCTCCAGCGCCATCCTCACCGGGGTCGAATCGATCATCTTCGACAACGCCCGGCTCACCGTGCGCCCCGAGCAGCTCGAGCTGCCCGAAGGCGAGGCCCTCTCCGCCCGCCAGCCGCTGCGCGTGGTGGTGGACTCCCGGCTGCGCCTGCCCCTGGCCGCGGCCTGCCTGCGCGAACCCGGCCGCACCCTGGTGGCCACCCTGACCGACCACGAGCCCGAGCGGCGCGAGCGGCTGCAGGCCGCCGGTGCCGAGGTGGTGGCGATGCCCGCAGGCCCCGACGGCCGCGTCGACCTCGATGCCCTGCTGCGCCACCTGGCCGAGGCCGAGCAGGCCAACGAGGTGTTGCTGGAGACCGGGGCGACGCTGGCCGGTGCCATGCTCGAGGCCGGCCTGATCGACGAGATGCAGCTGTTCGTGGCGCCGACCCTGCTCGGCGGCGAGGCGCGTCCGCTCTTCGAACTGCCAGGCCTGACCCTGATGGCCCAGCAGAAGGGGCTGGAGATCCTCGACATCCGCGCCGTGGGCAGCGACTGGCGCATCACCGCCCGGCCCCGGCGGCGCATGGTGGCCGAAAGCTGAACGTGTCGGCATCATCCTGTTCGGCGCTAGGGCGCTCGGCGCCCGACGACGCGGCTGTTTACTGGCGCCCGACGACGCGCCACGGTACCCTGACGCGGTTTCGAGGTGGCGACGCCCGATGGCGACCCGCTCGTCGTCGGATGACGACAGCCACCACGCTGAATCAATGGAGACTCCATGGTGCACGCCTCATCCGGGGGCCTGGCCCCCATCGAAGAACTGGTCGAGGACATCCGTCAGGGCCGAATGGTGATCCTGATGGATGACGAGGATCGCGAGAACGAAGGCGACATCATCATGGCCGCCGAGAAGGTCGAGGCCGAGCACATCAACTTCATGGCGCGCCACGCCAGGGGCCTGATCTGCCTGCCGATGACCCGCGAGCGCTGCGAGCGTCTCCAGCTGCCGCTGATGGTGCGCGACAATGGCTCCGGTTTCGGGACCAAGTTCACCCTCTCCATCGAGGCCGCCGAGGGCGTGACCACCGGCATCTCCGCCGCCGACCGGGCGCGCACCGTGCGCGCCGCGGTCGCCCGTGACGCGGTTGCCGACGACATCGTCCAGCCTGGCCACATCTTCCCGCTGATGGCCGAGCCAGGCGGCGTGCTGCGCCGCGCCGGACACACCGAGGCGGCCTGCGACCTCTCCGCCCTGGCCGGTCTCGACCCCAGCGGCGTGATCTGCGAGGTCATGAACGAGGACGGCAGCATGGCCCGCCGCGCGGAGCTCGAGCGCTTCGCCGTCGAGCATGGCCTGAAGATGGGCACCATCGCCGACCTGATCCACTACCGCATCCACAACGAGCAGACCGTGCAGCCGGTGGAGTCGACGCCGGTGCAGACCGCCTTCGGCGAACTCAACCTGCATGTCTTCCGCGACAGCATCCAGGGCGCCCATCACCTGGCCCTGGTCAAGGGCCATCCGCACCCCGAGGCGCTGACCACGGTGCGCGTGCACCTGGCCAACCCGATGCGTGACCTGCTCGCCCTGCAGAAGGGCGACACGCCGAGCTGGACCGCCCAGCAGGCAGTTGCCGAAGTGGCACGGGCCGAGCACGGGGTCTTCGTGCTGCTCGACGACGGACGCCCGCGCCAGGACCTCCATGACCTGCTCGAGGTGTTCCTGGAGCGCCGGCGGCCGCCCCGCACCAGCGACTCCGACGGCGCGGGCAACTACCTGACCATCGGCACCGGCTCGCAGATCCTTCGCCACCTGGGGGTGGGCCGGATGCGCCTGCTGAGCTCGCCCTGGAAGTTCTCGGCGCTCTCCGGCTTCGACCTCGAGGTAGTGGAGCGACTGGAACCCGGCGAGCAGGCGACCGGCGAGCCGGGCTCCGACTAGCGCCGCCGCCTTTCACATCTCGGCCTGGCCCCCCGGGGCCATGCCTTCCGGACCCTCAAGCACCGGATCTCTCAGGACACAGAACCATGCAACCGATTTCCCAAGTCGAAGGCAGCTTCGTCGACGTCGATGGCCGCTACGTGATCGTGGTCGGCCGCTTCAATCATCATGTGGTGGACAGCCTGGTCGAGGGCGCCGTGGACAGCCTGGTGCGCCATGGCGTCGACCCGCAGGGCATCGATATCGTCCACGTGCCCGGCGCCTGGGAACTGCCGCTGGCCATCAAGCGCGTGCTGCAGGTGGCTCGCCCCGATGCGGTGATCGCCCTGGGGGCGGTGATCCGCGGCGGCACCCCGCACTTCGAGTACGTCGCCGGCGGCTGCAACACCGCCATGGGCAACCTGCAGCTGGAGTTCGACACCCCGGTGGCCAACGGCGTGCTGACCGTCGAGTCCATCGAGCAGGCCATCGAGCGCGCCGGCACCAAGGCCGGCAACAAGGGCGCCGAGGCGGCCATGGCGGCGATGGAGATGGTCTCGCTGCTGCGCTGCTTCGGCGACGATGCCGACGACGGGGGTGAGGCATGAGCGGCGAGCGCCCGCGGGCCCCATCGAAGGCCCAGCAGTCCCGCCATGCGGCTCGCGAACTGGCGGTGCAGGGCCTCTACCAGTGGCAGATGACCGGCAAGTCGATCAGCGCCGTGGAGGCCGAGTTCCGCAGCCAGGTGGCCGACGACGATCTCGAGGACCACGAGAACTGGCACAAGGTCATGGAGATCGCCGACCTGGCGCTCTTCCACGAACTGCTGCACAACGTGGCGGACCAGCGCCGCGAGCTCGACGCCGCCATCGCGCCGCTGCTCGACCGTCGCCTCGAGGATCTCGATCCCATCGAGCTGGCCATCCTGCGCCTGGGCGCCTATGAACTCTCCCGTCGCCTCGAGGTGCCCTATCGCGCGGTGATCAACGAGGGGGTCGAGCTGGCCAAGTCCTTCGGGGCCACCGATGGGCACAAGTACGTCAACGGCATCCTCGACAAGCTTGCCGGGCGGCTGCGATCCGCCGAGGTCACCGCTCGCCGCCGCTGAAGGCCTGCCCCTGATGCACAGCGAATTCGAACTCATCACCCGCTTCTTTACCCCCGACCCGCCGGGGGCGGAGGCCGGTGTGACCCTGGGTGTGGGGGACGACTGCACGCTGCTGGCCCCGACGCCGGGGCAGCGGCTGGCGGTCAGCGTCGATACCTCGGTGGCCGGCATCCATTTTCCCGTGGATGCCCCGGCCGTGGCGGTCGGCCACCGGGCGCTGGCGGTCAGCCTCAGCGACCTCGCCGCCATGGGCGCCCGTGCCCGCTGGTGCCTGATGTCGCTGACCCTGCCGGCGGCCGATGACGATGCCTGGCTGGCGGATTTCGCCGGCGGCTTCCATGCCCTCTGCGACGCCACCGGCACGGCCCTGGTGGGCGGCGACGTGACCCGCGGGACGCTTTCCATCGGCGTGACGGTGATGGGCGAGGTGCCCGCCGAGCAAGCGTTGACCCGCAGCGGGGCCCGTCCGGGCGACCTGCTGGCGGTGACCGGTGCGCTGGGGGGCGGGGCCGGGGGGCTGGCCCTGTGGCGGCGCGGCGAGCGGGACACCGACCATCCGCTGCTCAGGCGCTACCTCCATCCGCTGCCGCGCCTCGAGGCGGGCCTGGCGCTGGGCGGCCTGGCAAGCGCCGCCATCGACATCTCCGACGGCCTGCTGGCCGACCTCGGGCATGTCCTCGAGGCCTCGGGCGTCGGGGCCGAGCTGATGCCCGACACGCTGCCCCTGGCCGAGGGCCTGGTGGCGGCGCTGGGCGAGGAGGGGGCCCGGCAGGCGGGGCTCCACGGCGGTGATGACTACGAGCTGCTGCTCGGCCTGCCCCCGGAACACCTCGACGAGGCCCGTGCCCGGCTGGCCGTCCTGGGCCTGCCCCTCACGGTGATCGGCCGCGTCAGCGACGAACCCGGTCTGCAGGGCGTGACGGTCACCGGCGAGCGCGGCTGGCAGCACTTTGCGGGAGACGGTGCTCCATGAATCAGGCCCCCGCCAGCGTCTGGCGACGCCCCGTGCACTTCCTGGCCTTCGGGCTGGGCAGCGGCACCGTGCCCTTCGCGCCCGGCACCTTCGGCACACTGGCCGCGATTCCCTTCTACTGGTTGATGTCCGAGTTGCCGCTGGGCTGGTACCTGGGCCTGGTGGCGGTGACCTTCTTCTGGGGCATCTGGCTGTGCGACAAGACCTCCCACGATCTCGGGGTCCACGATCACTCGGGCATCGTCTGGGACGAGTTCGTCGGCTACTGGCTGACCATGGCGGCCGTGCCCTTCTCCTGGGAAGCCGCCCTCTGGGGGTTCGTGGTCTTCCGTATCTTCGATGTCTTCAAGCCCTGGCCGATCCGCTGGGCGGATCGGCGCGTTGCCGGCGGCTTCGGCATCATGATCGATGATGTCCTCGCGGCCGCCTATGCATGGAGTACCATGCACCTGTGGTTCTGGCTCCACTGATCCGGCATCACTGAAAGTTCTCCATCGTCTCGGCGACACAGGGATGGTCCGGACAAGGCGCGGGTAAGGAACGCCATGATGCGCAAGGAACGACTGATCGTCCCGCTAGTGGTGGGGCTGGCGCTGCTCTGGGGCATTGCCCAGTATCTCTCCGGTGTGTTCTTCGAACGCGAACTCGGCCGGGCCCTAGAGGACCTCGCCGCCCGGGGGGAGCTTGCGGTGAAGCGCAGCGACGTCGACCGGGGCTGGCTCGAGTCCCGCGGCACCATCCACCTGACCCCACGCTTCGGCCAGGCCTGGCATCTCGAGTTGCCCTACGTGGCGCGTCACGGCGTGGCCAGCACGCGCATCGACGGCGAGCTGAGGCCGCATCTCGGGCCGGGCGACCGGCGCCTGTTCGGCGATGCCCTGCCCTCGCCCCCGCCTACCTGGCAGGCCCGCTACCGCACCCTCGGCGCCACCCTGGAGGGGCGCCTCGAGCTGGCGCCCTTCATCGTCAGCCAGGGAGGGCGCGAACTCGACTTCCGCGGCGGGCGGATCACCTTCGGCGGGGTCTACGGCGACTGGCGGCTTCAGGCCAGGCTCGAGCCCTGGCGGCTCAGCGACGGCCCGGCCACCCTGGAAGCGGGGCCGACCACCCTGGAGAGCCGCTACGCCTATACCGAGGCCGCCTACCACTTCAGCCAGCAGGACCTGCTCAAGGTGGAGCGACTGGCCTGGCATCAGCCGGACCTCGAACTGGATGCCCATGGGCTGCTCCTGCACAGCCGCACGGTCCTCGACGAGCAGGAACTGCGCGTCGAGAGCGAGCTGACCCTGGACCGGCTGGTGACGGCCGAGCAGGTGCTGCTCTCCGGCCGCGTTGCCATGGAACTGTCGCGGATCAATGCCGACGCCCTGCGCAGCGTGTTGGCCGTGCTGCGCGACGAGGCGGCCCGAGGCGATGCCGCCCAGGGCGGCCGCGAGCTGCTAGCGCGCCTGGAGCCACAGCTGCTGGCCATGCTCCAGGATTCGCCCCGGCTGGACATCCATGCCATCGCCCTCGACAGTCCGATGCTGGGGCTGGAGGCGCGTGGCGACGGGGCGCTGTTCTTCGATTCGCGCCAGTTCGCGGAGCTGAACCTGATCGCGCTCGGTGATCCCCACGAACAGGCCCGCGAGCAGGCCCGCTGGCGGGCGCGGCTCTACGGCGACCTCACCTGGCACCAGGTGCCCAAGGTGGTGGCCCTGTGGCTCGGCCTGCCGCTGGATACCCAGGACCTCGAGATCGACGTGGTACGTGGCCGGGTCCGGATCAACGGTCGCCCGCTGCCGCCGGTCCTCGAGCGGCTGCAGTGACTTGAAGTCGGGCGCCGGTGCCCGCATTCCTGAGGGCAGCCCCGGGAACCCATCCCGACGATCCAGGACGAGGAATACATGAGCGACGATCACGAAGCGCAGGATGGCCTGGACTGGATCCAGGCCAACGACGATTCCCTCTACGACGAGCGGCCGGGCGATGGCAACTCCCATGCGGTGGTGCCCGCCAGCGACTCCCTGCCCGAGCGCATCTACCTGCTGCCGATCCACAACCGGCCCTTCTTTCCCGCCCAGGTCCAGCCGCTGGTGGTCAATCGTGAGCGCTGGGAAGAGACCATCCGCCGCGTCGGCAATACGCCGCACCACACCGTGGGCCTGGCCTTCGTCGGCGAGACCGGGGTCGAGGAGCTCGGCGACGAGGACTTTCCCGAGATCGGCACCGCCGTGAAGGTGCACAAGCTGCAGGGCGAGGAGCAGCAGATCCAGTTCATCGCCCAGGGTGTGCGCCGCTTTCGCATCCAGCGCTGGCTCTCCCGCACGCCGCCCTACCTGGTGGAGGTGAGCTACCTCCGCGAGCCGGTGGATGCCGAGGATGACGAGACCCGCGCCTATGCCATGGCGCTGATCAATGGCATCAAGGAGCTGCTGCCGATCAACCCGCTCTACGGCGAGGAGCTCAAGCACTACCTGAACCGCTTCAGCCCCCACGAGCCGGGCCCGCTGACCGACTTCGCCGCGGCCATCACCTCGGCCAAGGGACACGAGCTGCAGGACGTGCTGGAGACCCTGCCGGTGATGGCCCGCATGCAGAAGGTACTGCCGCTGCTGCGCAAGGAAATCGAGGTCGCCCAGCTGCAGAGCGAGATCAGCGACCAGGTCAATGCCCAGATGCAGGAGCGCCAGCGGGAGTTCTTCCTGCGCGAGCAGCTCAAGGTGATCCAGCGCGAGTTGGGCATCTCCAAGGATGACCGCGAGAACGATGTCGACACCTTCCGTGCCCGCCTCGAGGGGCGCGTGGTGCCGGAACGGGTCATGGAGCGCATCGACGACGAGCTCGACAAGCTGTCGGTGCTGGAGACCGGTTCGCCGGAATACGGCACCACGCGCAACTACCTGGACTGGCTCACCGCCATGCCATGGGGGGTGCGCAGCCAGGACCAGCTCGACCTGGCCCATGCCCGATCGGTGCTCGACCGCGACCACGACGGCCTCAAGGACGTCAAGGAACGTATCGTCGAGTTCCTCGCCGAAGGCACCTTCAAGGGCGACGTGGGTGGCTCCATCCTGCTGCTGGTCGGTCCCCCCGGAGTCGGCAAGACCTCGGTGGGACGCTCCATCGCCGATGCCCTGGGCCGCGAGTTCTATCGCTTCTCGGTAGGCGGCATGCGCGACGAGGCCGAGATCAAGGGGCATCGTCGCACCTACATCGGTGCCATGCCCGGCAAGCTCGCCCAGGCCCTCAAGGAGGTCGAGGTCGAGAACCCGGTGATCATGCTCGACGAGATCGACAAGATGGGGCAGTCCTTCCAGGGCGACCCTGCCTCGGCGCTGCTCGAGGTGCTCGACCCGGAGCAGAACGTCGACTTCCTCGACCACTATCTCGACGTGCGCCTGGACCTCTCCAAGGTGCTGTTCGTGTGCACCGCCAATACGCTGGACGCGATCCCCCCGGCGCTGCTGGATCGCATGGAGCAGATCCGCCTCTCCGGCTATATCGCCGAGGAGAA
The DNA here is from genome assembly GCF_030012485.1 of Halomonas rhizosphaerae. Taxonomy (NCBI): domain Bacteria; kingdom Pseudomonadati; phylum Pseudomonadota; class Gammaproteobacteria; order Oceanospirillales; family Halomonadaceae; genus Halomonas; species Halomonas rhizosphaerae. The sequence continues at coordinate 169,510 of NZ_JASCQQ010000027.1, forward strand.
GGTGGCCATCGCCAGGCACCACCTGTGGCCCAAGCTGCTCAAGCGCAACCGCATGCCCAAGAAGCGCATCAACCTCACCGAGGCAGCGCTGCGCCAAGTGATCGAGGGCTACGCCCGCGAGGCCGGGGTGCGCCAGCTCGAGAAACAGCTGCACCGCATCGTGCGCAAGGCGGCCGTGAAGCTGCTGGAGAACGACCAGCAGTCGGTACGGGTCTCGGTGAACAATCTCGAGGAGTACCTGGGGCCGCCGATCTTCCGCAAGGAGCAGGTGATGAAGGGCGAGGGCGTGGTCACCGGCCTGGCCTGGACCGCCATGGGCGGCGCCACGCTTTCCGTCGAGGCCGGCAAGGTGCACGCCCTGGACCGCGGCTTCAAGCTCACCGGCCAGCTCGGCGACGTCATGAAGGAGTCGGCCAATATCGCCTACAGCTACGTGCTCGGCCATCTGGGCGAGTACGGCGCCGATGCGGACTTCTTCGACTCGGCCTTCGTCCACCTGCACGTGCCGGAAGGGGCCACGCCCAAGGATGGCCCCTCCGCCGGGGTCACCATGGCCACCGCGCTGCTGTCGCTGGCCCGGCACCGCTCCATCGACCGGCCGCTGGCGATGACCGGCGAACTGACCCTGACCGGCCAGGTGCTGCCGGTGGGTGGCATACGCGAGAAGGTGATCGCCGCCCGGCGCAGCGAGGTCTTCGAGCTGATCCTGCCCGAGGCCAACCGGCGTGACTACGACGAGCTGCCCGACTACCTCAAGGAGGGCATGACGGTGCATTTCGCAGGCCGCTACCGTGACGTGGCCAGGGTGGTGTTCGGTTGACCGGCATCACCGGAGCCGTAAGCTGGAAGTCTTGAGAGAACCCCGGATCCGGTACCTGAACCGGTGCCGGGGTTATTACCGACAACGGGAAGGCCCCATGAGATATCTGGTAGCCCTGGTCCTGGGGCTGGCGACGTCGGGCGCGGCATCCGCCACCGAGCGAACGCTCACCGTCTACACCTACGACTCCTTCGTCTCCGAGTGGGGGCCGGGCCCCGGCATCGAGGCCGCCTTCGAGGAGCGCTGCGGCGACTGCGACCTGCGCTTCGTGGCGCTGGACGGTGGCGTCGACATCCTCCAGCGCCTGCGCCTGGAGGGGGAGGGCACCGGGGCGGACCTGGTGCTGGGGCTGGACATGAACCTGATGGCCGAGGCCCGCGAGCTTGACCTGCTGGCCCCCCACCGGGTCGACACCGCGCCGCTGGCGCTGCCCATCGATTGGGCCGACGACACCTTCCTGCCCTACGACTGGGGCCACTTCGCCTTCGTCTACGACAGTGAGCAGCTCAGTGAGCCGCCGGGCAGCTTTCGTGAACTGCTCGAGGCGCCGGACGACGTCAAGGTGATCCTCCAGGACCCGCGCACCAGCGTCACCGGCCAGGGCCTGCTGCTGTGGATCAGGCACGTCTATGGCGATGAGGCCCCGGCCGTCTGGGCGCGGCTCAACGAGCGGGTGCTGACCGTCACCAACGGCTGGAGCCAGGCCTACTTCTCGCTGTTCATGAACGGCGAGGCGCCCCTGGTGCTCTCCTATGCCACCTCGCCGGCCTACCACATGGCGGTGGAGGAGACCGACCGCTACCAGGCCGCCGAGTTCGAGGAGGGCCACTATCTGCAGGTGGAGACCGCCGCCATGCTGGCGAATACCGAGCAGCCCGAGCTCGCCCGTGACTTCCTGGCCTTCATGTTGACGCCGGACTTCCAGCGCCATATCCCGCTGGGCAACGTCATGAACCCGGCCATCGATCTGGGCGATGCGCTGCCCGAGGTCTTCGAGCGGTTGATCCAGCCACGGAGTCTGACCTTCACGCCCGAGGAGGTGCGCGAGAACCGCCGCGCCTGGATCCGCGAGTGGCTCAACGCCAGCGTGCGTTGAGCGAGGTGTCGCTGCCCTCTCGCTGGGCCACCCTGTCACGCTGGCCGCCGGGGCTCGGCCTTGCCGCCCTGACGGCGGTGGCAGGGTTGGGGCTCGGGAGCCTGGGGGCGCTGCTGTGGCAGGCCCGGGAGCTGCATCCGGCCATGCTCTGGCAGGAACCGTGGCTGGCTGCCGTGCTGCGCTTCACCCTCTGGCAGGCCACCCTCTCGACCCTGCTGGCGGTGGGGCTTGCCGTGCCGGTGGCCGTGGCCCTGGCGAGGCGCCCGCGCTTCCCGGGGCGCACCCTGCTGCTGCGCGCCATGGAGCTCTCGCTGGTGCTGCCGACGCTGATCGGCCTGTTCGGCCTGGTGGCGGTGCATGGCCGGCGGGGCTGGGCGGCCCCGCTCTGGGAGTGGCTGGCCGGCGCGGAGTCGGGCTATCTCTACGGCCTCTCCGGCATCGTGCTGGCCCATGTCTTCTACAACCTGCCGCTCTCGGCCCGGCTGATGCTGCAGGCCCTGGAGACGGCGCCCGCGGCGCACTGGCGGCTGGCCTCCCAACTTGGACTGACGCGGACGGCACTCTGGCGCACCCTGGAGTGGCCGCGCCTCGCACCGCTGCTGCCGCGCCTGGCGGCGCTGGTCTTCACCCTCTGCTTCACCAGCTTCGCCATCGTCATGACGCTGGGCGGCGGACCGCGCTCCTCGACCCTGGAGGTGGCGCTCTACCAGGCCCTCAAGTTCGACCATGACCTGGCCCTGGCGGCCCTGCTGGCCCTGACCCAGCTGGTCATCTGTCTGTCGCTGTGGCTGCTGGCTCTCTCCCGGGGCGGGGCCCCCTCGCTGGTGGTCGGCAGCGCCGCCCTGCCGGCCGGGGGGCGCTGGCACCGCCGAGATGCCGTCGGCGCTTCCCGGCTCACCGATGCCGTCTGGCTCACCGCCCTGGCGGCGCTGCTGCTGCCGCCGCTGCTCGCGGTGGTGCTGGCGGGGCTCACCGGGCTGCCCGAACTGCCCCGCAGCGCCAGCCTGTGGCCGGCGGCGGCGCGCAGCCTGGTGATGGCCCTGGGCGCGGGGGCCGGGGCCCTGTCGCTGGCCGTGGCCCTGCTGGTGGGCAGTCGCTGGCTGCGGACTCGGCAACATGCCTGGTCGGCGCTGCTGATGGAAGGGGGCGGTCAGCTGATCCTGGTGATCCCCTCCCTGGTGCTGGGGACCGGGCTCTTCCTGCTGCTGCGCCCGACCCTGGGCAGCGGCTGGCAGGGCTACGGCCTGGTGGTGCTGGTCAATGCCTTCATGGCGCTGCCCTTCGCCATGCAGGTGGTGCGCGGGGCCCTGCCGGGGCTGTCGGCCCCCGAGCTGCGCCTGGCCGACCAGTTCGGCATCCGCGGACGGGCCCGGCTGCGGTGGCTTATCTGGCCGCGGCTGCGCCGCCCCCTGGCCCTGGCGCTGGCCTATGCCATGACCCTGTCGCTGGGGGATTTCAGCGTCATCGCCCTGTTCGGCAGCCCCTCGGCCCCGACTCTGCCGATGCTGCTCTATCAGCAACTGGGCGGCTATCGCTGGCAGGGCGCCGCCGCCACGGCGCTGGTGCTGCTGATGCTGGTGGTGCTGGTGTTCGTGCTGCTGGGGTGGCTGACCCGTCGTCCGCCTCGCTATCCCTGGACCCGCTACGCCCGCGAGGAGCGCCATGCTCGAGTGTCGTGACCTGACCTTCCACTATGACCGCCATGATCCCGGGGAGACGCCGGACTTCCATTTCACCTTCCGGCTCGCCCCGGGCGAGTGCCTGTCGGTGGAGGGGCCGTCGGGGACTGGCAAGAGCACCCTGCTGGGGCTGCTGGCGGGATTCCTCGAGCCGGCCGGCGGCTCTCTCGCCTGGCAGGGGCAGGACCTGCTGGCGCTGCCGCCCTGGGAGCGCGGGATTACCACTGTCTTCCAGGAGCACAATCTCTTCGACCAGCTGCCGGTCTGGCTCAACGTGGGCCTGGGGCTGGCGCCGGACATGAAGCTTACCCATGAGCAGCAGGCCCGGATCCGTACGGGACTGGCCGAGGTGGGACTCGAGGGGCTCGAGGACCGCCTGCCCGAGGAGCTCTCGGGCGGCCAGCGACAGCGGGTGGCGCTGCTGCGGGCCCTGCTGCGCGGCTCGAGGGTCCTGCTGCTCGACGAGCCCTTCGCTGGCCTGGACGAGGTGACCCGCGACGGGCTCTGGGCCCTGGTGCGTCGCCAGAAGGCCGCGGGGGCGGCGGTGGTGCTGGTCAGCCACGACCGCGACGACATCGAGGCGCTGGCCGACCGGCGCTGCCGGCTGGAGGGCGGCAGGCTGCTGCCCGTCGGCTGAGCGACTGGCCTGACGACCGGCCGCGTGACAGAATCGGCCCTAATGACACCAGAATCGCCCCAGGCTCCTCGAGCGATCGAGGAGGCGAGGGGCGGCATGCATGACGAAGAGGACACCATGCCCGAGTATCGTTCCCGCACCACCACTGCCGGCCGCAACATGGCCGGTGCCCGCGCCCTGTGGCGCGCCACCGGCATGAAGGACGACGACTTCCACAAGCCGATCATCGCCGTGGCCAACTCCTTCACCCAGTTCGTGCCGGGTCACGTGCACCTGAAGGACATGGGGCAGCTGGTGGCGCGCGAGATCGAGAGGGCCGGCGGGGTGGCCAAGGAGTTCAACACCATCGCCGTGGACGACGGCATCGCCATGGGCCACGACGGCATGCTCTACTCGCTGCCGAGCCGCGACCTGATCGCCGACAGCGTCGAGTACATGGTCAACGCCCACTGCGCTGATGCCCTGGTGTGCATCTCCAACTGCGACAAGATCACTCCGGGAATGCTCAACGCGGCCATGCGCCTGAACATCCCGGTGATCTTCGTCTCCGGTGGCCCCATGGAGGCGGGCAAGACCAAGCTGCTCGACCACGGCATCGACCTGATCGATGCGATGATCTCCGCCGCCGACGATCGCTACAGCGACGAGGAGATCGAGGAGATCGAGCGCAGCGCCTGCCCGACCTGCGGCAGCTGCTCGGGGATGTTCACTGCCAACTCCATGAACTGCCTGATGGAGGCCCTGGGCCTGGCGCTCCCGGGCAACGGCACGGTGCTGGCCACTCACGCCGACCGCCGCCGGCTGTTCGAGGAGGCGGGAAGCCGCATCGTCGAACTGGCCAAGCGCTATTACGAGGGCAACGAGGCGCACCTGCTGCCGCGGGCCATCGGCTCGAAGGCGGCCTTCCGCAACGCCATGACCCTGGACATCGCCATGGGCGGCTCCACCAACACCATCCTGCACCTGCTGGCCGCCGCCCAGGAGGGCGAGGTGGACTTCACCATGGCCGATATCGACCGTCTGTCGCGGGAGGTGCCACAGCTGTGCAAGCTGGCGCCCAATACCCAGCAGTACCATATCGAGGACTGCCACCGCGCCGGCGGCATCATGGCCATCCTTGGCGAGCTGGACCGCGCCGGGGTGCTGGATACCCGGGTGCCCACCGTCTACGGCGAGAGCCTGGCCGGGGCCCTTGAGGAGTGGGACATCATGCGCTCCCCGAGTCCCGAGGTAGTGGAGTTCTACAAGGCCGGCCCCGGGGGCATCCCCACTCAGGAGGCCTTCTCCCAGGCCGCCCGCTGGCCGAGCCTCGACGGCGACCGGGCCGGCGGCTGCATCCGTGACCTCGAACATGCCTTCTCTCACGAGGGGGGCCTGGCGGTGCTCAAGGGCAACATCGCCGAGGACGGCTGCGTGGTGAAGACCGCCGGCGTCGACGACGCGATCCTGGTCTTCGAGGGCCCGGCGCATGTGGTGGAGTCCCAGGACCAGGCGGTGGAGCATATCCTCGGTGGCCAGGTGAAGGAGGGCGAGGTGGTCGTCATCCGCTACGAAGGCCCGCGGGGCGGTCCCGGCATGCAGGAAATGCTCTACCCGACCAGCTACCTCAAGTCCAAGGGGCTGGGCAAGGCCTGCGCGCTGCTCACCGACGGGCGCTTCTCCGGCGGCACCTCCGGACTCTCCATCGGCCACGCCTCGCCGGAGGCCGCCGCCGGCGGCGCCATCGGCCTGGTGGAGAGCGGCGACCTCATCCGCATCGACATCCCCAATCGGCGCATCGACGTGAAGCTCACCGACGAGGAACTCGCCCGCCGTCGTCAGGCGGAGGAGGCGAAGGGCGCAGAGGCCTGGAAGCCGAGCATCACGCGCGACCGCAAGGTCTCGGCGGCCCTCAAGGCCTATGCCTTGCTGGCGACCTCCGCCGACAAGGGCGCGGTGCGCGACCTGACCCGGCTAGACTGAGCCCGAGACCCGGCCGGATGCCTGGCGACGCGAGTCACGGCCCCGGGCCGGGCCCCATGACCCCTGCAGGGAAGCCCGCACGATGAAGACACAGACCCTCAACGTCGGCCTGGTCGGCTACGGCATGGCCGGGCGTACCTTCCACGCCCCGCTGATCCAGGCCGCCCCCGGCCTGGAGCTGACCGCCGTGGTCAGCGGCGATGCCGAGCGGGTCGAGGCCGACCACCCCGAGGTCGAGGTGCTGCCCAAGGCGGCGCCGCTGTTCGCACGACGCGACATCGACCTGGTGGTGATCGCCACCCCCAACGACACCCACTTCCCGCTGGCCAAGGCGGCGCTCAATGCCGGCAAGCACGTGGTGATCGACAAGCCCTTCAGCGTCAGCGCCTCCGAGGCCCGCCTTCTCAAGGCCCAGGCCGATGGCGCCGAGCGTCTGCTGAGCGTCTTTCACAACCGCCGCTGGGACAGCGACTTCCTGACCCTCAAGGCGCTGCTCGACGAGGGGACCCTGGGACGGGTGGTGGCGCTGGAGTCGCGCTTCGACCGCTTTCGCCCCCGGGTCACCGACCGCTGGCGCGACCATCACAAGCCTGGCGGTGGCATCTGGTACGACCTGGGGCCGCACCTGCTCGACCAGGCCCGGCAGCTCTTCGGCATGCCCAAGGCGATCCTGCTGGAACTCGCCACCTCTCGCCAGGGGGCCGAGGTGGACGACGACTTCCTGGCGCTGCTGGAGTACGACCACCTGCGGGTGAGCCTGCAGGCCAGTTCCCTGGTGGCCGAGCCGACCCCGCGCTTCCGGGTCCACGGCACCCGGGGCAGCTTCGTGAAGTACGGGCTCGATCCCCAGGAGGCCTGGCTCAAGGAAGGACAGGCCCCGTCGCCGGGCTGGGGCGTGGATCCCTCGCCCGGTACCCTGACCCTCGACGAGGGGGAGGGCGAATCAACGGCCCTGACGAGCCGCGAGGCACCGGTCGTGCCGGGAGACTATCCCGCCTTCTATGCCGGCATCGCTCGAGCCCTGCTCGACGGCACGCCCCCGCCGGTCACCAGCGAGTCGGCGCTGGACGTGATGACCCTGCTGGAGAGCGGACTCGACAGCTACCGGCAGGGCCGCTGGGTGAAGCTCAAGGAGGGCAACAGCGCACTGCGCCGGCTGCACTCACGGTAGAGGAGGCCGCCGGGCTCACCAGAGACCGGCATCGACGGGCGCCTCGCTGCGCAGCTTGTCCCGGGCGATGAACAACGCGGCGATGGCGCGGGCCTCGTGGAAGTCCTCCCGGGCCAGCAGGGCCGAGAGCTCGTCGATGGCGTGGGTCTCCACGATCAACGGCTCCGGCTCGTCGCCGGGCAGGCGCCTCGGGTAGAGGTCGCTGGCCAGCAGCACCTGCATGCGGTGGCGCATGTAGTTGGGGGCGAGCGACAGCTCCACCAGGGGCTCGATGCGGTTGGCGCCGAAGCCGCACTCCTCCATCAGCTCGCGATTGGCCGCGGTGACGATATCCTCGCCCGGGTCGACGAGGCCCTTGGGCAGGGTCAGCACATAGTCCTCGAAGCCGGCGGCATACTCGCGGATGAGCAGCACGTGCTCCGGGTCGGGCATGGCCACGATCATCACCGCACCGATGCCCTGGCCGGTGCCGGTAAGCCGCTCGAAGGTGCGCTCGGCGCCGTTGGAGAAGCGCAGGTCCAGCTCCTCGACGTGGAAGAGGCGACTTCGCGCCACGCTGCGCCGGTCGAGGATGTGCGGTTTGACGGGCCAGGGCCGGGAGGCGTCGTGCTGGTCGGACATGGGCGGGATTCCCTGTTGGCGAGCGAAAGGGGCGAGCGAGAGGGGCATGCGTGGAGGCCAGACAGCCGCTGTGCGCCCTGCATGGCGATTCGTTACAATACTACGTCTCAACGGCCCCCGACTCACCCCCGGAGTAGCGATGATCGACTGGCGCGCCATCGATACCGTCCTGCTGGACATGGACGGCACCCTGCTGGACCTGCATTTCGACAGCCACTTCTGGCTCGAGCACCTGCCGCGGCGCTATGTGGAACTGCATCGCCTCGACGAGGCGACCCAGGAGGAGCTGCGCGCCCGAATCATCCGCGAGCAGGGCACCCTCAACTGGTACAGCCTGGCCTACTGGAGTCGCGAGCTGGGGGTCGACGTGGTGGCGCTCAAGCGAGAGGTGCAGCACCTGATCGGCCTGCGCAGCGACGCCCTGGACTTCCTCCGCTGGCTCAAGGCGGCCCATCCACGGGTGGTGCTGGCCACCAATGCCGACCGCGCGAGCCTGGAACTCAAGCTGCCGCTGACCGGCCTCGAGGAGTACCTGGATGCCATCGTCTCCTCGGCGGATCTCGGCGTGCCCAAGGAGGAGCAGGCCTTCTGGTTCGCCCTGCAGGAGATCGAGCCCTTCGACCCGCAGCGCACCCTGTTCATCGACGACAATGCCTCGGTGCTGGAGAGTGCCCGGGAGTTCGGTATCCGTCACCTGCTGGGCATCAAGCAGCCCGACAGTCGCCGACCCGAGCGGGAACTCGAGGAGTTCATCGCCCTGGACCGCTTCGCCAGCATCCTGCCCGACAACCTGCCGCCTGCGGCGGGCGAGGGAGGTGTCCATGGATAGCGTCAGGCTCGACAAGTGGCTGTGGGCGGCGCGCTTCTTCAAGACCCGCGCCCTGGCCAAGAAGGCCATCGAGGGCGGCAAGGTCCACTACGAGGGCGGGCGGGCCAAGACCAGCAAGACCGTGGAGGTGGGAGCGTTGATCCGGGTGCCCCAGGGCTGGGACATCCTGGAGGTGGAGGTGGTAGCCCTGTCCGACCAGCGCCGCGGAGCGCCCGAGGCCCGCGCGCTCTACCGCGAGACCGAGGAGAGTGTCGCACGCCGCGAGCGAGAGGCCGAGGCACGCCGCCTCACCAACCAGGTCATGCAGCACCCGCTCAAGCGTCCCGACAAGAAGCAGCGCCGGGAGATCCACCGCTTCCAACGCCAGCAGGATGACTAAGAGAGCCTAATGACCGACCAGATCCAGCGTTTCCTCTTCGACAACACCAACGTGCGCGGCGAGATCGTCACCCTCGAGCGCGCCTACGGCGAGGTGCTCGAGCGCCACGACTATCCCCCCGCGGTGAACCACCTGCTCGGCGAGTTGCTCGCCGCGGTGGCCCTGCTCACCGATACCGTCAAGCTCGACGGCACCCTGAGTATCGAGGTGCGCGGCCAGGGGGCGCTCGCCCTGCTGATGGCCGAGTCCAATCCCGGCGGCGAGCTGCGCGCCATTGCTCGCCTGGCCGAGGATGCGCCGATTCCCGGCGAGGATGCCGGCTTCCGCGAGCTGGTGGGGGAGGGACAGATCATGATCACTCTGGATCCCACCGATGGCCACCGCTATCAGGGCATCGTGGCCCTCGAGCACGACAGCCTGGCCGGCTGCCTCGCCGCCTACTTCGCCCAGTCCGAGCAGCTGCCGACGCGGCTGTGGCTGGCCGCCGACGGGTGCCGCGCCGCCGGCCTGCTGCTGCAGCGCCTGCCCGACGAGTCCCGTAACCAGGATGCCGACGCCTGGGAGCGCACCGTGCACCTGGCCGACACCGTGAAGGACGAGGAGCTGCTCGGCCTCGAGCCGCTGGAGGTGCTGCGTCGGCTCTACCATGAGGAGACGGTGCGGGTCTTCGACCCCAAGGCACTACGTTTCGGTTGCACCTGCTCGCGCGAGCGCATCGCCTCCGCCCTGATGACCCTGGGCGAGCAGGAGCTGCGCGAGGTGCTGGTCGAGCAGGGCGGCATCGACACCCAGTGCCACTTCTGCCATACCCGCTACCACTTCCCGGTGCCCGAGATCGAGGCGATGCTCGACGACCCGGAGGGAGCTCCTCCGACCCTGCATTAAGGACGTCATGCTCCGGTGCTGCATAGCAGCATGTGTCTTCAAGTGAGCTGTAGTGAACGGCGCCGATGTAGTAGTAAAACTACATGAACTTCGCCCAAGAACGGCGTTTCCCGACGGCCGGGTTTTTGCCATAATGGCGCCGTTTTTTCCGGTCCGATCGCCCGGCTACAAGACGGCAATGACCCGCACACGGCGATCAAGGCATGACCCACGTTGCGTCACCGACGCCCGGCACACGAGAGAGAAGCGGCCGCAAGGCCCAGGAAACGACATGACCACGACTCAAGCCGCCCCCCAGCAAGCCGCCATTTCCCACGTCAACCTCTGCAGCGCCGAGCTGATCGAGCGGGCAGTGGCCAACGGGGAAGGGCGTCTGGCCGCCAATGGTGCCCTGGTGGTGAACACCGGCGTGCGCACCGGCCGTTCGCCCAAGGATCGCTTCATCGTCGACGAGGCGAGCACCAGTGGCCAGATCGACTGGGGCAGCGTCAATCTCCCGTTCGACGCCGAGAAGTTCGATGCGCTCTGGGCCCGGGTCGATGAGTACCTGGCCGGCGGCGAGCACTATGTTTCCGAGCTCCACGTGGGGAGTGACCCGGTCCACTACCTGCCGGTGCGTGTCACCACCGAGACCGCCTGGCACGGCCTCTTCGGCCGCACCATGTTCGTGCGTCCCGAGGCCTACAACCCGTCCGTGAAGGACGAGTGGACCATCCTCAACGCCCCCTTCTTCGAGTGCGATCCGGCCCGTGACGGCACTAACGCCGATGGCTGCGTAATCCTCAACTTCGCCCAGAAGAAGGTGCTGATCGCCGGTATGCGCTATGCCGGCGAGATGAAGAAGGCGATGTTCTCGGTACAGAACTTCCTGCTGCCGGCCGCCGACGTGCTGCCCATGCACTGCTCGGCTAACGTCGGCGAGGATGGCGAGACCACGCTGTTCTTCGGCCTCTCCGGCACCGGCAAGACCACTCTCTCCGCCGACCCGGCCCGCTATCTCATCGGCGACGACGAGCATGGCTGGGGGCCGGGTACCGTCTTCAACATCGAGGGCGGCTGCTACGCCAAGTGCATCGACCTCTCCGAGAAGAATGAGCCGATCATCTGGCAGGCCATCAGGTTCGGCACCGTGCTGGAGAATGTGGTCCTCGACGATCGCCGCGAGCCGGACTACGCCGACGACAGCCTGACCCAGAACTCCCGTGCCGCCTACCCGCTGGAGCATGTCGAGAAGCGCGTGCCCGAGAACCGCGCCGGGGAGCCTAATGCCATCGTCTTCCTGACCTGCGACATGTCCGGGGTGCTGCCGCCGGTCTCCGTGCTCTCCAAGGAAGCCGCTGCCTACCACTTCCTCTCCGGCTACACCGCCAAGGTGGGCTCCACCGAGGTGGGCTCTTCCGCCGGGCTCGAGGCGACCTTCTCCACCTGCTTTGGTGCGCCCTTCTTCCCGCGTCCGGCGCGCGAGTACGCCGACCTGTTGATCAAGCGCGTGGCCGAGAAGGATGCCCAGGTCTACCTGGTCAACACCGGCTGGACCGGTGGCGCCTACGGTGAAGGTGGCGCGCGCTTCTCGATCCCCACCACCCGCGCCATCATCAGCGCCATCCAGTCCGGCGTGCTGCGCGACGTCGAGACGCGCCAGGTCGAGGGCCTGAACCTGGCCGTGCCCACCGCCGTGCCGGGCGTCGACTCCCGCCTGCTCGATCCGCGCGAGACCTGGGAAGACAAGGCCGCCTACGACCGCAAGCGCTACGAGCTTGCCGCCAAGTTCGTCGACAACTTCAAGAAGTTCGAGGGCGTCAACGAGGCGATCATCAAGGCGGGCCCCAGCCTGACCTGAGGGCGAGAGAACGGCGAACCGTCGATGGCATCGACGGTCTGACTGGGGGAAGGACGCATGTCCTTCCCCCGTTTGCGTCCTGGCGTCACCTCAGGGGAACGCTGGCGACTTCGTCATTCCCATCAGCGGAGAGAGACCATGAAACGACGGCATTTTCTTGGCGTGCTGGGAGCCGGCAGCCTCGCCGGGCTGCTGCCGGGGTTGGCCGCGGCCCGGCCCAAGCCCGACCTCACGCGGGCCGAGGGGCTCGAGGTGCTGGAGCTCTCCGAGGCCGAGTGGCGTGAGCGCCTGAGCGACGAGCAGTTCGAGATCCTGCGCGAGGAGGGGACCGAGCCGGCCTTCTCGAGCCCGCTGGACAAGGAGACCCGCGAGGGCGAATACCGCTGTGCCGGCTGTGACCTGCTGCTCTTCACCAGCGCCATGAAGTACGACTCCGGGACCGGCTGGCCGAGCTTCTTCGAGCACGTCGAGGGACACCTGCTGACCAGCGTCGACTACTTCCTGGTCTTCCCGCGCACCGAGTACCACTGCGCGCGGTGTGGCGGTCACCAGGGCCACGTCTTCGACGACGGCCCCGAGCCTACCGGCCTGCGCTGGTGCAACAACGGCCTGGCGCTGCGATTCGTCCCCGCCTGAATCCCGATTGTGATACCTTGTCGCGATCGTCTGGACGTTTGATTGCCAAGGATTTCATGGACGCACACGACAAGATCATCAGCCGCCTCGCCGAGGAACTCGCCGTTCGCCCGCCGCAGGTCAAGGCAACGGTGGAACTGCTCGACGGCGGGGCCACCGTGCCCTTCATCGCCCGCTATCGCAAGGAAGTCACCGGCGGGCTCGATGATATCCAGCTGCGCCAGCTCCATGAGCGCCTCGCCTACCTGCGCGAGCTGGAGGAGCGCCGCGAGACGGTGCTCGCCGCCATCGACGAGCAGGGCAAGCTCACCGATGCGCTCGCCGCCAGCCTCCGTGCCGCGGACACCAAGCAGCGCCTCGAGGACCTCTACCTGCCCTACAAGAAGAAGCGGCGCACCAAGGCGCAGATTGCCCGGGAGGCGGGGCTCGAGCCGCTGGCCGACACCCTGCTGGCCGACCCGGCCCTGGTCCCCGAGGCAGAGGCGGCCAAGTACCTTCGCGCCGCCGGGGGCGAGAGTCCCGCCATCGAGGACGCCAAGGCGGCCCTGGACGGGGCCAAGCAGATCCTCATGGAGCGTTTCGCCGAGGACCCCGAACTGGTCGGCCAGCTACGCGAACGGTTGTGGCGCGAGGGCGAGCTCTCCTCCCGGGTGATCGCCGGCAAGGAGCAGGAGGGCGCCAAGTTCTCCGACTACTTCGAGCACGACGAGCGGCTCGCCAGGGTGCCCTCGCATCGGGCGCTGGCCATGTTCCGCGGCCGCAATGAGGGCGTGCTGGCGCTGGCCCTGCGCCTGCCCGGCGAGGACGAGGCCCCGCTCCATCCGGCCCAGGTGGCCATCGCCCGGCACTTCGCTATCAGCGACCAGGGCCGGCCCGCCGACCGCTGGCTGGCCGAGGTGGTGCGCTGGACCTGGCGGGTCAAGCTCTATACCCACCTGGAGACCGAGCTGATGGGGCGGCTGCGCGAGCGCGCGGAGCTCGAGGCCATCGAGGTGTTCGCCGCCAACCTCAAGGACCTGCTGCTGGCCGCGCCGGCGGGCCAGAAGGCCACGCTGGCGATCGACCCGGGCCTGCGTACCGGCTGCAAGGTGGCGGTGGTGGATGCCACCGGCCAGTTCCTCGAGCACGCCACGATCTACCCCCATGCGCCCCGCAATGCCTGGGAGGCTTCGCTTTCCGAGCTGGCCCGGCTGGTGGAGACGCATGACGTGGCGCTGATCGCCGTGGGCAACGGCACCGCCAGCCGCGAGACCGACAGGCTCGCCGGCGACCTGGTCAAGGCCTTCGCCGGAAAGAAAGCGCTTTCCAAGGTGATGGTCAGCGAGGCGGGGGCCTCGGTCTACTCCGCCTCGGAGTATGCGTCCCGGGAGCTGCCGGAGCTCGACGTCTCCATCCGCGGCGCGGTCTCCATCGCCCGGCGCCTGCAGGACCCGCTGGCCGAGCTGGTCAAGATCGAGCCCAAGTCCATCGGCGTGGGCCAGTACCAGCATGACGTCTCGCAGCTGCAGCTCTCCCGGAGCCTGGAGGCGGTGATCGAGGACTGCGTGAACGCCGTGGGGGTGGACCTCAACACGGCGTCGAGCGCGCTGCTCTCGCGGGTCGCCGGCCTCAATGCGGCCCTGGCCGACAACATCGTCGCCCGTCGCAACGCCGAGGGTGCCTTCACCAGCCGCCGGGCGCTGCTCGACGTCAGCCGCCTCGGGCCCAAGACCTTCGAGCAGTGCGCCGGCTTCCTGCGCATCATGAACGGCGACAATCCGCTGGATGCCAGCGCCGTGCACCCCGAGGCCTATCCGCTGGTGGAGCGCATCGCCCAGCGCAGCGGGCGCCCGCTGGCCGGGCTGATCGGCGACAGCGCCACCCTCAGGTCGCTCAAGCCCGCCGAGTTCGCCGACGAGCGCTTCGGCGTGCCCACGGTCACCGATATCCTCGCCGAGCTCGACAAGCCGGGCCGTGACCCGCGCCCCGAGTTCAAGGCGGCCGAGTTCCGCGAGGGCGTCGAGACCCTGAAGGACCTCGAGCCCGGCATGATCCTCGAGGGCAGCGTGACCAACGTCACCCACTTCGGGGCCTTCGTCGACATCGGCGTCCACCAGGATGGCCTGGTGCACATCTCGGCACTCTCCGAGAAGTTCATCGAGGACCCGCGCACCGTGGTCAAGGCCGGCGACATCGTGCGGGTCAAGGTGATGAGCGTGGACCTCGCGCGCTCGCGCATCGGCCTCACCCTGCGCCTCGATGACCAGCCCGACGACCGGGGGGGCGACCAGGCCTCCGACCCGCCGCGCCGCGGGCGTGGCAATGGCCGGGGCCAGGGAGCCGGCAAGGCCGGCCGCGGCGGCAAGGTGGCCGAGCCGGCCAACCAGATGGGCGCCCTGGGGGCGGCCCTGCTGCAGGCAAAGAAGGGCCGCTGACCTTGAAGCGCCGCCTGGCGGCACCATAATCTGACGTTTGCCGGGCGCCATGGCGCCCGCCTTTCCACATATGGGGTGACCATCTTGTCCGAATCGCTCACCAGCCGCGTCGATCGACTCAAGTCCCTGGCCGACCAGGGGCGGGTCGGGCGCCTGCGCCGCGGCATCGAGAAGGAGGGGTTGCGGGTCGACGGCGAGGGGCGCATCGCCGCCACCCTGCATCCCGCCGCGCTGGGCTCCAAGCTGACCCACCCGCACATCACCACCGACTACTCCGAGGCGCTGCTGGAATACATCACCCCGGTCTATTGTCGGCCGGGCGATGCCATGGCCTTCCTCGCCGACCTGCACCGCTTCAGCTATCGTCACCTTGACGACGAGCTGATCTGGCCGGCCAGCATGCCGGCGCGCCTGGACGGCAATGACAGCGTCCCCATCGCCGACTACGGCCGCTCCAACGTGGGCACCATGAAGCACGTCTACCGCAAGGGGCTGGACCTGCGCTACGGACGGATCATGCAGTCCATCGCCGGAGTGCACTACAACGTCTCGCTGCCCGATGACCTCTGGCAGCTGCTGCGCGAGCTCGAGGGTGACCGCGACACCCCCCTTCGCGACTACCGTTCGGCGCGCTACTTCGGCCTGATCCGCAACTTCCGTCGCCACAGCTGGCTGCTGCTCTACCTGTTCGGCGCCTCGCCGGCACTGGATCACAGCTTCCTGCCGAGCGGCGAGGTGCCCGAGAAGCTCCAGCGGCATGGCGAGGAGACCCTGGTGTCGCGCCACGCCACCAGCCTGCGCATGTCGGACCTGGGCTACCAGAACAAGGTCCAGGAGCAGCTGAAGATCTGCTTCAACTCGCTTTCCAACTACGTCAACACCCTGCGCCACGCCATCGCCACGCCCTGGCAGGACTACCAGAGGCTGGGCGTGAAGGAGGGCGACGAGTGGCGCCAGCTCAATGCCAACATCCTGCAGATCGAGAACGAGTACTACAGCGACATCCGCCCCAAGCGGGTGGCGCGCCACGACGAGACCCCCAGCCAGGCACTGGAGGCCCGCGGCGTGGAGTACATCGAGGTGCGCTGCCTGGACCTCAACCCCTTCCTGCCGCTGGGGGTGGATGAGCCCCAGATCCGCTTCATCGACACCTTCCTGATGTGGTGCCTGCTCAGCGAGAGCCCCTGGATTCCCGACGACGAGTGCGACCGGCTGGACGACAACCGCCGCCTGGTGGTCGAGCGCGGCCGGGACCCCGAGCTGCGCCTGCTGCAGGATGGTCGGCACCGCTCCATCGCCGACTGGGGGGGCGAGATCTTCGACGAGATGGTGGCGGTGGCGGAGCTGCTCGACCGCCTGGAAGAGGGAGAGCCCCATGGCGAGGCGCTGGCGGCCCTGTCGCCGCGCCTCGACGACCCCGCCCTGACGCCTTCCGCTCGCCTGCTGGCGCGCCTCGAGTCGACCGGGGAATCCTTCGTCGAGGCCATGCTGGGCCTCGCCCGGGAACAGGCCCAAGACTTCCGTGACACCTCCATTGACCCGTCCCGGGAGTCGATGTTCGACGAACTGGTGGCAACGTCCCTGGCGCAGCAGCAGGACCTCGAGGCGGCAGACACCGAGGACTTCGACGCCTTCCTGGCTCGCTACTTCGAGCGCGCCCGAGAGGTGCGGGCCGTCACGCCGCTACAGACGGGAGAGACGTCATGATCGACGACCTTCGGCGCCTCTCGGTCCGCGAGTGGAGCCTCGCGGGCCTCGCCTTCTGCGCCCTGATGATGGCCGTGGCCCTGGGGCTCGAGCACCTCGTCGGGCTGGAGCCCTGCCCGCTGTGTATCTTCCAGCGGGTGGCCGTGCTGGCCGCCGCCGCCGTCTTCCTCGTCGCCGCGATCCACGACCCCGAGGGCCGCGCGGGTGCGGTGACCTACGGCCTGCTGTCGCTGGTCGCCGTGGGCGGCGGCATCGCCGTGGCGGGGCGCCACCTGTGGCTGCAGTCGCTGCCCGCCGACGAGGTACCGAGCTGCGGCCCGGGGCTCGACTACATGATGGAGATCCTGCCCCTGCAGCAGGTGCTGGCCCAGGTGCTCTCCGGCTCGGGAGAATGCGCCGAGATCGATTTCCTGCTGCTTGGCATCTCGCTGCCCGGCTGGACCCTGGCCGGCTTTCTGGTGCTCGCGCTGGTCCCGCTGGGCCTGCTGCTGGCGGCCAATCGCCCGCGTCGCGGCTATCACTGGCAGGGCTAGGCTCGGGCCATGCTCTATCGAGACCTGGCCTCCCAGGAGGCGATCGACCGGGCCTACGACCCCATGCGGGGGCGCGACCCGGCGGCCCTGCTCGAGGACTGGCGCGCGCGTAGCGCGGCCTCCCGCCAGCGCCATCGGGTAACGCTCGATCTGCCCTACGGGCCGACGCTTGCCGAGCGCCTGGATCTCTTCCATGCCGAGGGCATGGGGGAGGAGAGCGCGGAGGGGAGAGAGGAGGGCAAGCCTGCTCCCTGCCACCTCTTCTTCCATGGCGGCTACTGGCGCTCGCTCAGCCACAAGGAATTCAGCTTCGTCGTCGACGGCCTGGTGGCGTCGGGCATCACGGTGGCGGTGGTAAACTACGCCCTCTGCCCAGCGGTGGCGTTCGGCGAGGTGGTGCGCCAGAGCCGGGCGGCGCTGGCGTGGGTCCATCGCAATGCGGGGGCACTGGGTGTCGACCCGCGCCAGCTCAGCGTCTCGGGCCACTCCGCCGGCGGGCACCTCTGCGCCATGCTGCTGGCCACCGACTGGGAAGGCACGTACGGTCTGCCCCACGACCTGATCAGGGGGGCGCTGTGCGTCAGTGGCCTCTACGACCTCGGGCCCTTCCCCTGGTCATGGCTGCAGCCCAAGCTGCAGCTCACCGGGCGTGACGTGAGCGACTACAGTCCCGTGCGGCGGCCCTGTCGCGTCCCGGCCGCGGTGCGGCTGGTTGCCGGGGGCGAGGAGTCCAGCGAGTTCGCGCGCCAGATGCAGGCCCAGGCCGCGCACCTGCAGGCCCAGGGGCGGCCGGTCGAGAGCGAGCTGCTGCCCGGTGATGACCACTTCACGCTTCTCGAGCACTATCGCCCCGGCGGGCGCTTCGTCGAGGGCATCACCGCCTTCCATCCCCAGGGCTATCGCAGATAGCGGTATCACTCGGGGCTGATCCGTCGACAAGCCCCGGGATGCCGGACCATCGAGGAGGCGCTGTGAATACCTCCCTGTACGCTACCGACGCCTTCCCTGGCGTAGGACCTCCTCTTCGACTTGTCCCCGGCGCCCCTCGTCATGTCGAACTGCGATCCCCGAAGGGCAGTTAGACACCCAGATAGCGGTCGCGGATGCCGGTATCCAGCGCCTCTGGCGGCCCCTCCCACGCCGTGCGTCCCTTCTCCAGAATGGTGCAGCGGTCGACGACCGGCAGCAGTTCGCCGAGCGACTTGTCGACGATGAGCGTCGACTGGCCCTGTGCCTTGAGCAGGCGCAACGCTGACCAGATCTCCTGGCGGATGACCGGTGCCAGGCCCTCGGTCGCCTCGTCGAGTACCAGCAGACGCGGGTTGGTCATCAGGGCGCGACCGATGGCAAGCATCTGCTGCTCGCCGCCGGAGAGGGTGGCCGCCATCTGGCGGCGCCGCTCGGCCAGCCGCGGGAAGAGGCTCTCGACGCGCTCCCGGGTCCAGGGACCGGGGCGGGCGGTCACCATCAGGTTCTCGTGCACCGACAGGTTGGGAAAGCAGCGGCGGCCCTCCGGCACGAGCCCCAGGCCGCACTGGGCGATGCGGTAGGCCGGCAGGCGCCGCAGGTCCCGCGACTCGAACTCGATGCGTCCGCGCCGCGCCGGCGTCAGGCCGAACAGCGAACGGATGGTGGTGGTCTTGCCCATGCCGTTGCGCCCCATGAGCGCCACCATCTCGCCGGCCTCGACCTGCAGGCTGACGCCGAACAGCGCCTGGGACGGCCCGTAGAAGGTCTCGATGTCGGCGATGACGAGCATCTCAGTCTCCCAGGTAGGCATCGCGGACGCGCGGGTCCCGGCGGATGGCCGCGCTGTCGCCATGGGCGATGACGCTGCCCGCTACCAGCACGGAAATGCGATCCGCCAGCCGGAACACCGCGTCCATGTCATGTTCGATCAACAGGATGGGGACTTCCCGTTTCAGCGTCTCGAGAAGTTCGGTGAGCCGCGCCGACCCCTCGGGGCCGAGACCCGCCATGGGCTCGTCCAGGAGCAGGGCCCGCGGCTCGAGGACCAGCGCGCAGGCCACCTCTACCTGGCGGCGCTCGCCATGGGAGAGCGCCGCTACCGGCGTGTCGGCACGGTGGGCGAGGTGCATGCGCTCAAGTGCCTCATAGGCGGGTTCGAGCAAACTGCGATCGCGGCTGACCGGCCGCCAGAAGCGGAAGCTGTGGCCCTGCAGCGCCTGGGCGCCGATCATCACGTTGCGCAGCACGCTGAGCGGTTCGGCAAGGCACGAGACCTGGAAGCTCCGTCCCAGGCCGAGGCGTGCCCGGCGGGCGACCCCCAGGGCGGTGATGTCGCGCTGCCCCAGATGGATCTGCCCCGCATCGGGCCTGAGGCTGCCGGCGATCTGGGCGATCAGCGTCGACTTTCCGGCGCCGTTGGGGCCGATCAGGGCATGGATCTCGCCGGCCCTCAGGTCCAGCGACACGTCGTGGGTGGCCTGCAGTGCACCGAAGCGCTTGTGCAGGCCGGACATCGACAGCACGGCCTCACTCATGGCGCTCCCTCCCGGCCAGCCAGCCGATCACGCCCTGCCTGGCGAACAGCACCACGCCCAGCAGCACCAGGCCGAGGAAGAACTTCCAGTATTCGGTCAGCCCCCCCAGCAGGGTCTCCATCAACACGAAGAGGATGGCCCCGGCAAGCGGCCCGTAGAGGCGCCCGACCCCGCCTAGGATCACGATCACCATCAGTTCGCCGGAAAGGTGCCAGCTCAGCATGGAGGGACTGACGAAGCCGTTCAGGTCGGCGTAGAGGGCACCGGCCAGGCCGGTGATCATCGCCGAGATGACGAAGGCTACCAGGCGGATGGGGAAGGGCGAGATACCGGCGGTGGCCAGGCGGGTCTCGTTGAGCCGCGCCATGCTCAGGGCGGCCCCGAAGCGGGACTTCATCAGTCGCGAGGTGAGCGCCAGGGAGAACACCAGGCCCGTGAAGCAGACCAGGAAGAAGCTCAGGGCGTGGTTGGTGTCGAGCCCGGGCAGGGAATTGCGCAGATAGATCGGCAGGCCATCCTCGCCCCCGTAGTCGGGCCACGAGTTGGCAAAGTAGTAGGCCATCTGGGCGAAGGCCAGGGTGATCATGATGAAGTAGACCCCGCTGGTGCGCAGCGAGATGGCGCCGATCACCAGGGCGAGCAGGCCGCAGAGCAGCGCGGCCGCCAGCCAGATCACCAGCATGTCGTCGCTGCCGGGCAGGCCCATCACCAGGCTGCCGTCGAAGGCGTGGTAGGCGCTGACGCCGCTCACGTAGCCGCCCAGGCCGAAGTAGGCGGCATGGCCGAAGCTGATCATGCCGCCGTAGCCGATGGCCAGGTTGAGTCCCACCGCGGCCATGGCCACCAGGGCAATGCGCGAGGCGAGATTGACGTAGTAGACCTCCCCCAGCAGGTGGGCGGCGACGGGGGCCAGCAGCATCAGCGTCAGAAGACCGCCTTGCACCAGGTGTGCGCGGTCCAGCCAGCGGTTCGTGCCAGCCGGGCGCTCCGCGGCGGGGGTGGTCGTGGGATGGAGCCTAGTCATGGGCGGCAAAGAGTCCTTTCGGCTTGAAGGCCAGAATTACCGCCATGAGAATGTAGATCAGCATGGCGGCCAGGGCTGTCCCGGCCCCGGCGGCGTCCGACGGCGCCATGAACTGGCCGAACAGGGCGGGAAGGAAGACCCGGCCCAGGGTATCCACCAGGCCGACCAGCAGGGCGCCGAGCAGGGCACCCTTGATCGAGCCGATGCCGCCGATCACGATCACCACGAAGGCCAGGATCAGCACCGGCTCGCCCATGCCCACCTGCACCGACTGCAGGGCGCCCACCAGTGACCCGGCCAGGCCCGCCAGGGCGGCGCCCAGGGCGAACACCAGGGTATAGAGCCGCCGGATGTTGACCCCCAGGGCGCCGATCATCTCGCGGTCGCTCTCGCCGGCGCGGATGCGCATGCCCAGCCGGGTATGCGCGATCAGCAGGTAGAGGCCGGCAGCAACGACCACGCCCACGGCGATGATCACCAGCCGGTAGACGGGATAGCGGGAGCCGCCGGGCAGGGCCACCGACCCGGCCAGCGCCTCGGGCGGGCTGAGCCACAGCGGCGAGGAGCCGAACAGCCAGCGGGTGCCCTCGGAGAAGATCAGGATCAGCGCGAAGGTGGCCAGCACCTGGTCGAGGTGCTGGCGCCGGTAGAGACGGCGGATCACCAGCAGCTCGACGATGGCCCCCGCCGCGGCGGCCGCCAGTACGCCGGCGGCCAGCCCCAGCAGGAAGGAGCCGGTCGAGGCGGTGGCCAGGGCGGTGACATAGGCCCCGACCATGTAGAAGGAGCCATGGGCCAGGTTGATCAGCCCCATGACCCCGAACACCAGGGTCAGGCCACTGGCCATCAGGAAGAGCATGGTACCGAGCTGCAGGCCGTTGATCAGTTGCTCGATCAGCAGGGTAACGGACACGTCAGGCATCCTTGGTGGAACGAAGGAAGGGGCGGTGCCGGGACCACGCCCGGCCCGGCATCGCGACGATCACATCCGGCACTGCTCGGCATAGACGTCCTGGATGTCCTCGACGGCCAGGCCGACCAGGCGGTTGGTCGGCTCGCCGTCCTCGCCCTCGACCACCTCGCGGACATGGATGTCCTGGATCGGGTGGTGGTTCGGACCGAAACGGAACTTGCCGCGCACCGAGTCGAAGTCGGCCTCGCGCAGGGCCTCGCGAAAGGCGTCCTTGTCGCTCGGGTGGGCCTTCTCCAGGGCGCTCAGGATCAGGCGGGCGGTGTCGTAGCCCTGGGCCGCATAGAGGGTCGGGGTCCGCTCGTAGGCCTCACGGAAGCCCTCGACGAAGGCCTGGTTGGCCGCGTTCTCCAGGTCGTAGGCCCACTGTGAGGTGTTCATGGCGCCGATCGCGGCGCTGCCCACCGCCTTGATGATCGTCTCGTCGAACGAGAAGGCCGCTCCGAACACCGGCATCTCCACCCCCGAGTTCTCCCACTGCTTCATGAAGGAGATGCCCATGCCGCCAGGCAGGAAGAAGAACAGGCTATCGGCGTCGCTGGCGCGGATCCTGGCGATCTCGGCGGCGTAGTCGGTCTGGCCCAACTGGGTGTAGATCTCGTCGATGACCTCACCCTCGTAGAGGTGCTTGAAGCCGGCCAGAGCATCGGTGCCCGCGGGATAGTTAGGCGCCATCAGGATGGGGGCCTCGTAGCCCTGCTCGCGCATCCAGGCGCCCATCGCGCCGTGCAGGTTGTCGTTCTGGTAGGCCACGTTGAAGTAGTTCTCGTGGCACATCTTCCCGGCCAGCGCCGAGGGGCCGGCATTGGGCGAGAGATAGAAGGTCCCCTGGCGGACCACGGAGGGCACCACGGCCATGGCCAGGTTGGACCAGATGATGCCGGTCATGATGTCGACCTCGTCGCGCTGCATGAACTCGTTCGAGAGCGTCTTGGCCAGGTCGGGGCGGCGGGCGTCGTCCTGGATCAGCACCTCGATGTCGCCGCGGTCTGCCTGGTCGATGGCGAGCATGAAGCCGTCGCGGACATCGACGCCGAGATGGGAGCCTCCCCCCGAGAGGGTGGTGATCATGCCGATCCTGACCTCCTCGGCCTGAGCCGTGGCCACGGCGGTCGTCATCAGCAGGCCGAGGCCGGCGCGGGTCAGCTTGTTCATGGGAATCCCCTCCAGAGTCCTGATGTCGTGGCGTTGTGATGGCGGCGGCTGGCGCCGACGCAAGGTACCGCTAGACGGTACTGACGTACGGTACTACGAATGACGGGATGGCCTCTCCACGCTCCCCTCGCGCTACCTGACGGGCCGCTCCGCCTGCCCATCCTCGCGGGCAAGCCGCGGCGACTCAAGCGCCACGTCGCGCTGAGGCGGCAACGGGATTGACACCGGGCCCGGCAGGCGCGAGTCTGTCAACTCGCGGGTCGAGGGCCCCGAGTGGCTGGCCGCATCGGGCAAGGGAGGCACCCATGCTGGAAGACTGCAAGAATGCCCTGGAGCGCTGGGGAGGCGTGCACGAGCTGATCGATCGCTGGCTGCACGAGCGCCGTGAGCTGCTGATCCATTTTGCCGCGCTGAAGCAGGCCTGTGACGCCGAGCTCGAGGCGGTGAGCGCGGAGCGCGTCGATACCTTCGGCGAACTGCTGATGGACTACATCAGCGCCGGCCACTTCGAGGTCTATCCCCAGCTGCGGGAGGAGGCCAAGGCCTTCGACG
Source organism: Halomonas rhizosphaerae (assembly GCF_030012485.1). Lineage (NCBI taxonomy): Bacteria > Pseudomonadati > Pseudomonadota > Gammaproteobacteria > Oceanospirillales > Halomonadaceae > Halomonas > Halomonas rhizosphaerae. The sequence goes on from NZ_JASCQQ010000027.1 coordinate 192,924, forward strand.
ACCACCAGGCCCTGGAGCTCGCCGACCGCCTGCTCGAGCGCCTGGAGATGTCCACCGAACTGGTGCTCTCCTTCGATCGCGACTACGACAGTCCCGCCCGTGCCCAGCACCATATGCGTCGACTCCCCGCCTGGCTCGACCGCCTGAGCCGGGGGCTCAGCGAACGCTTCACCCTCGAGGACCAGCTGATCGCCCGCCTGCATGCGGCCCATGCGCCGGATGCCACTCGCGCCGAGGCCGACTCCCGGGCCTGAGCCCACCGTCCTCTCGAGACGAAGCCACGATCCGCATCGTCATGATTCGCCCCATCGGCTCCCGAGGTCGATGGGGCGTTCTCGTTGCGGGTGCCGTGTCCACCTGATGCGAGGCTGACGGCGCTGCCTAGAGCCGGCGGTCCAGTCGCGCGCCAAGCACCAGCATGCAGGGCGTGAGCAGCAGGGTCAGGCCGGTGGCGAAGGTCAGGCCGCCGGCGATTGCGCTGGAGAGCTGGGTCCACCACTGGGTCGAGGGGGCGCCCAGCCCCAGGCTCGGGGTGATCAGGTCGACGTTGACGCCCAGCACCATGGGCGCGAGGCCCAGCACCGTGGTCACGGCGGTGAGCAGCACCGGGCGCAGGCGCAGGCCGCCGGCCTCGAGGGCCGCCTCGCCGGGAGCGAGCCCGTCACCGCGCAGCTGGTTGTAAGTGTCGATCAGCACGATGTTGTTGTTCACCACGATGCCCGCCAGGGCGATGATGCCCATGCCCACCATGACGATGCCGAAGGGCTGGGCATTGGCGAGCAGGCCGAGCAGCACGCCGGCGGTGGAGAAGACGATGGCGGAGAGCACCAGCGCCGCCTGGTAGAGGCTGTTGAACTGGGTGACCAGGATCAGCGCCATCAGGCAGATCGCCACCAGGAAGGCCGTGGCCAGGAAGCGCATCGCCTCCTGCTGGTCCTCCTGCTCGCCGGCCACGTTCACCATCACCCCCTCGGTAGGCGCCTTGGCCGCCTCGAGCAGTGCCCGCAGCCGTTCGTCGGCGCTCCAGCCCGATTCCACGTCGGCCTCCAGAGTGACGGCCCGGCGCCCGTCGATGCGGTGCAGGATACCCACCTTGGGGGCGGGCTCCAGCGAGACGAAGTGCGAGATCGGTACCTGTCCACGGCGGGTATTGATGCTCAGGCGGCCCAGCTGGTCCAGCGAGCGGGCCCCCCGCGGCAGGCGCACCCGGATATCCACCTCGTCGTTGACGCCGGCGGGGCGGTAGCTCGCCACCTGCAGCCCGGTGGTGATCAGCTGCACGGCACTGCCTACGCTTGCCACGTCGGTGCCGAAGCGGGCGGCAGCCTCGCGGTCCACCTTCACCCGCCACTCCACGCCCGGCAGGCTGCGGTTGTCCTCGATGTCGCGGAAGCCGCCCAGCTCGGTCATGGTCCGTCGCAGTTCGGTGACGGCCTGGTCGGCCAGGCCCGGCTCCTCGGCGCTGATTTCCAGCACGATGGGCTTGCCGCCGGCCGGCCCCATCTCCTGTTCGCGGAACTCCAGCTGGATACCCGGCAGGTCGCGGGTGCGCTCGGCCATCTCGGCCAGGATCGCGCTGGCCGGGCGGCGCCGCTGCCAGTCGATCAGCTGGAACTGCAGTACCCCCACCACGTCGCCGCCGAGCTGCTGGTCGGGCACGGCGAAGGAGCGCGCATAGAGCGCCTGGACCTCGCTCATGCCGGCGAGCCGCGCCTCGACCCGTCGCACCACCGCATCGGTCTCGGCGGCGGAGAAGTCGCCCCGCGAGCGCACCAGCACCTGGGCGGTGTCGGGCTCGACGTTGGGGAAGAACTCGACGCCATGGTTGAAGCGGGCGTAGGCGGTATAGATCAGCGCCATCAGCAGCAGGGTGACCAGCAGGGTGAGGCCGGGCCGGGCGAGCAGGCGGGCCAGCAGGCCCCGGTAGAGCCGTCCGCCGGCGGTGACCAGCTCGGCATCCCGGGTGGCGCCGGCGCTGCGCACGCCGAAGACCCCGCCCAGGGTCGGCAGGAACACCAGCGCCATGGCCAGCGACGCCAGCAGGCAGAGGATCACCGTGATCGGCAGGTACTTCATGAACTGGCCCACCACGCCCGGCCAGAACAGCAACGGCACGAAGACCGCCAGGGTGGTGGCGGTGGAGGCGATCACCGGCCAGCTCATGCGCGTGGCGGCCCGGATCCAGGCCTCCCGGGGCGGCTGGCCCTGGCGCAGGTGGCGGTCGGCCAGCTCGCTGACCACGATGGCGCCGTCCACCAGCATGCCGGCGACCAGGATCAGCGCGAACATCACCACGATGTTGAGGGTGTAGCCGAGGGCCCAGATCAGCAGGATGCCGGTCAGGAAGGCCCCGGGGATGGTCAGGCCCACCATCAGTGCCGAGCGCAGGCCCATGGCGGCCAGGATTAGCACCAGCACCAGCACCACGGCGGTGACCACGTTGTTGAGCAGTTCCGAGAGGATGTCGCGCACGGTCTCGGACTGGTCGAGGATGGTGGTGATCTCCAACTCGTCGGGAATCAGGCCGGCCGCCTCGTCGAGCAGCCCCTGCACTTGCGCCACGGTGGCGATGATGTTGGCACCGGCCCGCTTGGAGATCTCCAGCACCAGGGCCGGCTGGTCGTCGATGCGGGCGAAGCCCTCCGGGTCCTTGAAGGTGGGGCGGATCCAGGCCACGTCGCCGAAGGTCACCACCCGGTCCCCGTCGATCTTCACCGGCATCGCCATGACGTCCTCGAGGCGCTCGATGATGCCCGGCACCTTGAGCGCCTGGCGTCCGGTCCCGGTGTCCAGGCTGCCCGCCGCCACCAGTCGGTTGTTGCGGCTGACCAGGTTGAACAGGGTGGTGAAGTCGACCCCGTAGCTGTCGAGCACCAGGGGGTCGACGACGATCTCCAGCAGGTCCTCGCGGTCGCCACCGATGTCCACCTCGAGCACTTCCGGGATGCCCTCGATCTCCTGCTGAAGGCGGCGTGCCACGGCCAGCCGCCGGTTCTCCTCCAGCGGCCCCGAGAGGCCGATGGAAAGCACCGGAAAGAGCGCCACGTTGACCTCCGTGACCCGCGGTTCGTCGGCCTCGGCGGGCAGCTCGGCGCGGGCGATGTCGACCTTCTCGCGCACGTCGGTCAGCGCCTGGTCGGGATCGAAGCCGGCATCGAACTCCAGGGTGACCGCGGCATGGCTCTCACTTGCCTGGGCGGTCATCTTGCGCAGTCCCTCGATGCTGCGCAGTTCCTGCTCCATGGGTCGCACCAGCAGGCGTTCGCCGTCCTCGGGACTGACCCCCTCCAGCGACATCGAGACATAGATGATGGGGATGGTGACGTCGGGATTGGCCTCCTTGGGGATCGCCTGCCAGGCGGCGAGCCCCGCCAGCAGCAGCGCGACCAGCAACAGCAGGGTGGTGCGCGAGCGATCCAGTGCCGCCTCGATCAGGGTGCGCATGTCAGCGCGCGTCCCCGGGCGCGTCCGGGCCGGCCTGCGTGCCAGCCTGCGGAGTAGCCGTCGCGACGGGGACGGCCTCCACCCGCTCGCCGGCCTCGACGAAGCCGCCGCCCAGGGTGATCAGCCGGATCCGCTCGGGCAGCCCGGCCACCCGGGCGGTTTCGGCATCCGCGCTGACCAGCTCGACCGGGGTGAGGCGCACCCGGTCGTCGTCGTCCAGGTGCTTCACCGCCAGCCGCCCGTCGCCATCGAGCTCGAGCAGGGCAGGGGAGAGGCGATGTACCCGGCGCTCGGGCAGGCGGATGACCAGGGTGGCGCTGGCACCGGCCAGGCGGCGTCCCTCGGGATTGGCCGCCGTCGCCTCGACGGGGAAGCTGCGGGTGCTGTCGTCGGCGCGGCTGGCGACGTGGCTCAGCTCGCCGGCAAGGCGGGTGCCGTCGAGCAGCTGGATTTCGGCGGGCAGTCCGAGCTCCAGCGACAGGGCATCCCGCTGGGGGGCCGCGGCGAGGGCCGTGAGGCGCGAGTCGTCGACCAGCCGGCCCCAGGCCTCGCCGACCTGGACCAGGTCGCCGAGCTCCACGTCGAGGCGGTCGAGCACCCCGTCAAAGGGCGCCTCGGGGCGGGTGTCGTCGAGCTGGCGGCGCAGGGCGGCGACCTCCGCCAGGGCCCGGCTGACGCCGCTCTGCAGACGCAGGTAGTCGGGATTGGAGATCAGCTCACGACGGCGCAGGGAATCGGCGCCGGCCAGCTCGCCCCGCGCCAGGGCCAGTTCGGCCTCGGCCTGCTCGAGCCGGGCGGGAAGCTCCTCGCGGGCCAACGCCAGTAGCGTCTCGCCCCGGCTGACCCGCGCGCCCAGGGCGACGGGCAACGTCTCCACCCGGCCTGACTGCCGGGCACGCAGCTCCACCTCGCGGTGGGCCTCGAGCTGGCCCTGTAGCACCAGCCGCGGCGAGTGGGCCCGTGCCTGGCGCTCCACCACCTCGACCCGGGTCAGCGCCGGCCCCTCGGCCTCGTCGCCCTCGGGTGGGGTATCGCGGAACCCCTCGATGTCCCCGAGTGCCAGCCAGATCAGCAGCAGGCAGGCCAGCCCGATGGCGAGCAGGACGGAGAGCGGGGGGAGACGACGAGGCATGCGGACCTTCCCTGGTGCGGCGCGACGTTCGAGAACGGGGCCTGGCGGCCCGGGTCGACAGGCTGCCAGCATAGCGCAGGGGGTGCCGGGGTGTCGCCGGCGGTACCTGACCTAGCCGCAGGTCGAATTGAGTTTTGTGCAGTGCAGGCATAACATCTTGGCGGTTCGAATTCCGGCCAGGGCAGGCGGCATGCCGGCCCGGCTCATCCTCACGGCGACAACCCGCGCGTTGAAAACCCAAGGAGCCACCATGAAAGATCCCGTCCGTATTGCCATCACCGGCGCTGCCGGCCAGATCAGCTACTCGCTCGCCTTCCGTATCGCCTCCGGCGACATGCTGGGCAAGGACCAGCCGGTCATCCTGCAGCTGCTGGAGATCCCGCCGGCCATGGACGCCCTCAACGGCGTGGTGATGGAGCTCAACGACTGCGCCTTCCCGCTGCTCCAGGACATCGTCGCCACCGACGATGCCAATGTCGCCTTCAAGGATGCCGACTTCGCCCTGCTGGTCGGCGCCCGTCCGCGCGGTCCGGGCATGGAGCGCAAGGACCTGCTGGAAGCCAATGCGGCGATCTTCTCCGTGCAGGGCAAGGCGCTCAACGACAACGCCAGCCGCGACGTGCGCGTGCTGGTGGTGGGCAACCCGGCCAACACCAACGCCCTGATCGCCTCCTGCAACGCGCCGGACCTAGACGCGGGCCAGTTCACCGCGATGATGCGTCTGGACCACAACCGTGCCAAGACCCAGCTGGCCCAGAAGACCGGCAAGCACGTCACCGACGTCGAGCAGATGATCGTCTGGGGCAACCACAGCGCGACCCAGTATCCCGACCTGGCACACTGCAAGGTGGACGGCACCCCGGCCTTCGACCTGGTCGAGCGTGACTGGTACGAGAACGACTTCATTCCCACCGTCCAGCAGCGCGGTGCCGCGATCATCAAGGCACGTGGTGCCTCCTCCGCGGCCTCGGCGGCCTCCGCGGCCATCGACCACATGCGCGACTGGGCGCTGGGTACCGATGAGGTGGTGAGCATGGGCATTCCCGCCGACGGCAGCTACGGCGTCGAGCCCGGCATCATGTATTCCTACCCGGTCGTCTGCAAGAACGGCAAGTACGAGATCGTCCAGGGCCTCGAGGTCGACGAGTTCAGCCGTGGCCGCATGAAGGCCACCGAGGACGAGCTGCGCGAGGAGCGCGCCGCCGTCGAGCATCTGCTGGGCTAAACCCCAGCGGTAAGCTGTAAGCGATAAGCGGTAAGAAAAAGCAACCCCGCTCGGGATGACCCTGAGCGGGGTTTTTTGTAGGGCCTCTTCCAGGAGCGAAGCGACGCGCTTCCAGCTTACGGCTTACAGCTCTGATCCGGACGAAGGCCGGATCAGTCCCTCAGGCTGATGATCTTCCAGCCGCGGGCCTCGGCGACCTCGCGCAGGCTGGGGTCGGGGTCCACCGCCACCGGATGGTCGACCTGCTCCAGCAGCGCCAGGTCGTTGTGGGAGTCGCTGTAGAACCAGCTGTCGTCCAGGGTCAGGTCGCGGTCGGCGAGCCATGCCTCCAGGCGCTTGACCTTGCCCTCGCGATAGCTGGGGATGCCGGTGGCGCGTCCGGTGTAGCGACCGTCGACCACCTCGGGCTCCACGGCGATCAGCTCGTCGATGCCCAGGCGCTCGGCGATGGGGCCGGTGATGAAGCGGTTGGTGGCGGTGACGATCAGCAGGGTGTCGCCGCGGGTGCGGTGGCGGGCCACCAGCTCCTCGCCCCTGGGCAGGATGTGCGGCTCGATCTTGCTGGCCATGAACTGCTGGTGCCAGGCGGTGAGCTGCTCGGGGCTGTGCTCGGCGAGCGGGCGCAGCGCCACCTCCAGGAAGGCGTGGATGTCCAGGGTGCCGGCCTCGTAGTCGGCCAGGAAGCGGTCGTTGGCCTCGCGATAGGCCACCGGGTCCACGGCGCCCTGCTCCAGCAGGAACTCGCCCCAGGCATGGTCGCTGTCGGTCGACAGCAGGGTGTTGTCCAGGTCGAAGATGGCCAGGCTCACTGCATTCCCCTCTGGTGTTGATGGTCAAGAGCATTTCAGGGTGGTGACAAGGTCGGCGATTATGGCAGAAGCGCCGTCGGGCTTCGAGCGCTGGGACGGCGCCGATGACGACGCATTCACGGCTTACGGCATGGTTGTATTGATGCCCTTTGCGGCCTTGTGGAAGAATGGCAGCAATACTGGATTCATAAGGTGAAGTCCGTGATCGACGCTGACGGCTTTCGCCCCAATGTTGGCATCATCATCGCCAACGAGCAGGGGCAGCTGCTTTGGGCGCGTCGGGTAGGACAGAATGCGTGGCAGTTTCCCCAGGGAGGCATCAAGGCTAGCGAGACTCCGCAACAGGCACTTTTTCGTGAGCTGCACGAGGAGATCGGCCTTACCGCCGACGACGTCGAGATCCTTGCCTGCACCCGGGGCTGGCTGCGCTACCGCCTGCCGCGACGCATGGTTCGTACCCACTCGAGGCCGGTATGCATCGGCCAGAAGCAGAAGTGGTTCCTGTTGAGGATTTGCTGCCAGGAGAGCCGGATCTGTATGGACATGTCCGGCAAGCCGGAATTCGACGGCTGGCGATGGGTCAGTTACTGGTACCCTCTGGGGCAGGTCGTGCCCTTCAAGCGTGAGGTCTACCGCCGTGCCCTGCGCGAGCTGTCCCCTCGGGCACAGCGGCTGGCCCTCGGACATGGATAAGCGCAGGGATGAGCGCCACGGATGATCCGAGGGCCTGATGGCCGCGCAATTCCTCAGCGAGGTGAGAGACAACCACGATGGAAAAGAAGACGCCGATGCTCGAGGTGTTGCGACGCATCATCCAGGAGGTCAACGGAGCCCGCAACCTGGAAGCGGCCCTGGCCACCATGGTGCGACGCATCCGCAAGGCGATGCGCACCGACGTGTGCTCCTTCTACCTGTTCGACGGGACGATCGACCGGCTGGTGCTGATGGAGACCATCGGCCTGCGCGCCCAGGCGGTGGGGCGGGTCAGCCTGGAGGTGGGCGAGGGCCTGGTGGGCCTGGTGGCCAAGCGCGAGGAGCCACTGAACCTGGAAGATGCCCAGGCCCATCCCCAGTTCCTCTACTTCGAGGCCACCGGCGAGGAGCGCTACTCGAGTTTCCTCGGCGTGCCGATCATCCATCAGCGCCGCATGCTGGGGGTGCTGGTGGTGCAGCAGTCCGAGAAGCGCCGCTTCGACGAGGAGGACGAGGCCTTCCTGGTCACCATGGCCGCCCAACTGGCGGGCGTGCTGGCTCACGCCCTGGCGACGGGCGGGCTCAACCGGCCGAGCATGCCGGGGGGGCAGGCGCGCTTTACCGGCGTGGCGGCCTCGCCCGGCATGGCCATCGGCGAGGCGGTGGTCATCGCTGCCCCGGCGGACCTCAACAGCGTGCCGGACCTGATTCCCACCGACGTTGAGTACGAGATCGCCCGGCTCAAGGAGGCCATCGGCCGGGTGCGCGACGAGATCCGCGCCGCCGGTGAGCGCCTGGCCAGCCGCATCTCTGCCCAGGAGCTGGCGCTGTTCGACGTCTACCAGCAGATGCTCGGCGAGGCGGCGCTCTCCCAGGAGGTCGAGAAGCGCATCCGCGAAGGCCAGTGGGCGCCTGGCGCCCTGGCCGACGTGGTGCGTCGCCATGTCCAGTACCTGGAGCGGGTCGACGACAACTACCTGCGCGAGCGTGCCGCCGACGTCCGTGACCTTGGGCGGCGGGTGCTGGCCCACCTTCAGGAGGAGACCCCCCAGACCCCGGCGGTCTATCCCGACAGCACCATCCTGGTGGGCGACGAGATCAGTGTGGCGATGCTCGGCGAGGTGCCCCGCGAAAAGCTGGCCGGGCTGGTCTCGGTGCGCGGTTCCAGCACGTCCCACGTGGCCATCGTCGCCCGGGCCATGGGGATCCCCACGGTCTCGGGGATGGTCGACCTGCCGCTGCCGCGTCTCGGCGGCAACCGGGTGGTGCTGGATGGCCACCGCGGGCGTCTCTTCGTGCGACCCACGCCGGAGCTCGAGAGCCACTACCAGAGCCTGATCGACGAGGAGCGGGCGCTGATGGAGGTGCTGGAGCACGAGCAGGACCTGCCCAGCCGCACTCCGGATGGCCATGACATGCCGCTCATGGTCAACACCGGCCTGGCGGTGGATGCCGTGGCCTCGCTCAAGTCGCGGATCGGCGGGGTGGGGCTCTACCGCACCGAAGTGCCCTTCATGATCACCGAGCGCTTCCCCGGCGAGCAGGAGCAGACCCGACTCTATCGTGACCAGCTCGAGAGCTTCGCCCCCTTGCCGGTGGTGATGCGCACCCTGGACATCGGCGGCGACAAGGACCTGCCCTATTTTCCCATCGAGGAGGCCAACCCCTTCCTGGGCTGGCGCGGCATCCGGGTCACCCTCGACCATCCCGAGGTGCTGATGGTGCAGTTGCGTGCCATGCTGCGCGCCTCCCAGGGGCTGGACAACCTGCAGGTGCTGTTGCCGATGGTCACCAACGTCGAGGAGGTCGACGATGCGCTGCGCCTTCTCGACCGCGCCATCCTCGAGCTCGGCGAAGAGGGAGTGCCGGTGAGCCGGCCTCCGGTGGGGGTGATGCTGGAGGTGCCGGCGACCCTCTACCAGCTCGATGCCCTGGCCAGGCGGGTCGACTTCTTTTCGGTGGGCAGCAACGACCTGACCCAGTACCTGCTGGCGGTGGATCGCAACAACCCGCGCGTCGCCGAACTCTACGATGCCTGCCATCCCGCCGTCCTCTCGGCCATGGCCCGGCTCGCCGAGGATACCCGGCGTCTGGACATGCCCACCTCGGTATGCGGCGAGATGGCCGGCGACCCCGCCGGGGCGCTGCTGCTGATGGGCATGGGCTTCGATGCCCTGTCGATGAACGCCCCCAGCCTGCCGCGGGTGAGGGCGGCGATCCGCCGGGTGCCCCTCGACAGCGCCCGCGAACTGGTCGCGGAGACGCTCAGGCTCGACTCGCCCGGTGAGGTGCGCCGCCATCTTGCTGAACGCCTCGGCGGCTGGGACCTTGCCCATCTGCTGCCGCCCCGCGATTGACCCGGCTTCGCCGGGAGCTGGAAGAAAGGGCTTTATACCTTGGGCGGCAAGGTCAGGCTGCTTTCCAGCTTCCAGCTTCCAGCTTCCAGCTTCCAGCTTCCAGCTTCCAGCTTACGGCTCCAAGCGAAGCTGGGTCTCTCCCAGCCTGACCCCTTCCGGCCCGAAGCGTCGCTCACCGATCTCGACCCGCCCGTCACCGTGCCAGGCCAGCCAGGTGGAGGCGCGGGTGCCGTAGTCCCGTCCGACGATGAAGGGGGACGAGAGCCGGCGCTCCATCTCGAGTCCCACGCCGGTTTCCGGCAACTGGTCGTCTTCGGCGGGGTGGGGGTCGCCGAGCACGGCCAGGGCATCCTCGGGCCAGCGGCCATGGCGCAGGCTGGCGGCAAGCCCCTGGCGGGCGGCGATCAGCTTGGGCCAGGGAGTGTCCAGGCTGGCGTTGGAAAGGCCGTGCAGGCCCGGCGGGACCCGCCTCAGCCAAATGCCGTCGAGCCCCCGGTGGAGGTGCCAGAGCCTCTCCCCGTCACCGACCAGCAGGTTGAAGCCAGCGTAGTAGCGAGCGGCCCCGCCCGACAGTCGGTCCAGCCAGGCCGGCAGGTTGTCGCGCTCCAGCGCCTCGCGCACCAGCGCGCCGCGGCTGGGGGCCCCCGGCGGCACCTTGAGGCGCGGGTCGCGCACATTGGTGACGGCGGCGAAGCGGCCGCAGCGGTGCACCGCCAGCCAGGTGCCGCCGGCCTCCAGGTCGCGGCCGCCGAGGATGTCGGGGGCATCGTTCCAGGCGTCCAGCGGGGCGGCAGGACGGGCATGGAATTCGTCACGGTTGGCCACCAGGCGCAGCGGGCAGGCACTGCCGGGGCGATGGTCGAAGGCGATCAGGCACATGGGGCCAGCTTAGCCGGCCGGCCGGCCGGGGGGAAGGCGCCGTCATGACAGTCCCGGCCTGGCCGCGTACACTCTGTTCACCATCGTGCTTGCACAGGGATGACAATGCAGGACGACATTCGCCTGGACCGCATCTGGTCGCGCCTGGTCTGGCCGATCCTCTGGCCGGTGCTGCTCGCTCAGGCCACCCTGGTGGTGCTCTGCCTGGTGGTCGGGGTCATGCTGTGGTCGATGATGCCCTCCCACGCCTCCTGGGGCGCCACCTTCTGGTTGCTGCTGGCGCTGCTGCTGGGCAGCAGCCTGAACGTGGCGGTCTTCCTGACGCTGCTGCGACAGCGCCTGCGCGGCATCCAGCGCGAGGTCAACGACGCCCTTGCCGGCATCGAGGCCTGGCTGGCCCGCCATCATCGTCCCCAGCCCGGCGACAAGCAGCCGCTCCCCAGGCGCCTGGCGATCATTTCCGAAACCTGCGAGGCGCTGCTCGCGGGCTGGCAGTGCGACCTCGAGGAGAGCCGAGCCGCCGAGCGTCGCCTGGCCGGCGACCTCCAGGCCCGCCGCGGCCAGATCGAGCGGTTGGAGGCCGGACGGGTGCGGGCCCGCGAGGAGTCGCGCCTCAAGTCCGGCTATCTCGCCCACCTGCAGCAGTCGCTGGCCCCGCTGATGAGCTCGCTCTCCGAGGTGCTCGAGAGCGATGCCCTTCGCCAGTGCGGCAGCGACCGTGACCATGCGGCGCTGCTGGCGCTGCGCGAGCGCCTGGCCGACGCGGTGGTGCTGCTGGAGAACCTCGGCGAGTCCACCGGCACGTCCGCGGCGCCTCCCCAGCCGCTCTCCTCCGGGAAGGGACGGGTGCTGATCGTCGATGATGGCCCGGTGAACCTGACCCTGGCACGCCAGGTGCTGGAGCGCCAGGGGCTCGATGTCGAGACGGCCACCAGCGGCGAGGAGGCCCTGTCCCGGCTGGATGGTGTCCCCTTCGACCTGGTGCTGATGGACATCTTCATGCCCGGCATGGACGGCGTGGAGACCAGCCGACACTGGCGGGACCGGGAGGCCGACGGGCCAGCCCGCCAGCGCAGCATCCTGGTGGCGCTGACCGCCAATGCCAGCGACGAGGATCGCCGCCGCTTTCGCCAGGCTGGCATGGACGACTACCTGGCCAAGCCCTATCGTCCCCAGGCGCTGGTCGACCTGGTGCGGCGCTGGCTGCCCGCCTCCCCGGCGCTCGGCCCGGCATGAGCCTGCTGGCAAGCCTGGCGGGCTACCTGGTCCTGGGCATGCTGGCCGGCACCATGGCAGGCCTGTATGGCGTGGGCGGCGGCCTGATCATCGTGCCGGCCCTGACGCTGGCCTTCGGGCTCCAGGGCGTGGCGCCGGAGGTGATCATGCACCTGGCGGTGGGCACGTCGCTGGCCACCATCGTGGTCACCGGGGCCTCCTCGGCCTGGGGACACTACCGTCGCGGCGGCATCCGCCGCGACTGGTTCCTGGCCCTGCTGCCGGGCCTGGTGCTTGGCGCGGTCGCCGGGGTCTTCGTCGCCGGCAGCCTCTCCGGTGGGCGCCTGGGGACCCTGTTCGGCCTCTTCGTGATCCTGGTTGCCCTGAAGATGGCGCTGGGGCGTGGCCCCCGACCCGGCAGCGTGGCGCCCGAGCGTGCCGTGATGGGCCTGGCGGGCGCGGTGATCGGCGGCGTCTCGGCGCTCTTCGGCATCGGCGGCGGCACCCTCAGCGTGCCCTGGCTGTCGCGCTGCGGGGCCACCATGACCCAGGCCGTGGGCACCTCCTCGGCCTGCGGGCTGCCCATCGCGCTGTTCGGCGCGGCCACCTTCGTGGTAGTGGGGTGGGGCAACCCGCTGCTGCCCGCCGGGGCCATCGGTTTCGTGATGCTGCCCGCGTTCTTCGGTATCGTGCTGGCCAGCGTGCCCTTCGCGCGTCTCGGCGTCCTGCTGGCCCATCGCCTCTCGGCCCGGACGCTGCGCCTCTCCTTCGCCGCCCTGCTGACGGCAGTGGGGCTCAAATTCCTTCTCTGATCCTCCAGTCACTCAAAGGCCTTCCATGCTGAGTTATCCCGACATCGACCCCGTGGCCATCTCCCTCGGTCCCTTCCAGATCCACTGGTATGGCCTGATGTACGTCGTCGGCTTCGTCGCCGCCTGGTGGCTGGGGCGCCAGCGGGCCCAGCGCATCGGCCTGACCCGGGACGACGTGGGCGACCTGCTGTTCTATGCCGCCATCGGCGTGGTGGTCGGTGGCCGGCTCGGCTATGCGCTCTTCTATGGTCTGCCCCAGTGGTTCGCCGACCCGCTCTGGATCTTCCGCGTCTGGGACGGCGGCATGAGCTTCCACGGCGGCCTGGTCGGCGTCCTGCTCGCGGCCCTGTGGTTCGCCAGGAAGAAGGGGCTCGCCTTCATCAGCCTGACCGACTTCGTCGCGCCCCTGGTGCCCATCGGCCTGGGGGCGGGGCGCATCGGCAACTTCATCAACCACGAGCTGCCCGGCCGCGTCACCGGGCTGCCCTGGGGCATGCCCTTTCCCGGCATGGGCCCCGAGCCGCGCCATCCCTCGTCCCTCTACGAGGCGCTGCTGGAGGGGGTGGTGCTCTTCGTGGTGCTCTGGTGGGTCTCGGCACGCCCGCAGCGTCGCGGCCTGGTCTCGGGGCTGTTCCTCGTGCTCTACGGCGCCTTCCGCTTCCTGGTGGAATTCGTGCGCCTGCCGGATGCCCATATCGGCTACCTGGCCTTCGGCTGGGTGACCATGGGCATGCTGCTGACCCTGCCGATGATCGCCGTCGGACTCGCCCTGATCGTCTGGTCGCGTCGCCAGGCGGTGGATGTGAAAGTGTGAGGGGCAAGGGGCAAGGGGCAAGGGGCAAGGGGCAAGGGGCAAGGGGCAAGGAGTGCGCGTCATCAACCGCCTGCCTCAGGTGATATTCTACCGGGTTGGCCCCGAATTCTTTCAGCGAGTGCCACCGGGTGTGTAGAATTCCTTGCTCCTATCCACCTTAGCCAGACGAATGCCGTGACCGACGAAACCTTGCCCTCCCTGGAGCAGCCCTACCTCGACCTGATGCGCCAGGTGCTCGACCGCGGCGTGGAGCGCGACGACCGCACCGGCGTCGGCACCCGCTCGCTGTTCGGTCACCAGATGCGCTTCGATCTCTCGCGCGGCTTTCCGCTGGTCACTACCAAGAAGCTGCACCTGCGCTCGATCATCCATGAGCTGCTGTGGTTCCTGGCCGGCGACACCAACATCGCCTACCTCAAGGCGAACGGGGTGCGCATCTGGGACGAGTGGGCCGACGACAACGGCGACCTCGGCCCGGTCTACGGCTACCAGTGGCGCAGCTGGCCCGATCCTCGCGGCGGGCACGTCGACCAGATCGCGAAACTCCTCGAGCAGATCCGCGAGAACCCGCGCTCGCGGCGGCTGATCGTCTCGGCCTGGAACCCGGCACTGGTGGACGAGATGGCCCTGCCGCCGTGCCACTGCCTGTTCCAGTTCTACGTGGCCGAGGGGCGACTCTCCTGCCAGCTCTATCAGCGCAGCGCCGACATCTTCCTGGGCGTGCCCTTCAATATCGCCAGCTATGCGCTGCTGACGCAGATGATCGCTCGGGTCTCGGGGCTCGAACCCGGTGACTTCGTGCACACCCTGGGCGATGCCCACCTCTACCTGAATCACCTCGAGCAGGCCGAGGAGCAGCTCTCGCGCACGCCTCGCGCGGCACCGCGCCTGGTGCTCGACCCGGGCGTCACCGACCTCTTCGCCTTCCGCTATGAGCATATCGCCATCGAGGGCTACGACCCGCTTCCCCATATCAAGGCCGAGGTGGCCGTATGAGCGAGACCCCTGGCATGACCGACGAGACCCTCGTCCCCGTGGCCATGATCGCCGCCCTGGCTCGCAACCGGGTGATCGGCGTGGACAACCAGCTACCCTGGTACCTGCCGGAGGACCTCAGATTCTTCAAGCGCATGACCCAGGCCAAGCCGCTGGTGATGGGGCGCAAGACGTATCAGTCCATCGGCCGGCCGCTGCCCGGACGGCTCAATATCGTGGTGACCCGCGACCCCGACTTCCATGCCGAGGGCGTGCGGGTCTGCCATGACCTCGCATCAGCGCTGAAGCTGGCCGACCAGCAGGCCACCATCGACGGCGTCGAGGAGATCATGGTGATGGGTGGCGCGCAGATCTACGCCCAGGCGCTGCCCTTCGCCAGCCGGCTCTATCTTACCGAGGTCGATATCGAGGTGCAGGGCGAGGCCCGCTTCCCCGATCTGGATATGGCCGAGTGGGAGGAGGTCCAGCGCGTGCCCGGTGAGCCCGCCGAGGGCCAGCCGGCCTACCAGTTCGTGCAGTACCGTCGATGCTAAGGGCAGCGACGTTGATGCCGTCGCCGGCCGGCGACATTTGTCACCACGCCACGCCTGGCACAGACTGAGCAGCAGGTGCCGTGGCCGGACACAGTCGGCCGCGGCCCGAGGAGTCACCGGGAAGGCGCATTGGAGGGCCAGGACGTGATCGAGGAACGCTCAACCCGCCTGCTGGAACAGCTGGAGCGACGCGCCGCGGCATTGCTGGGCGTATTGCGGGAATCCCGCGTCCAGCAGGATGCCCTGCACACCCGGCTGGCCGAGCTGGAACGCCGTCGTGTCGAGCTGGAGGCGAGCAATGCCGAGCTGGCCGCCGAGGCCCGCGAGGAGCAGGCCGGCCGGGAGGCCCTGGTGCATCGCTGCGGCGAGTTGGAGGCGCGTCTTGCCGAGCTGGAGGCCACCCGCCTGGAGCTCGCCGAGGAGAACCGCGAGCTCGACGAGCAGAACCGCGAACTCGAGGCCCACAACCGGCGGCTGCTGGAGCGCGAGCCCGCCGAGGCCCCGGCGTCGCTCTTCCATCGCCAGGCGCGCCGCGCCCAGGGCCTCTCCGCACTGATCGGCCATCGCCCCCGGCAGCCTGACGCCGGCGAGGCCGCTGGCGAGCCCCCCCCCACCCCGGAGGTGGCCACCCCGTCGGCGCCGGCACCGGCACCTGCCCCCGCCGAGCCCGCCGCTGATTCCAAGGCCCCGGCCGAGACGCCCCCCGAGGAGGCACCATCCCCCCAGGCGCTGCTCGACCAGTGGTACCAGCGCTACTCCTCGACCTTCTTCAAGGGCCACACCCGGCCACTCAAGGTCGGCATCCACGAAGAGCTGACCGCACGCGAGCCCTGGCCCGAGAAGCTGGTGCGCCGGGCGCTGGCCTGCTACGTCAACCTGCCGCGCTACCTCAAGTCGGTGCGCGAGGGCGCCGAGCGCCTCGACCTGTCAGGTGAACCCGCCGGGCGGGTGGACGCCGCGGCCGCCGAGCATGCCCACAAGAAGCTCGAGCGGCTGCAGGCCGACCGCCGGCACAAGGGCCGCCCGGCCCGGCAGCGAGGCAGGAAGGGCGATGCCGCCAAGGGAGGCAAGCCCTCCGCCGATGTGACCCGTCATGACGCGGCCGAGGCAGCCGCCCCCTCCTCGAACCGGGCTCCCCCCGCGGCCGAGGGTGCCGGGCATGGCACCGCGCCTGGCAAGGAGCCCGCCACCCTGGAAGAGAAGCTCTCCGCCCTGCTCGCCAAGCACAACCAGCGTTGATCCGCTGACTTGCTCTCGTCATATTCGCAGGGCATGATGAACCCGCTCATCGCGCCAGGTGCCTGATTCGCATGCCGGATCGCCGTGGCTGGTGGAACGGGTACCGGGCACGCCGGGATGGCGCCCGAATCGCAAGGGCAGGGGGACGCGCCGGGACAGGGTAGGGCGCAGCGAAGGAAAACAGTGTTTTTTTCTTGTTGCGTTCCCGTATATCCCGGTATAGAGTTCCTCTTGCGAGCATTGGACTATAACAAGGCTTTGCCGAGGTCTGGCTCGCGACCTGCCACCTCCCGGGAGGGAGCCCGCAGGCACGAGAACCGGCACCAAGACCGGCCAAGCCCGCTGACCCGCTCACCAAGAACGGGCAGCCACGATCGAAACAGCAAGCTAGTCAATAAGGAACTATCGCAATGAAAAAGACACTGTTAGCGACTGCTATCGCCGGTGCCATGGCCGCTTCCGGCGCCCAGGCCGCCACCGTCTACAACGAGGACGGCACCAAGCTGGACCTGTACGGCAACATCCAGATTGCCTACTACAACACCAATGATGCCGAGGGTGAGTCCCAGGACGCCGTGGCCGACAACGGTTCCACCATCGGCTTCTCCGGCGAGCACGTGATCAGCCAGGGCCTGGCCGGCTACTTCAAGGCCGAGCTCGAGCATGACGCCGACGAGGCCAAGACCGCCGGCGGCCTGGACACCGGTGACCAGGCTTACCTGGGTCTGAAGGGCAACTTCGGTGACGTTCGCCTGGGTTCCTGGGACCCGCTGATCGACGACTGGATCCAGGATCCGATCACCAACAACGAGTTCTTCGACGTTACCGATTCCAGCAGCCGCATCGTGGGCGTCGAGAGCCGTGAAGGCGACAAGCTGCAGTACCTCTCCCCGTCGCTCAGCGGCTTCCAGTTCGGCGTGGGTACCCAGTACGAGGGCGACGCCGAATTCGAAACTCGCACAGTTGACGCTACCTCTATCGCTGGTGACAACATTGAGGTTGGAGACGCTGAAAGCAGCGAAGCCTCCTTCTTCGCTGGCGTGAAGTACACTGCCGGCGCCTTCTCCATCGCGGCCGTCTACGACGACCTGGGTAACAATGATGGCTCTTATGAAGGAACCGACGCTGATGACAACCCCATTAGCGGCGATTTCGATGCCGGCGACCAGTACGGCATCACCGGCCAGTACACCATGGATACCCTGCGTGTGGCCCTGAAGCTGGAGCGCTTCGAGTCCGATAACGACTTCCTCGCCGACACCAACTACTACGGCCTGGGTGCCCGCTACGGCTACGGCATGGGCGACATCTACGCGGCGTATCAGTATGTCGACGTGGGTGGTGCGAGCTTCATCGACACCGCCGACGATGCCTTCACCAGCGGTGACTGGCCGAACGAGCGCGAGGACGAGAGCTACAACGAGGTCGTCCTGGGTGCCAACTACAACATCTCCGATGCCATGTACACCTTCATCGAGGGTGCCTGGTACGATCGCGAGAACGACGAGAACGACGGCGTCGCCGTTGGTGCGGTCTACCTGTTCTAAACCCCTTGGTCGCAGGGTCTGACCCTGCCCCGACGGGTTTCGAGACCGAAAGCCGATCCTCCGGGGTCGGCTTTTTTCATTGGGCGTAAACGCATCCAGGTGAGATTTCATGAAACAGCAGAAGATTACTACCGGCCTGCTGGCGCTTTGCATGGCGTTGTCCGCACCGCCGCTATGGGCCGATAGCGCCATGGAGCAGCGCTTCCGTGAGGAGGGCCGACAGCTCGACCTGACCCGCTTCCTGAGGTCCGACAATGACGCCCGTAGCCGCAGTTTTCTCTACGGCAGCGTGCACGAGCACGACTTCACCGTGAAGGAGGCCGGCACCTATCGCTTCGAGAGCAGCGTGCCGGGCGGTGAGTCCGACAGCTACCGGGTCGAGGCGGTGCTGCTCGACGGCGAGGGCAGGGTGGTGGCCCGCGGCGAGGGGCTGGGCGAGAGCGGCGGCCTGGCGCTGCGCCAGCGCCTGGAGCCAGGCGACTATGTGCTCCAGGTGCAGGGCCGCAAGTTCGGCAGCGTGCGCCGCGATGGCAACAGCTTCTATATCTCCGTGATCGGCCTGGACGTAGAGGACGACGTGTCATCCGGCGACGGCATCGCCTTCATCGGTAACCGCCGCGAGGGGGGGCGTACCGCCTTCGTGCGCCGCTCGGATGCCGTGGCCGCGGTGGCTGCGCCTTCTGCCGCGACCGGCCAGGCAGAGCGCAGCGAGCCCGTCGCACCCAACGCCGACTCACCCGCGGAGAGCGAAGGCAGCGTTGCCCGGCGCGAGCCTGCCCCGGCCGCCGCCGATGCCGAGCCATCCAAGGGCTTCGAGGAGATCGTCACCGACGTGAAGATCCGCGCCCGTGGCGAGGTGCTCACCTTCGAGGTGCTGGAGGCAGGCACCGTGGCCATCACCACGGCGACCTTCCCAGGCAACGAGGGCACCTACCGCATCGAGGCCGAGGTACTGGACGAGCAGGGTCGTGTGGTCGCCCAGGATGCGGGTGAGGGGTTCGACGGCGATGTGGACCTGCGCACCGAACTGGAGCCCGGTCGCTATCGCGTCCGAGTGCAGGGCCAGAAGTTCGCGGGATCGGGCTCCGGCGTCAACAACTACGAACTCAAGGTGCGGCAGCTTGATCGTCGGTAACCTTTCCAGTGCCGCGATACGGCGAGGCCCCGGTGCGAATGCACCGGGGCCTCTCGTCGTCAGGCCTCAGTGGCATGAGGGCCGTCAGGAATCCTGCTCGTCGATGATCATCTGGATCATGGCCTCGAGTTCCTCGACCTTCTCCTCGAGTGCCTTGACCTTGCCTTCATCCTCGGCGGTCTTGACGTAGTTGTCGTTGATCTTGGCCATATGCTTCTCGATGGTCTCGGAATCCATGGCCAGGGCAGAGCCGGCCATCATCAGGCTGGCAAGCAGGCCGGCAATCAGCAGCTTCATCTTCATGGTGACACCTCATTGACTTGTGGGAGGAGGGGCCTGCCGTCAGGTCCTGCTGCTTGGTGTCAGCACCCTGGCGAGGCTTACAGGGCGACCATGGTGCTGTGCATTTTTCCTTGCGCTGTTACCACGAGGAAGTCGACGGTACTGTAGATCGAACGAAAAAGCCCCGGCCAAGGGGCCGGGGCGCAAGGATCGAATATGCAGTTGCTTGTACTCTAAAGTGCTATCGCAATGATGGCGGGGCAGGCCCCGCCATCGGGTCGATTCAGAAGCTGTACATTGCCATGCCCTGGATGCGGATGGCATCGCCTTCGCCGTCACCCTTAGTCTCGCGGCCGACCCAGCTGGTCTCGATGCCGTAGCTGATACGCTCGGCCGGCGACCAGATATAGTTCAGGTGCACGGTCTCGAAAGTATCATCGGCGTCGTCGCCATAGAACTCCTCGTCGTCGAGGTCGACGGTGGAGATGCTGTAGGCGGCATTGATGGCGCCTGGGCCGGCCTTGAGGCTGGCGCCGAAGGTGCCGCCGGTGGCCTCGATGGCCTCCAGATCGCCGTCGGCGTTCACATAGGCGGGAGAGGTCTGGGGGCTGACGTTCTGATAGCCGCCCAGGCCCTCGCCATGGATCACGCCACCGCGCAGGGTCAGCGCCTCGGTCACGTCCATGGCGGCTTCCAGGGAGATCCCCCAGCCGGTGGTGGAGTCATCGTCTACGGTAGCGCCTTCCTGGCCGGCCGCATCGTACTCGAGCTGACGCAGCACGCCGGAGGCGGAGTACTTGAAGGGGCCGGAGGTATCGGTATAGCGGGCGATCAGGTCGGGCAGGCCGCTCTTGGCAACATCTTCATCGAGCTGAACGGCGTCCTGCAGTGTGGTCTCTGAACCACCGAGGGAGTCCGGATCCTCAAGGGAGACTGCGAAGTTGCCGGTGGTATAGCGCAGCTGGGCCTGGCGGGCCTGGTTACCGGTCCCGTGGGTGCCGGTGAAGTCGATGGTCGGGGTGCCGGCCACGAAGCCATACAGGTTGGTCCATGTCTGGCCGGCCAGGATGCCGTTCCAGGAACCCCAGGCGTGGCGCAGGCGGAACTCGCCACCGCCGCTGCCGTAGAAGTCACCCTCGATCTGGGTCTTCAGCTCGCTGCCGGAAACCGGGGTGGCGGTCTGGAAGCCGATACGGCTCTGGTAGGCGTGGAAGTCGGTGTGACCATCCGGAGCGTCTTCGTCGTCCAGGCTGATGTTGCGGTGGCTGAGGGAGTTGCCCAGCTTGTCGTCCACGTCGTAGATCATGTCCAGCTTGGCATAGCCATAGACGCTGGCGGTGGTGTCGCCCACCTCGAAATCGACGGCATGGGAAGCGCTGGCAACGGCGAGGGCCAGGGCGCTGGCGGAGAAGATGGCGGTCTGCTTGAAGCGGTTTTGAATTGTCACTTGCGGTTCCTTTCGATGCGTGACTGCCCCCTGCAGAAGGGCAGATCGTTTATTGTAGTGACCTTGACGTCAACGTAACTTGTACGCATGGCGAAGATACGTTCGGCGCCAGGGCTCAACATAACGACCTCGTCCGGGGCTGACAATCGACTAAGCCAGACTTACGACAAAAGGATGAGGAATCTTTCTGTAAGGTCCTTCGGCGTCATTCTCCCTGGCAGCTTGGTTGGGACCCACGTGTCCTTGCGCCACGGCGGTTGCGCAGGATCGGTAAGCCGGCATTTTGCATCACAGCTTCCTGAACTACGCTTGACGGGACTCAAGGCAACTTCGGTGCCGCGGAGGGGGCCGAGCCCTGAACGACTCGAACGTCAAGGAACAGGGAGTGCACCATGACCCACCATACCCCTGGCCATGCGGCAACGCCGTCAGGCCAGGTGTCGCGCTGTCAGGGCTGCAGCCTCTGCGCGCACTGCCTGCCGCTGGGACTCGCTCCTGACGATCTGGAGCAGTTTGACGCCATCATCCGCCGTCCCCGGCCGCTAAAGCGGGGGGCGCTGCTGGTGCGCGAGGGGGACCCCTTCACCAGCCTCTACGTGGTGCGGTCGGGGAGCTTCAAGCAGGTGGTGGCGGACACGGGGTATCGCGAGAACGTGACCCATTTCCTGCTGCCCAGCGAGGTGGCAGGGCTGGACGCGGTCGGAGAGGCGCTCCACCCGACCAGCGTGGTCGCGCTGGAGAGCAGCTTCGTCTGCGAACTGCCGTTCGCCTCGCTTGAGGCGCTGAGTGACCGGCTGCCGGCCCTGCGCGGGGCGCTCTACCGCTGCATGAGCCAGGAACTCCATCGTGACCAGCGCCTGCACTGCCTGCTCTCTTTCGCCACCGCGGAGCGGCGCATGGCGAGCTTCCTGCTCGGCATGTCAGCGCGCCATGCCGCGCGGGGCTACTCCCCCTATGGCTTCCAGCTGGCCATGTCGCGGGCCGACATCGGCAGCTTCCTGGGGCTGGCACTGGAGACCGTCAGCCGCCTGATGAGCCGCTTCCAGCGGCATGGCCTGCTCGAGATAAAGGGGCGCGAGGTGACGCTGCTGGACCTCCCTGCCCTGGAAGCCCTGGCCGAGCAGGGCGAGACCCGCCGCTGAGCGAGGGAGTCTCGCTCCTGGCACGGTCGTTACCAGGCAGTCTCCTGTCGCCATGCCGCAGATGCCCCCTTATGCGGCATCCTGCCCTATTCCCGGGCATTTAATCCCGACTCAATATTCCCGTGACGTATAAAGCGATTCTAAAGAGCACGGGACCATGACCACACCGATCCTTCGTCGCCTGCCGGCGACTGGCTGCGCCGGATCAACGGCATCGAGGCGGTAGGCATGGGCGGTCACGGCCTCGATCCGGTGATGCGCGGCCAGCAAGGCAATGCGCTGAATATCTTGGTGGATGGTGGGGTATGTCTTCGGCGGCTGTCCCAGCCGCATGGACCCACCCACCGCCTATGCGCCGCTGCAAAGCTTCGACCGGGTGACGGTGGGCAATCCTGATCTCAACCCCGAGGTGCACCATTAGCTGGACCTGAGGCTGGAGCGGCGTCTGGCCAGTGGTAGCCTCGAGGTAGCGGCCGTCGCCGACTGCGTCGACGACTATGTCTTTCGCGAGTGTTGAATGGCGTCAGTGTCTACCGCAATGTCGACGTCACCCTCTATAGGTTTGGAGCTTTCGGGCGACCTGCGCTGGGCCCACCATTGGGAGACGCGCGGCCAGCTCTCACTATTCCATGTGCGCGAGGGCTGGTAAGCCTGAGGCCGGCCACCCACCCCGCTTCTCCTCAGCTGACAGCCTCCGCCAACCGCTTCGCCCCGATGCGTCGGCGCTTGAAGTGTCGCCAGGGATCCTCGATCTGGCCGAGGCGCTGGAAGACGTTCTTCAGGGTATAACGGTCCGGCAGGAGATCGCCGTCTTCCAGTTCGTCTGCGCGGATCGGCATCGCGACCGGGGCGCCTTCCCTGGCGCGCACCGAATAGGGCAGGACCGCCGTCTGCCCGTAGTCGTTGCGCAGCACGTCGATGAAGACCCTGTCGCCCCGCTTGTCCTTGCGCTGTTCCAGCGTGGTTTCCGCGGGCATCTCGTCGTGCAGCTTGCGGGCGAGGGCCTTGGCCCAGCCTTTGACCGTGCTGAAGTCCCGTTCGGGGCGAATCGGAATATGGGCGTGAAACCCCCTTGAGCCCGTCGTCTTCCAGAAGGCGTTAAGCGCCAACGCATCCAGCAAGGCGCAGAACCCCAGGGCCACCCTCCGCACCTTGTCGAAATCGTCGTTGGACGGATCGAAGTCGACGATGAGCTGGTCCGGCTTCTCGAGGTCCGCCTCCGTCGAGAGTGTCGCATGGATCTCGATCACGTTTTGCCCGGCGAAGTACACCAGGTCTGCCGCCTCGTCGGCGCTGGACATGAGGGCGGCCTCTCTGCCGGCGTCGCGGGTGGGCACCTCGATACGCCTGATGAAGTCCGGAAAATGATCGGGCGCATGCTTGTTGAAGAATCCCTCCTCGCCGATGCCTTCCGGAAACGCGCGCAGCGTCAGCGGGCGTCCCTTCGCATAAGGCAACAAGCGCTGCGCGATTCGCGCGTAATAATCGGCGAGTTCGTCCTTGGTGATGCCCGTGCCGGGGAACAGCACCTTGTCGGGATGTGATATCTCGATCTCGTTGGGTTTCATTGGGCGCGCTCCCTCCTGACCTCCTGGGGATCCTTGTCGTCGCGCAGGCCGAGGAAGCGCGGATGCCGGAGACAGCCATCCTGCGTCCATTCCGTGAAGCCCACCTCGCCGACGAACCTTGGCTCGATCCAGTGGATGTCAGCGTCCTCCTCCATGTCATCGGCATAGGGCGACGTATCGCGCTCCTCGCGCTGCATCGTCTTGTGAAAGGATGTCAGAAACGCATCGTCGAAGCCGGTGCCCACGCGGCCCGCGTAGCGAAGCTCGCCATCCTCGTAGTAACCGAGCAGCAGCGCGCCGAAGCCGACCCGCTCGCCTTTCGGCTCCGTGTAGCCGGCGATCACCATTTCCTGGCGGTGGCCGCACTTGAACTTCAACCACTGCCTGGAGCGCCTGGGCACGTAGGGGGATCGGGCATCCTTCGCGATCAGGCCTTCCCAGCCCTTCCTCGACGCCTCCTTGAAATAGGCCACTCCCTCCGCGTTACGGTACGGCAGAACGCGCAGGGGCGACGCCCACTCGAACGCCCTTCGCAGGACCTTCTTGCGTTCCCGCAGGGGGAGGTCGGTCAGGTCGTAACCGTCTAGGTAGAGGATATCGAAGGCGTAGGCGTAGACCGGGCATTCCCTGAGGATGTCGTCACCGGGCGCCTTTCTGTGGATGCGCTTCTGCAGTCGCTTGAAACTGGTCACCTTCCCGTCGAAGGTCACGATCTCCGAATCGAGGATGCAACTCCCGTCGAGGGTGCCCACCGCTTCCGCGATCTCGGGGTAAGTACTGTTTTTCTTCTTCTCGTTCCGGGAGTAGAGCGTCACTGTGCGCCCCTTCTTGTGCAGTAGGCAGCGCTCGCCGTCGAGCTTGCGCTCGTAGATCCAGTCGGGGTCGGAAAAAGGCTCGTGCACCAGCGTCGCCTTCATCGGCTCGACGAAGCCGGGCTGCGGTGCCCTCTTCAGCTTCGAGCGCGTTTCCTCCGGAAGGGCTGCCAGGGCATCATGCATCCTTACCCTCCTCCGCTTCGATTTCCTCCAGGGAGCGGCCCGTCTTGACCGAGTTCGGCTCGGTGCTCGTCGGCTTTCGGCGTGCGTCGGCGTGCTCGTCGTCCAGCTTGAAGATCACCCACTGCTCCTTTCCATCGCGCTTTCCTGTGCGCGCCATGGCGAAGCCGCCCTTGAGTTTCTCGCCGTGGAGCTCGAACTTGAGCGAGCCGCCTTCGCGCGCGTCTTCCATGCTCTTCTCGTCTTTGTCGAGGATCGGCGCGTAGGTTCCCCGGTCCCAGACCATGACCGTGCCGGCCCCGTATTCGCCCTCGGGAATCACGCCCTCGAAGTCGGCGTAGTCGAGCGGGTGGTCCTCCACCCGGATCGCCAGTCGCTTGTCATTGGCTTCGGTGGAGAGCCCCTTCGGCACGGCCCAGGAAGCCAGGACATCGCCGATGCGAAGGCGAAAATCGTAGTGCAGCTGGCTGGCGTCGTGCTTGTGGATGACGAAGATGCGTTTCCTGCCCACGTTGTCCTCCCTCGCCGATGGGTGCCGGACGCTTTCGGAAGTCTCGTATGTCGTTATACTCCTCCAACTGAGCGTTGGCGTTCCCCGAGTCGGCGGACGTTGTGCGGTTTCGGACGTAGGCTGCCGCCTGGTGTCGCTTGAAGCGGAGGGACTGGCATAGCCAATCGCCGAGCGTCGGCGATGTGGGTTGTGCCATCCCTCGATGAACGCGAAGACCGTCCGCTTCGCCTCCGCCGGCGTGGCGAACCATTTTTTGTCGAGCAACTCGCATTCCAGAGTGGCAAAGACGCTCTCGGCCATCGAGTCATCGTAACAATCCCCGACAGACCCCATCGAGGGCCGAACACCGGCCTTCCGGCAGCGCTCACCGAAGGCGATGGAGGAGCATCTCCTTGTCATCGTGATGGCTTGGCCGGCCGTGAAGCGCCTTCCAGCCGGCAGCCTGCCCGGGGAGTTACCAGGGCAGTACCGCGGCGTCGGTGCGGGGCTCGGTGCCCCCGCACAGCACGCCGGTTTCCGCGTCGCGCACAATGATCTGCCCACGACCGAAACTCACGGAATCCGCCAGCTTGACGATGTGATGACCGCGTCGTGCAAGCGCCTGGGCCAGGTGGTCGGGGAAGTGGGGCTCGACCTCGACGGTGCGTCCTGTCGTCCACTTCCAGCGTGGCATGTCCAGCGCGGCCTGCGGGTTAAGGGCGTCGTCGAGCATGCCGGTGATCACCTGGACGTGGCCCTGGGGTTGCATGAAGCCCCCCATGACGCCGAACGGACCGACGGCCTGGCCGTTGCGGGTGATGAAGCCGGGAATGATGGTGTGATAGGTGCGCTTGCCGGGGGCCAGGGCGTTGGCGTGTCTCTCATCTAGCTTGAACGACCAGCCGCGGTTCTGGAGGCTGATGCCCGTGCCGGGGATCACGATGCCGGAGCCGAAGCCTTTGAAGTTGCTCTGGATGAAGGAGACCATGTTGCCCTCCGCGTCCGCCGTGGCGAGATAGACGGTGCCGCCGGTGATGGGGTTGCCATGCACCGGATCCAGCGCCTGCTCGCCGATCATGGCGGCACGCCCCTTGAGATACGGGTCGGCCAGCATCTGCTCGACGCTCGGCCGCATGGCATCACCGTCGGTGATGTGGTGCAGCCCGTCCACATAGGCGAGCTTGGTGGCTTCGATGCGTCGATGGAGTGTCTCGACCGGATCCCGTGCTTCTTCACCGAGGTGTTCCAGCATGCCGAGGGCCTGAAGGGCGATCAGGCCACAGCCGTTGGGCGGGATCTCCCAGATATCGTGTTCGCGGTAGCGGGTGCTGATCGGCTCCACCCACTCCGGGGTGAAGACAGCCAGATCCTCGCGGCGCAGCAGTCCGCCGTGCTCTCGGAAGAAGGCATCGATGCGGTCGGCCAACTCGCCGTCATAGAAGGCCCCGGCACGGGTCTCAGCGATCAGGCGCAGGCTGTGCGCATGATCCGGGGAGGACCACATCTCGCCGGGGCGTGGCGCATGGCCTCCTGGCGCGAAGGTCCCGAACCAGGGCTGGAAGGCCTCGTCATCGTAGCGGCTATAGGTATCGAAGGCCTCCTCCCACAGCTGATTGATCAACGGCGAGACCGGGAAGCCTTCCTCTGCCAGGGTAATGGCCGGGGCCAGCAGGTCGGCGAAGGGCAGTCGACCGAAGCGCTCGGACAGCGTGGCCCAGGCGGCAGGGGCGCCGGGAACGGTCACGGGAATCAGGCCGTGCTCGGGCACCGCCTCGTGACCCAGTGCCTTGACGGCCTCGATGGTGGCAGCCTGTGGCGCAGGGCCACTGGCGTTCAGGCCATGCAGCTCACCATTCATCCAGACGATGGCAAAGGCGTCGCTGCCCAGCCCGTTGGAGGTTGGCTCCACCACGGTGAGCGCCGCGGCGGTGGCGATGGCTGCATCCACGGCATTGCCCCCCTGGCGCAGGATCTGCATGCCCGCCTCGGCGCCGAGGGCCTGTGAGGTGGCGACCATGCCGCGGCGGCCGAACGTCGTCATGCGACGGGAGGGACTGGGGTAATAATGCGCATCGAATTGCATACGGGGTTCCTCTGTGGATGTCAGGCGTTGCGGGACGTGGCCCCATCGGCCTGAAGGCGCTGAATCTTGCGGTTCTGGTAGAGCGAGAAGATCACGGAGGCGACGGCCAGGGCCAGGAAGAGGGCCGAGAGCGGTCGCGTCAGGAAGGTCAGCCAGCTGCTCTCGAGTTCCAGGGCGCGGAACAGCTGACGTTCCAGGTTGTTACCCAGCACCACGCCGAGGATCAGCGGGGTCAGGGGCACCGAGGCCTTCCAGAGCAGGTAGCCGAGGATCCCGAAGGCGAACAGTACCCAGACGTCGAACAGGTTGTTGTTGAGGGCATAGGAGCCGATGGCGCACAGCATCAGCACGACCGGTACCAGGACCTGCTGGGGGATCAGCGAGATCTTGGCGAACCAGCGCACCAGCAGCAGCTGACACAGCACCATGACCACCGCGCCGATCATCAGGCTGGCGTAGATGGCCCCCACCAGCACCGGGTTCTGCTCGAACATGAGCGGCCCGGGCGTGATGCCGTGGAGGATGAGCACGCCCATCATGATGGCCATGGGCAGGTCGCCGGGGATGCCCAGCGCCAGGGTCGGCACGAAGGCCCCGCCCGCCACGGCGCTGTTGGAGGCTTCGGAGGCCACGATGCCGTCCGGTATGCCCGTGCCGAAGCGCTCGGGGTGGCGCGAGAACTTCTTTGCTTGGTCGTAGCTGACGAAGTTGGCCACGGTGCCGCCGGTACCCGGCAGGGCGCCGATCAGGCTGCCGATCAGCGACGAACGTAGCGTGTTGATCTTCTGGCCGGCCATGTCACGCAGGATCAGGGTATAGGGTATGGCGACGTTGGTATTGGCGCCCTTGGCGGATTGCGGGTCATCACGCAGTTTCTCCAGGTTCCCCATCAGCTGGGAGAAGGCAAAGATACCGATCATCACCGGCAGCATCTCGAACCCGGCGCCGAGGGCATCGAAACCGAAGTCGAAGCGCAGGTTGCTGTTGCGGTCATAGCCCACGGTGGTGATCAGCAGGCCAAGGGCGGCGGCCAGCAGACCCTTGAGCAGGGCGCCATGCGAGAGACCGGCGACCAGCGTCAGGGCAAAGATGATCAATGCCGTGATCTCCCAGGGCCGGAAGTTCATGCTGAAACTGGCCAGCAGTGGACCGAAATAGACCAGCACGGCCACGCTGATCAGGGTGCCGATGAACGAGGCGGCGACGCCGATGCCGAGTGCGCGCCCGGGTTCCCCGCGCTGGGCCATGGGGTAGCCGTCATAGACGGTGGTGATGGAGGAGGGCGTGCCGGGGATTCCCAGCATCACGCCGGACACGATACCGCCCGAGTACCCTCCGACAAACACACCGACCATCAGCGAAACGCCACTGACGGGATCCATGGCAAAGGTGAAGGGGAACACCACCAGGATGGCCATGGTCACGGTGAAGCCGGGTATGCTGCCGCCGATGATGCCGAACAGCACGCCTATCAGGATCAGCAGCAGCACCGACGGCGTGCCGACCTGAGCAAGCGCTTGTAGAAAGAAGTCAGCCATGGGTCACTCCATCGTCAGGGTAGCCAGACGTTGAGGACGAAACGAAAGATCACGTAGACCAGCGGGGCGAGCGTGCACGAGACCGTCAGGTTGATGATCCACTTGCGGCGCGTATCGATACCGAGCAGCAGGGCCAGCGATGTCACCAGGAACGCCAGCGTGGCGGGCAGGTAGCCGATCAGTGGCAGCAGCAGGGCATAGAGTCCGAACAGGCCGAACAGTGACAGCACGGTACCGTTATGCCGGATCCAGGCCGCCAGGGAGCGACGTGGCCGGTCCGGTTCGTCCTTGCGATCAGCGGGGGAGACGAAGAAGGTGCGCAGCAACAGCAGCAGGGACAGGACGGCGATGATGCCCAGCAGGATCTGCGGAAAAAGGGCCGAACCATAGGGTTGCCAGCTGGTAGGCGGAGCGATGTTTCGGGTCTCTGCCAGCAGGATGCCGGTGAGGGCCAGCATGGCAAGTGCCAGGGCGCGGTCCTTGGTCAAGGTCAGCATGGTCTTGCTCTCCGTGCTTGCCCCGGAGACCTGGGTCTCCGGGGGCTCGCCGCGTCTCAGTTCTGGAAGTCGATGTCTTCGGCAGCGGCGGTGAGGGCCGCCTCATTCTCCTCCAGGAAGGCCTGGTACTCCTCCCCGGGCAGATAGCGCACCACCGAGCCGAAATCGTTCTCGATGCGACCGCGTACCTCGTCATCTTCCAGTGCCTTGCCGTAGGCGTCCGCCAGGGTGTCGAGGATCTCCTGCGGGGTGCCCTTGGGGGCGAACAGGCCACGGCTGGTGGAGTGGTCCATCTCGATCCCCTGCTCGCGCAGCGTCGCGACATCGGGCAGGCTGTCGAGCCGCTCGGGGTGCGCCACGCCCAGCGGGGTGAAGCTGCCGTCCTCGAAGAAGGCCCCGGCGGAAGGCAGGTTGAACATCGCGAAGTCGATCTCTTCGGCGAGCAGGGCGGAGACCTGTTCGCCGGTATCGGGATAGCCGACCAGGCGCACGTCGGCCATGTCGATGCCGGCGGCTTCGAAGAACTGGACCCAGAAGAAGTGGTCCGTGGAGCTCGGGATCATGCTGAAGCGAACTTCACCCGGGTTCTCGCTGACGTAGTCGGCGATCTCCTCGGCGCTCTTGACGGGATGGTTGGCGTGGGCAACCGGCAGGTTGATGGTCTGGGTCAGCAGGGTGATGGGCTCGAAGGCATCGTAGGAGTAGTCCACGGTGCCGGCCAGCTTGGAGAGCGCGATGGTGTCATGGCTGCCCAGCAGGGTGTAGCCATCGGGATCGGCATCCTTGACGTTGCGTGAACCGAGCGTTGCGCCGGCGCCGGCCATGTTCACCGGCACCACCGATTCGCCCAGGTGCTCCTCGGCCTCCTTCGAGATAAGCCGGAAGATGATGTCGGTGGCGCCGCCCGGGCCGTAGGGGATGATCAGGCGGATATCCTTCTCGGGATACTCGGCCTGGGCGTTGCCGGCGATGGCAATGCTCAGGCCAAGGGTGGCAATGATGGGAGTCAGCTTGTTGCGCATCATGGTGGTACACCTCGGATGTTGTGGCTTTTGTCGTGAGGTTCGGGCTATCCCGAACCAGGTGTGAGCGCGTGTTCCGTGTCGGTTCTTGTTATGGGGCGTTCAACCGAGAAAGAGTCCTCCGTAGGCCAGGGCGGCCATCACGATGAAGGCCGGGTGGATTCGAAACCGCAGCAGCGTCAGGGCCGCCAGTGAGCCAATCAGCAGGGTGTGGACGAGTCCTGCCGTTGCTAACCCTTCGCTAAAGAAGCTCCAGGTGAGCCAGGCCATCATCATGGCGATGACCGGGCGGACCCACTGGCTCATGCGCTTGACGCGGGGTGAGTCACGGTATCGATAGAGAAGTCCCAGGGCGCCCAGCATCAACAGGAGGGAAGGCACCACCGTGGCCAGCACCGCCACCAGAGCGCCACTCGCACCGGCAACGTCAAAGCCGATCTGGCCGGCCATCTTGGTGGCGATGGGGCTGGGCAGGGCGTTGCCCAGGGCCAGGGTCTCGGCGAATTCCTGGGCCGTCATCCAGCCGTAGCGGCCGACGACTTCCGCCTCGATCAGCGGAATGATCGCCGGGCCGCCGCCGTACCCGATGATGTTGGGGATGAAGAAGGCAAGGAACAGCTCCCAGTGGATCATTCACGGGCCTCCTTCGGGCGCGGCTCTGGCGCGACCATCGCCGTTATCAGCAGGGCACCGATGATCCAGCCAGGATGGAGGCCGAGCAGGTAGATGAGCACGCCTGCCACCGCCCCCATGACGAGGCTCGTCCAGGGGCCCAGGGAGAGGCGTGACTTGTTCCAGAAGTCCAGCGTCAGCTGGCCCATCATGACCATCACCACGGGCACGACGGCATAGCCCATCCCGCGGATCCAGGTGACGTCGCGATAGCGGCTGAACAGGCCCAGCAGCAGGATCATGGCAAGCATCATGGGGACGATGACGGCAGCAACCGCGATGATGCAGCCGGCGATACCGCCGACGCGATAGCCGATGTAGCCCGGCATCTTGGTGGCGATGGGGCCGGGAAGGGTGTTGGCGATCGCGAGCACGTCGGCGAAGGCATCGTCATCCAGCCAGTGATGACGGGTGACGACCTCTTCGCGGACCAGCGGAATCATGGCCGGCCCACCACCGAAGCCGAGCAGGCCGATGCGGGTGAAGGCCCAGAAGACCTTGCGCAGCGAAGCGGGAGACGGGTCGGTCATGAACGCGGCCCCGAGCGGTCGATCCCAATGTCTGGAATTGATTTTGTCATTGTCATTGTCTTTTAGATAAAAAATCGATTATTTGGTCTAGAATATAGTTTGCAACAGAAAGCAGCGTCAACCTTCAATGTGTGGAGGCCACGGGGAGGCAGTATGGGGATCTTCGAACGCAAGGAGGGGGTGACGGCGTCCAGTTGGATCTACGACACCCTGCGGCAGGACCTGGTCAATGGACGCTTCACCGCCGGCGAGAAGCTGGCGATCAGTGCCCTCAAGGAGCGCTACGGGGTGGGCCTGAGTCCGCTGCGCGAAGCCCTCAATCGCCTTGCGGCCTATGGTCTGCTGATTCAGGAGAACCAGCGTGGCTTCCGGGTGCCGCGTCTGGCGCGCGACGAGCTCGATGATATCGCCGACATGCGGCGTGCACTGGAGGGCATGGCGCTGGAGCGGGCCATTCAGCGAGGCGACGCCGAATGGGAGTCAGAGCTGCTGGCGGCGGCACATCGCTTGAAACGTGCCGACGAGGCGCCGGAGATGGAAGAGGAATGGGAGCGGCTGCACATGCGCTTCCATCGCACGCTGGTGGCGCCCTGTGGTTCCGCGTGGCTGATGCGCTTCATCGAGCAGTTGCACGACCAGTTTGACCGCTACCGGCGCCTGGCGCCCGGGGAGCCGGAGGTTCGACACGTGCTTGATGCTCAGCATGGCGAGCTGGTGGAACTGGCGCTGGCCAGGGACGTCAAGGGGGCGAGGGCGCTGATGGATGACCATATCCAACGCTCCTACGAAGTGGCCCTCGGCAGCTTCGCTCGTTAGGCTCGTTAGAGAGCGTACCGAGGTGCTGCATGTCAGTGAGTATCAGGGATAGCCGACGTGCATGCAGTGCCCCCGGGAAACGTCTCACCGCCCCGGTCCGGCAAGGCCGAAAGGGAGCGGTGGGGGACAGTGGAAACCGCGAGGGAGCGCCGCTTTGACTCGCGTCGTACCGTGACGGTCACACGGGTCCTGTGCCATCATCAAACGGCTCTCCCCCTTGTGGCGGACTCTCCTGAGCGCTACCTGCCGTTGTCCCCCTACCGAGTCCTATGCTCCTCGACACCCTCATCGTCCTGGCCCTGATCCTGCTGAACGGCCTGCTCGCCATGTCGGAGCTGGCGATCGTCTCCTCCCGACCGACGCGCCTCAAGACACGGGCCGCGGGCGGCTCACGGGGGGCCAGAATCGCCCTCGCTCTCTCCGAGGACCCGGGGCGGTTTCTCTCGACTGTCCAGATCGGGATCACCCTGGTCGGTGTGCTCTCCGGTGCCTTCTCCGGGGCGACGCTGGGTATCCGGCTCGCCGAAGCGCTGCCTGGCCTCGGGATTCCTGCACGCCTCGCCGACCCGCTGGGCGTCGGTATGGTCGTCGTCGTCATTACCTACCTCTCCCTGATCATCGGCGAGCTCGTTCCCAAGCAGATCGCGTTGGCCAACCCAGAGTCGGTCGCTTCCCGCATTGCGCCGGCGATGCAGCTTCTTTCCCGCGCTGCCCTGCCCCTCGTCTGGCTGCTGGACCGGTCGGGCAAGCTCGTGCTCATGCTGATCGGACATTCGGGCAAGCAGAAGGCTGTTGTCAGCGACGAAGAGATCCGGACGCTCATCACCGAGGCGGAGGGCGCTGGCACCATCGAGAAGGGGGAAACCAGGATGATCGCCGGGGTCATGCGCATCGCCGACCGCTGCGCACGCGGCTTGATGACCCCGCGGCACGAGGTCGAGCTTGCGGAGATCGGCGATACCCGTACAGAGATCCTCGCCCGGTTTCTCGCCTCCGGCCGCTCACGCCTCCCGCTGCGTGATGGCGGGCAGGACGACATCGTCGGCATCCTTCACAGTCGTGATCTTCTGCAGGTGGCGGAAGAAGGCTTCGATCCCGGATCGCTCCTGCGACCTGCCCCGGTGGTCAACGATGCCCTGCCGGCAATGCAGGTGATCGAGCAACTCAAGGTAGCCCCCGAGCAAATGCTCCTCGTCTACGATGAGTACGGTCATTTCGAGGGCATCATCACCCCCATGGATATTCTCAGCGCCATCACAGGGGGATTCGATGACGCGGAAGTGAACGAACCCAAGCTGGTCGAGCGATCGGACGGCTCCCTGCTAGTCGCCGGCTCGATGCCTGTCGACGAGTTCGCCGACCACATCGGCATCACGCTGGAGGAGGCTTCTGACTACGAGACCGTGGCCGGCCTCGTCCTGCACCGGGCCGAGGAACTGCCGAAGGTGGGCCAGCACGTGACTGTCGGCGACTGGCGGATCGAAGTCGTCGACTTGGATGGACAGCGAATCGATCAACTGCTTGTTCAGCGAACCACTGCAGCGAGCGAAACGCCGACGTGCTGACGCGCTGCCTGGAGGATGGGGAATATCCATCGACAACTTTGGGGAGAAGAACCTGATTCGCCCATGGGCCTCGGGCTGGAGATGAGGCGCCAGTACACCCAGTTGCTGGAGTCGCGTAGGTGCCCGAATCTTGGGGCCTACTCAGGAGAGTGCGGGGGCGTATGTAGGGGCGAAAGCGATCTTGACGATGGAAATGATTGCTTGTTTTTACGCAAATCATTGAAATTACTGGCGCCCCCATCAGGATTCGAACCTGAGACCTTCCCCTTAGGAGGGGGACGCTCTATCCAGCTGAGCTATGGGGGCGCGACCGGGCGCATTATAAGCGCCTGAACCGCCGAGATAAACCCGCAGTGGGCCTGGGCCTTGCCGCGGGCCATGAGTCCGGCGGGATTCCCGAGTAGAATGCACGGCAAACCCGCGACCGGTGGCCGGCATGTCCGAACCCGTTTCTCCTCTTTCACCGGCTGGTGACCGTCACTTCGACGGCCTGGCCGACAAGTTCGCCGCGAGCCTCTACGGCGGGGCCCGCGGCGAGCTGCGTCTGGCGCTGCTCGACCGCCTGCTGCCCGAGATGCTCGACCTTCGCGGCCAGCCGCTGCTCGACGTAGGTGGCGGCCTGGGCCAGCAGGCCGACTGGTTTGCCGCACGTGGCCATGCGGTGACCTTGGCCGAGCCCTCTGGCGAGATGCTGGCCCAGGCGCGGGAGCAGTTGGCGGGCCGGGAGGTGAACGTTCTGCAGGCGCCGCTCCAGGCGCTTCCCGAGCTGGCGCCCGGCCCCTGGCCGTTGATCGCCTGCCATGCCGTGCTGGAGTGGCTCGCGGATCCGCGCGGGGCCCTGGCCACCCTGGCCGGCCTGCTGTCGCCAGGCGGTCAGCTCTCGCTGATGGTGTTCAACCGGGACGCCCTCAGGCTCTCCAACGTGGTCAAGGGCAATCTGGAGAAAGCCCTGGCCGACCGACTCGAGGGCAGGGGGCTGCGCAAGCGGTTGACGCCGATCTCGCCGCTGACTCATGGCCAGGTCGAGGCCTGGAGCGCCGAGAGTGGCCTGGTAATCCGTGAGATGGCGGGCATCCGGGTCTTCGCCGACTATCTGCGCCAACCGCCGGAGAGCGATGCCGACCGGGAACGCCTGCTGGCACTGGAGCAGCGCTATTGTCGCGTCGACCCCCACTGGCGTCTGGGTCGCTATCTGCTCTATACCCTGGAGCGACCGACACGATCCCCCGAGGAGACCACCGCATGAGTGCCGAGACCCCCGTCTGCGAGCTGCTGGAGCGCCAGGATGCAGACTACTGCGGCTGGCTGTGGGTCGCGCCACCCAGGGACGCCTGGCTGGAAGCCGGGGAGGGGAGCCTGCTCTCCGCCGACCAGGGCATTCTCGCGGCCTGGCGGTTGCGGGGGAGGGCGGCGTATTCGCCCTTCGAGGGTGGGATACCGGCCCCGCCGGGGGCGGTGCTGTTCTGGCCCAAGAGCCACGCCCTGGGCGAGTGGTGGCTGCTGTGGCTATGTGCCCACCTGCCGCCGGGTACCCCGCTGCAGCTGGTGGGCGAGAACCAGGGCGGCATCAAGCGGGTTCTCAAGGCGCTGGCGGCCCTGGGGCTGGGCTGTCGCAAGGTGGACAGCGCACGGCGCTGCGGGCTCTATGCGACCCGCCTGGACCGGGTGGGCATCGACCCGGACGATGCCTGGACCACCTTCGAGGCAGAAAGCATTCGGCTGGTTAGCCATCCGGGTGTGTTCGGCCACGGCAAGCTGGATGAGGGTACCCGGCTGCTGCTGGAGACGTTGCCTGCTTTTCTCCCGGCGACGCAGCATGATGTTCTCGACGTGGGCTGCGGCGACGGCATCCTGGCGGCCTGGCTGGCCCGGCATGGGGCGCGGGTCACGGCAGTGGATGTGGGCCACTTCGCGGTGGAGGCGACCCGACGCACCCTGGCAGCCAACGACCTCGAGGGCGAGGTCCTGGCGAGCGATGTCTACACGGCGCTGGGGGAGCGACGCTTCGATGCCATCGTCAGTAACCCGCCCTTCCACCAGGAGCGGGCGATCGACTATGGCCCCGCGGGGCGGTTGATCCTCGAGGCCCCCGACCACCTGCACCCCGGCGGCCAGCTGATCCTGGTGGCCAACGCCTTCCTGCCCTATCCGGACCTGCTGGAGCGTGCCTTAGGCGCCTTCGAGGTCCTGGCCGACGACCGGCGCTTCCGGGTCTATCGGGCGGTGAAGGGTTGATCAGGCAACGTGCTCATGGTGCTGAGTCACGTCGCCACGACCGGCCAGGAGGCCCTCGACAGAGATGTCTTCGTCAAGATCATCCCAGTGCAGGCCCTTGCCGGAATAGCTGATACGACACTTGGCCCTTTCGACTGGACTTGCGTGCAGCAGCCGGGGAAACCAGGCCAGTGGAATGCCCAATGTTCTACCGTCGTTGAGCTCGACCCACATGGTGTAGTCGTCAAAGCCGACGGTCTTGGCGGAAATGCTCATTCCAGGCCCTCTCGATTTCACTACGATGTTCTTCAACCAGTTGCATGAGCTGTGACAACTGCTTTCGATTGTAGCCAGCGCTGCTGGCGATAGCGACCTGCGGGTCGAGCCATATCTTGGCTTCCCCATCACCACTCTCGGCATGGATATGGATGGGCTCC
This sequence comes from Halomonas rhizosphaerae, assembly GCF_030012485.1. Lineage (NCBI taxonomy): Bacteria > Pseudomonadati > Pseudomonadota > Gammaproteobacteria > Oceanospirillales > Halomonadaceae > Halomonas > Halomonas rhizosphaerae. The sequence goes on from NZ_JASCQQ010000027.1 coordinate 229,052, forward strand.
AGCGGGTTGCCTTGGTTGGAGAAGAAAAAAAACCGGATTCCCTTGTAGCGGAAGACGACCGGCATAGTGAGCCTCCTATGCCCGTGGGTCGCGATAGGCGATCTCGGTGATCACGTAGGTGGTCTCGCCGCCCGGGGCGGTCACCGTCACCTCGTCGTCCAGCGTCCTGCCGAGCAGGGCCTTCGCCAGCGGGGCGTCGACGCTGATCCAGCGCTTGGTGGTGTCGGTCTCGTCATGCCCGACGAGGCGGATGCGCATCTCCTCGCCCTCCTCGTCCTCCAGGGTGACGAAGGCGCCGAAGAAGACCTTGTCGGTATCCGCCGGCAGGCGGTCCACCACGGTGAGTTCGTCGAGGCGCTTGGTCAGGTAGCGGATGCGGGCGATGACCCGGTTGAGCTCCTTCTTGTTGTAGGTGTAGTCGGCGTTCTCGCTGCGGTCGCCCAGTGCCGCCGCCTCGCCCACCTTCGCCGAGAGGGCTGGGCGTTTGACCCTCGAGAGGTGGTCGAGGATGCCGCGCAGCCGCTCGGCCCCCTCGGCGGTGATCAGGTTGCTCTTGGGTTCCTGGCGCGGGTCCTTGGCGGGATCCCGCCAGCGCGTCATGTTGCGGCCTTTCATGGCGTTCCTCGCGATCTGGTGTCTGGCGGCGAACATACGCCACGCGAGCGGTGCGGCCAAGTCGGTACACGGCTGGCTGTTCATTCAAACGTTCGTTACATTGTCGGTGTCTACCGACCATAACAACATCGTGACAAGGAGATGCCCCATGCTGCGACGCCCACCGTTCGCGGCCGCCCTCTGCCTGGCACTGGCCGCCGCCCCGCTTTCGCAGGTCCTGGCCCAGACCCTGGAATGGGAGGACGAGCTCTTTTCCCTGCGCCATCGCTGGGAGCGGGTCGCCACCGAGCTGGCCCCGGAGCGCCGCGAGGCCGCGCTCGCCTCGCTGGCGGAGGAGAGCGCGGGCCTCGCCGAGTCCCATCCGCAGCAGAGCCGGGTGCTGGTCTGGCGGGGGATCATCCTCGCCTCCCATGCCCGCGAGGCCGGGGGGCTCGCGGGCATGGGCTCGGCCAAGGAAGCGCGTCGGCTGCTGGAGCGTGCCGTCGAGCTCGACCCACAGGGGCACAACGGCTCCGCCTGGGTGACCCTGGGAGCCCTCTATCATCGGGCGCCGGGCTGGCCGGTGGCCTTCGGCGATGCCGAGACCGCCGACAGGATGTTCCGCCGCGCCTTGTCGATTCGCCCCCAGGGCATCGACGTCAACTACTATTATGCCGACTTCCTCGACGACGAGGGTCGCCACGACGAGGCCCGCGAGCATGCCCGTCGCGCTTTGGTCGGCCAGGCCAGGGAAGCTCGCCGGGCCTCCGACGAGGTGCTGCGCGAGGAGGCCAGGGCGCTGCTGGAGCGTTTCTGAGGCTCACCGGAGGGCAGGGCGGTTGGCATTCCCGCTCCCGGTCCCGATAATGGAGCCTTTGCGCGACCCGGAGACCGGCATGAGCGAGACCCGCCCGCCCGCAGACGATCAGGACCTGACCCTCGCGGTGCCCTTCACGGCCGCCGACGTGGACCTGGCCGAGCGTCGCTGCCTGCACCAGGGCTTCTTCCGGCTGGAGGAGCTCCACCTGCGCCACCGCCTCTTCGAGGGCGGCTGGAGCGGCAGGGTGGTGCGCGAGGTGCACCATCGTCACGATGCGGTGGGGGTGCTGCTCTACGACGTGGAACGCGACACCGTGGTACTGGTCGAGCAGTTCCGCGCCGGTGCCCTCGACGACCCCGATTCCCCCTGGAAGGTGGAGGTGGTGGCCGGGCTGGTCGAGCGTGGCGAGAGTGCCACCGAGGTAGCGCGACGCGAGGCCATGGAGGAGGCCGGTTGCGAGGTGGGCGAGCTGGTCGAGCTGCACACCTACTACCCGAGCCCCGGGGCCTGCGACGAGCGGGTGACCCTGTTCTGTGGCCTGGTCGACAGCCGTGGCCTCGGTGGGGTGCACGGGCTCGACGAGGAGCACGAGGATATCCGCGTGCATGTGCTGCCGTTTACCCGGGCCTGGGAACTCCTGCAGGCCGGGCGACTCGACAATGCCATGTGCCTGATCGCCTTCCACTGGCTGGCCGGTGAACGCGCATCGTTGCGAGCAAGGAGGTAGCGTGCCGAGAAACGCCTATGTCACCGACCTGAAGACCCTGCAGGGCGAGTGCACCGCCAACTTCATCCGGCTGACCCGGCTGCTGGGCGACCTGGAGGTCGGCGAGACCCGCGAGGTCGAGCTGTTCAACCATGGCCGTCGCCTGGGGGCCCTGTGCCTCAAGCTCCAGGAGCGTGCCCCCTATACCAGCATCGTGCGCGTCTCCCAGCGCGGGGTGCTCGACACGATGATCGACACCCCGCGCATGCGCGTTCACCTCTACCACGACGTGCGCATGGCCGAGGTCACCGACTTCCAGCGTCAGCGTCACTTCGACGGTCGCTACCGCTACCCCAACTCGCGCATGCACCAGCCCGACGAGAAGCTGCAGCTCAACCGCTTCCTCGGCGAATGGCTGGACCATGGCCTGGCCCATGGCCACTCCCTCGACCTGCCCCAACTGCCCTGAGGAGAATGCGGCACTGATGCGACTGGTCCAGCTCACCGACTGCCACCTGCAGGCCGACCCTGCGGCTCGCGCCCGGGCGGGCTTCCCGCTGCGCCAGCTGGAGGCCGTGGTCGAGGCGGTGAACCGGGAGCGGCCGGAGCTGGTGCTGGTCACCGGTGACGTCAGCGAGGACGAGACGGCGGCTTCCTACCGGCTGGCGGAACAGGTGCTGTCACGGCTCGACGCCCCCTGGTTCTGGCTCCCCGGCAACCACGACCAGCCGGCGCTGATGGCCGAGCGTCGTGCGTTGCACGACGAGCTGGACCTGGGAAGCTGGCGGGCGCTGCTGCTGGATACCCGCGTGAGCGGCCGGCCCGGCGGCGAGCTGGGCGAGGCGGCCCTGGCCACCCTGGACGAGCGTCTCGCGGCCGACGACCGGCCGACCCTGCTGGTGATGCATCATCCGCCGCTGCCCGTCGGCTCGGCCTGGCTCGACGAGATCGGCCTGGCCGATGGCGAGGCCTTCTGGCGGGTCGTCGCCCCCCATCGCCAGGTCCGGGCGGTGTTCTTCGGCCATATCCACCAGGCCTTCCACGGCACCCATGTCCTCGCGGACGGCGAGGTGCTGGCCTACGGCTGTCCCGCCACCTCCGACCAGTTCCTTCCCGGCTCCTCGACCTTCGCCCTCGATGAGGCCTCGCGCCCGGGCTATCGCCTCATCGAGCTTCGAGACAGCGAGCTGGCGACCTGGGTTGAGCGCGTCGACCCGTGAATGACAAATAGCCATATTGGCTATAAAAAGATAGTTATTAATTCTTTTGGGTTATTATTGGCCCGGCGTTACCCTGTCTCGCATGATCTCACCCGCCCAACGTCATGCGAGGTAGCCGGGCCATGAGCAGTCTTCACGCACCGTCACGCGAGAGCGCCATCGAGGCCGCCGCCGGCCTGGTCCCGTCGCGCCAGCGGCAGACCCACCTCCAGCAGCTCGAGGCCGAGTCGATCCACATCATCCGCGAGGTGGTGGCGGAGTTCGCCAACCCGGTGATGCTCTACTCCATCGGCAAGGACTCCTCGGTAATGCTGCACCTGGCGCGCAAGGCCTTCTATCCCGGGCCGCCGCCCTTCCCGCTGATGCACGTCAACACCACCTGGAAGTTCCGCGAGATGATCGAGTTCCGCGATCGCATGGCCGCGGAATCCGGCATGGAGCTGATCGAGCACATCAACGAGGAGGGGCGTGCCGCCGGTATCAACCCCTTCGATCATGGTTCGAGCGGCTATACCGACGTGATGAAGACCCAGTCCCTGAAGCAGGCGCTGGACAAGTACGGCTTCGATGCCGCCTTCGGCGGGGCGCGCCGTGACGAGGAGGCCAGCCGCGCCAAGGAGCGGGTGTTCTCTTTCCGCGACCGGCACCACCGCTGGGATCCCAAGAACCAGCGCCCGGAACTGTGGAACCTCTACAACGCCCGGGTCAACAAGGGCGAGTCGATCCGCGCCTTCCCGCTCTCCAACTGGACCGAGCTGGATATCTGGCAGTACATCCACCTCGAAGGCATTCCCATCGTGCCGCTCTACTACGCCGCGCCGCGTCCGGTGGTGGAGCGCGACGGCATGCTGATCATGGTCGACGACGATCGGATGCCGCTGGCCGAGGGTGAGGTACCCGAGGAGAAGTGGGTGCGCTTCCGCACCCTGGGCTGCTACCCGCTGACCGGCGCCGTGGAGTCGCGGGCGGACACCCTGCCCGAGATCATCCAGGAGATGCTGCTGACCCGCACCAGCGAGCGCAGCGGCCGCGCCATCGACCACGACCAGGCCGGCTCCATGGAGAAGAAGAAGCGCGAGGGCTATTTCTGATGTCACACCAATCGACCCTGATCGCCGACAACATCGAGCAGTACCTGCACGAGCACGAGAACAAGGACCTGCTGCGCTTCATCACCTGCGGCAGCGTCGACGACGGCAAGTCGACCCTGATCGGCCGGCTGCTGCACGACTCCAAGATGATCTTCGACGACCAGCTGGCGGCGATCACCCAGGCCTCGAAGAAGAGCGGCACCACCGGCGAGGCGGTGGACCTGGCGCTGCTCGTCGATGGCCTGCAGTCCGAGCGGGAGCAGGGCATCACCATCGACGTGGCCTACCGCTTCTTCTCCACCGATAAGCGCAAGTTCATCATTGCCGACACCCCGGGGCACGAGCAGTACACCCGCAACATGGCGACCGGGGCCTCCACGGCGAGCCTGGCGATCATCCTGATCGATGCCCGCTATGGCGTGCAGACCCAGACCCGCCGGCACAGCTTCATCGCCGACCTGCTGGGCATCCAGCACCTGGTGATCGCGGTCAACAAGATGGACCTGGTGGGCTTCGACCAGGCGCGCTTCGAGGAGATCGTCGCCGACTATCGCGACTTCGCCGGGCAACTGGCTGCGCCCGACATCCACTTCGTGCCGCTCTCGGCGCTCGAGGGCGACAACGTGGTCAACCGCAGCGAGCGCATGCCCTGGTATGCAGGCCCACCGCTGCTCGAGCTGCTGGAGGGCATCGAGGTCAGCCGCGATCGCAACCTGACCGACCTGCGCCTGCCGGTGCAGTATGTCAACCGGCCCGACCTGGATTTCCGGGGCTATGCCGGTACCCTCGAGGCCGGCATCCTGCGCCCGGGACAGGCGATCAAGGTGCTGCCGTCCGGACGGACCTCCACGGTCGAGCGCATCGTCACCTTCGACGGCGACCTGGAAGCCGCCTGGCCGGGGCAGGCGATCACCGTGACCCTGGAGGACGAGATCGACATCTCCCGGGGCGACTGGATCGTTGCCGCCGACGCCGAGGTGGCCATGGCCGATGCCTTCGAGGCCGACATCGTCTGGATGCATGACGAGGTGCTCGCCCCCGGGCGCCAGGTCGACATCCGCCTGGCCGGGCGCTCCGTGTCGGGGCAGGTCGGCGAGATCCTCCACCAGGTGGACGTCAACAGCCTGGAACGCCACCCCGCCGAGCGCCTCGAGCTCAACGCCATCGCCCGCTGCCGGGTCGAGCTGACCGCCGAGGTGCCGCTGGATGACTACGGCACGAGTCCGGGCACCGGCAGCTTCATCGTCATCGACCGGCTCTCCAACGTCACCGTGGGCGCGGGGATGATCCGCGGCGTCGCCCGCTCGGGTAACCGACCGACGGGCGAGGTGGACTGGGCCGGCTTCGAGCTGGAGCTCAACGCCCTGGTGCGCAAGTACTTCCCCCACTGGGAAGCGAAGGATATCCGCGAACTGCTCAAGTAGGCCGATTCAATAGGCCGTCCACGAGCCCGGCGATTTCGTCTCCGGGCTCGTTTTGTTTTGGGGCAAGACGTTCACCGACGAGGAAACCGGCTCTGGTAGGGTAGGTCCAATGACCTGCCCCCACCCCGGAGCCTCCCCCAATGATCGTCCTGGCAATCGCCCTGCTGCTGGCCCTCTTCCTGCTGCCCAACCTCTGGGCGAAGTGGGTGCTGGCGCGCCACGCCCGGGGGCGCGAGGAGTATCCTGGGACCGGGGGGGAGCTGGCGGACCACCTGATCCGGCGCCTCGGGCTCGAGGGGGTCAAGGTCGAGATGACCGACCAGGGCGACCACTACGACCCCGAGGCGCGCCGAGTGCGCCTCTCCCGGGAACACTACGAGGGCCGCTCGCTCACCGCGGTGACGGTGGCGGCCCACGAGGTGGGGCATGCCATCCAGCACCAGCAGGGATATGCGCCGCTGCTGGCGCGCTCGCGACTGGTGGCGGTAGCGCAGAAGGCCGAGAAGGTCGGCGCGCTGCTGATGATGGCCGCGCCCTTCCTGTTCCTGTTGACCCGCCTGCCGGGCGGCCTGGCCATCGTGGTGGCCGCCGCGGTGATCAGCTTCGGCACCGCGGCCCTGGTGCATCTGGTGACCCTGCCGGTGGAGTTCGATGCCAGCTTCCAGCGCGCCCTCCCGCTGCTCAAGGAGTACATCCCGCCCCGCGACCTGGCGGGTGCCCGCCACGTGCTCACCGCCTGCGCCTTCACCTATGTGGCGGCCTCATTGGCCAGCATCCTCAACCTGGGGCGCTGGCTGGTGATCCTGAGGCGGTAGGCCTGTTCCATAGGTGACAACGCTACGCCGCCCTTGCCGGTGGTCATCGTCAAGGGCAGTGAAGGACGTGCGGGAGCGGCCGGGTCGGGACTAGGCTTAGGATCATCGACATGGCCAGGAGTGTCCGTCCATGAACGGCAAGTCTCGTCCTGGTTACCGGGCAGGGTGGCGTGGGTGAAGAAGGCATTTCGTCCCCTCACCCTGTTCGTGAAGCGGCTGGCTGGGGTCGTGGCCAGACCGATGAAGCGGGATCACGGCCACGGCGGCCTGACGGTCACCCCTTACCGGGGGTATGGCTCGCGGCGCGAAGCCTTCCTTACGGGCCGCGTCTTTCGTCAGGCGCCGCTGGCCAGGGTGGTGCCGCGCCGTGGCTTCCTGCGCGACCTGGCCGACGTGGTGCGTCGCATCGCCCGTCATGGCGTGGCCGATGCCCGCGTCGATATCCATCTGGGTGGTAGCCATGTCTCCGTGTCCACCGACCAGGATGGCTACTTCGAGGCCCACCTGCCGCTCGTCTCGTCACTGCCTCTCGACCGTTCCTGGCATCGCGCCGAGCTGTGGGTGACGGCCGACCACGAGGTGTCGGTGCGTGCCAGCGTGGAGGTCTATATCCCGACCCACGAGCCCGACCTGCTGGTGATCAGCGACATCGACGACACCGTGATGTACACCGGCGTGGCCGACAAGCTGCGGATGCTCTACCGGTTGTTCATCGAGAAGCCCCACCGGCGCACGGCCTTTCCCGGCGTGGCGTCGTTGTACCAGGCCCTGCACCGCGGCGCGGATGACCGGGGCGAGCGGCCCATTCTCTACGTCTCACGGGGGCCCTGGGCGATCTACGAGATGCTGGAGGCCTTCTTCCAGCTCAATCGCATTCCGGTCGGGCCGATCCTGTTCCTGCGCGAGTGGGGCATCTCGGCGCGCCGTCCCTGGCCGCGTCGGGCCGAGGATCACAAGCAGCGACTGATCAGTCGCATGCTGGCGGTGTTCGAGGGGGTACCCTGCATCCTGATTGGCGACAGCGGGCAGCATGACCCGGAAGTCTACACCCGAATCGTCAAGGCCCATCCCGGGCGTATCGAGGCGATCTATATCCGTCGCGTGGACCAGCGCGTGGATCGGCAGCGTGACATCCAGCGGTTGCGCGACCAGATACGCCACACCCGCTGCGACCTGTTGCTGGCGGCCGACAGCGTGCTGATCGCAGAACATGCCCAGGCGCGCGGGTTCATCTCAGACCATGGGCTGGCGGCCGTGCGCCGTGATGTGGTCGGTTCGCCCGACGATTCCGCGTGAGATCCGGATCCGTCCAGGGCTCAGACCGGTCGGTTGGCGAGGACCACCGCCCGGCGCGGGGCGGGGTGACCCTCGCGTGTGCGAGTCGAGTCCGCGGGGTCGAGGAAGTCGGCCAGCGACTGGAAGCTCATCCACGCGGTGGCGCGCTGCTCGTCCGTGGTGGTCACCGCCTCGTCCACCACCCGCACGTTGGTGAGGCCGCAGCGCTCGAGCCACTGGCAGAGCGCGGCGGAGGAGGGCAGGAAGTAGACGTTGGGCATGGCGGCATAGCGCTCTCCGGGGAGCAGCACCGTGGTTTCGTCGCCCGCCACCACCAGGGTCTCCAGCACCAGCTCGCCGCCAGGGCGCAGGGCCTCCCTGAGCTGCTGGATATGTTCCAGCGGCGAGGGGCGGTGGTAGAGCACGCCCATGGAGAACACCGTGTCGAAGACGCCGAGCGCCTCGGGCACCTCCTCGATGCCCACCGGCAGGAAGTGGGTACGGCCGCCGTCGGCGTCGCCGACGAAGTGGCGCACCGCGCGGAACTGCCAGAAGAAGCGTGGCGAGGGGTCGATCACCAGCACGAATTCCGCCCCATGGCCTGCCATGCGCCAGGCGTGATAGCCATTGCCGCCCCCCACGTCCAGCACGCGGCGGCCGGCCAGCGGCGCCAGGTGCGGCGCCACCCGCTGCCACTTCCAGTCCGAGCGCCACTCGGTGTCGATCGCGATGCCGCCGAGTCGGTAGGGTCCCTTGCGCCAGGGCGCGAGCTTGCCCAGCAGGTTCTCGACCTGGCGTCGTTGGCCGTCGGTGAGGTCGACCTCGACGCTGACGGTGTCGGCGTCCAGGCGCACCTGCCTGTCGCCGGGCAGGGCGGGCAGCTTGGCCACGGCCTTCTCCCAGGCCGGCAGGTCGCCGAAGCGCTGGCGGTCCAGGCCGCGGGCCAGCTGGTCGGGGAGGCGGGCCAGCCAGGCGTCCAGCCCCTGGTCGAGGAAGGCCTGATAGAGGTCGCGGTGTTCGGGTGCGATCGGCATGTCAGGCGTCCTTGAAGGCGATCAGCGAGGCGAAGTTGAGGAACTGGAACCAGGTGTGGGCGCGGGAGAAGCCGGCCCGGGCCAAGCGCTCGTGGTGGCCCGCCAGGGTGTCCGGCACCAGCACGTTTTCCAGCGCCGTGCGCTTCTGGCTGATCTCCATCTCGCTGTAGCCGTTGGCGCGCTTGAAGTCGTGGTAGCGCTCCACCAGCCAGGCGTTCTCCTGCTCGTCGGCGGCCTTGACCTTCTCCGAGAGCACCAGCACGCCGCCGGGCTCCAAGGTCTGGAACAGCCGCTCGATCACCGCATCGCGGTCCTCGGGGGCGAGGAACTGGAGGGTGAAATTGAGCACGACCATGCCGGCGGGCGCATAGTCCAGGGTCCGGATATCGCCTTCGAGCACCTCCATGACGTGGTCGGGGCACTCCGCGGCCAGGGTCTCCCGGGCCCGCGCCACCATGGCGGGGGAGAGGTCCACCCCGGTGTAGCGGAAGGCGTCCGGCGGGAGCCTCCCGGCCAGCGTCAGGGCGCTGGCGCCCAGCGAGCAACCCAGGTCATAGACCCGGGCACCGTGGCGCAGGTGGCGGGCGGCGATCAGGCCCAGCATGCCCAGTATCTGGCCGTAGCCCGGCACCGAGCGGCGGATCATGTCGGGAAAGCAGGCGACGACCTTCTCGTCGAACGAAAAGCGCGCCACCCGGTCCAGGGGTGTCGAAAAGATCGCGTCACGGTAAGATGCGTCACTCATGGAACTGGCCGGATATCGTGGGAAAGGGGCGATATTCTACGCCTCGCCCACGCCGGCTGCACGACAGGACGTCAAGGAGGAAGCCATGACACACCCCACGATCGATCAGCACGATGCCTGGCAGGCCCTGGCAGCACATGCCCGCGAGATGCGTACCACCCACCTGAGCGAGCTGTTCCGCGGTGCGCCGGGGCGCCACGCGGCCTTCACCCGCCGGGCGGCGGGCCTGACCCTGGATCTCTCCAAGCAGCGCTGGCGCGACGAGACCCTGGACCGGCTGCTCGACCTGGCCCGGGAGGCCGAGGTCCCCGAGGCGATCCGTGCCCTGCTTGCCGGGGAGCGGGTCAACCGCAGCGAGGACAGGCCGGCCCTGCATACCGCGCTGAGGCTGCCGCCGGAGGCCAGCCTGGTGGTGGAGGGCGAGGATCTGGTGCCCTCGGTGCACGCCACCCTCGAGCGCATGGCCACCATGGTCGAGCGTTTCCACGCCGGCCAATGGCGCGGCGCCACCGGCCGGGCGATCCGCGACGTGGTCAACCTGGGGGTCGGCGGCTCGGACCTGGGCCCGCTGATGGTGACCCATGCCCTGGCCGACTACCAGCCGGAGGGCGTGCACACCATCGACGTGCACTTCGCCTCGACCATGGATGGCTCCCAGCTGGCCGACTACCTGGCCCGGCTCAATCCCGAGACCACCCTGTTCGTGCTCTCGTCGAAATCCTTTACCACCATCGATACCCTCTCCAATGCCCGCACCGCCCGGGACTGGCTGATGGCCCGGCTGATGGGCGAGAACCGGGAGGAGGGCGTCGACGCCGAACTGGTGATGCGCCAGCACTTCATCGGCGTCTCGGCGAGCCCCGAGAAGATGAACGAGTGGGGCATCGCCGAGGAGCACCAGCTGGAGTTCTGGGAGTGGGTGGGGGGCCGCTACTCGCTGTGGGGGGGCATCGGCCTGCCGATCGCCCTGGTGGTGGGCATGGCGCACTTCCGCGAGCTGCTCGCCGGGGCCCATGCCATGGATCGCCACTTCAGCGAGGCGCCGCTGTCCGACAACCTGCCGGTACTGCTGGCCCTGGCGGGGATCTGGAATGTCAACTTCCTCGACATCCGGGCCCACTCGATCCTGCCCTACGACGGTCGGCTGGAATTCTTCGCGGCCTATCTCGAGCAGCTGGAAATGGAGTCCAACGGCAAGTCGGTGACCCACGACGGCCGCGAGGTCAGCTACTCCACCTGCCCGGTGCTCTGGGGCCAGTTGGGACCCAATGCCCAGCATGCCTTCTATCAGCTGCTCCATCAGGGGACCCAGGCCGTGGAGTGCGACTTCATCGCCCCCAAGGTGCGCTACGACGACGTGGAGGAGCCCGGCACCCGCGACCACCTGATGGGCCAGCATCGCCTGACGCTCGCCAACTGCTTCGCCCAGTCACGGGTGCTGATGCTCGGCGACGAGGCCATCGAGGACGACGGCCCGCGTCCGGTGCACAAGCGCTATCGCGGCAACCAGCCCTCCAGCACCCTGCTGCTCGACCGGCTGACGCCGGCCACTCTCGGCGCACTGATCGCGCTCTACGAGCACAAGGTGTTCGTCCAGGCGACCATCTGGGACATCAACCCCTTCGACCAGTGGGGCGTGGAACTGGGCAAGAAGATCGCCGGCGAGACCCAGCGGATCCTCGAGCACCAGGCGGACATCGCCGGCATGGACGCCTCCACCCGGGGCCTGATCGAGGCCGTCTGGGCGGCGGAGCGCGGCTCGCGATGACACTGGCTGCATGTACAGGGGTTGCGGTATGCTGAGTGGCGCCCGGCGCCTTCCGGTCGCCAGCGGGGTCCTCTACCTCCATGGGTTCAACAGCGGCAGTGGCTCGCCCAAGGCGGCGCTGATGCGTGATGCCTGCACGTGGCTCGGGTTGCCCTGTGCGACGCCGCAGCTGCCGCACCGGCCGGCCGCGGCACTGGCGCTGGCCGAGTCGCGGCTGGCCAGGCTGGGGTCGCGGCCGCTGGTGGCGGGCAGCTCCATGGGGGGCTTCCTGGCGACCCTGGTCGCCGAGCGGTACGACCTGGCAGGGGTGCTGATCAACCCGGCCGTGGCCCCGGCGGGGCTGGTGGCGGAATGGGTCGGCGAGCGTTTCGACAACGCCTATACCGGCGAGCGCTTCGCCATCGAGGCCGCGCACCTCGAGGAGCTCGAGGCACTGACGCCCCAACGGGTCACGGCCGAGCGCTATCTGCTGCTGCTGGGCACCGCCGACGAGACCCTGGACCCCGCCGAGGCCTTCGCGCTGTATCGTGGGGCCAGGACGATCCTGCACCCCCAGGGGGATCATGGCCTCGCGGCGCTGGCCGACTACCTGCCGGCGATTCTCGCCCACGGCGGTCATGGCCTGCCGCCAGGCTGGGCCGGCAGGAAGGCCCCCGGGACAGAGGGCGCCGGCATCCCGGGCGACACGAACGATCGCAACCACTTTGGGTGATGCATGACGCAATACAGTGCCAGCTCCATCGAGGTCCTCTCCGGCCTCGAGCCGGTGCGCAAGCGCCCCGGCATGTATACCGACACCTCGCGGCCCAACCACCTGGTCCAGGAGGTCATCGACAACAGCGTGGACGAGGCACTGGCCGGCCATGCCGGGGAGATCACCGTTCGGCTGTTCGAGGACGGTGGCGTCGAGGTCTCCGACGACGGCCGCGGCATGCCCATCGACATCCATCCCGAGCATGGCGTCTCCGGGGTCGAGCTGATCATGACCCGGCTGCACGCCGGCGGGAAGTTCTCCCAGTCGAGCTACCGCTTCTCCGGCGGCCTGCACGGGGTCGGGGTCTCGGTGGTCAACGCCCTGTCGAAGCGCCTGGAGATCGAGGTGCTGCGCGACGGCAGCCGCCACGGCATGGCCTTCGAGCACGGCGACAAGGCCTCCCCGCTGCAGGTGATCGGCAGTGCCCTCAAGCGTGCCCGCGGCACGGTGGTGCGCTTCTGGCCCGAGGAGAGCTACTTCGACAGCCCCAGGCTCTCGCTCTCGCGGCTCAAGCACCTGCTGCGCGCCAAGGCGGTGCTCTGCCCGGGGCTCAAGGTCACCCTGGTCGAGCCCGACGGCAACGAGAGCGTCTGGCAGTACGCGGATGGCCTGCGCGACTACCTGGCCCAGGCCACCGACGGCTATGAGGTGCTGCCCCCGTCTCCCTTCATCGGCCATTTCGCCGATGACGAGCACGGCGTGGACTGGGCCATCCAGTGGCTGCCCGAGGGTGGCGAACCGCTGCTCGAGAGCTATGTCAACCTGATCCCCACGACCCAGGGCGGCACCCACGTCAACGGCCTGCGGTCCGGCCTGCTCGAGGCCCTGCGCGAGTTCTGCGAGTACCGCAGCCTCCTGCCCCGGGGCGTCAAGCTCACCGCGGAGGACCTCTGGGAGCGGGTCTCCTACGTGCTCTCGGTGAAGATGCTCGACCCGCAGTTCGCCGGCCAGACCAAGGAGCGCCTGTCGTCGCGCACCGTGGCCGGTTTCGTCTCCGGGGTGGTCAAGGATGCCTTCTCGCTGTGGCTCAACCACCACGTCGACCAGGCCGAGGCGCTGGCCGAGCTGGTGATCAGTGCCGCCCAGCGCCGCCAGAAGAGCTCGAAGAAGGTGGCGCGCAAGAAGGTCACCTCGGGTCCGGCACTGCCCGGCAAGCTCGCCGATTGCTCGGGCCAGGACCCTGCCGGCAGCGAGCTCTTCCTGGTGGAGGGCGACAGCGCCGGCGGCAGCGCCAAGCAGGCCCGCAACCGCGAGACCCAGGCGATCCTGCCGCTGCGCGGCAAGATCCTCAACACCTGGGAGGTGGAGTCCCATGACATCTACGGCTCCCAGGAAGTCCACGACATCGCCGTGGCCGTGGGCATGGACCCGGGCAGCGATAACCTTTCCAAGCTGCGCTACCACAAGATCTGCATCCTCGCGGATGCCGACTCCGACGGCCTGCATATCGCGACCCTGCTGTGCGCGCTCTTCGTGCGCCACTTCCCGGCGCTGGTGGATGCCGGCCACGTCTTCGTGGCCATGCCGCCGCTCTACCGCATCGACCTGGGCAAGGAGGTGCACTATGCCCTGGACGAGAGCGAGAAGGCGGCCATCCTGCGCAAGCTCGAGGGCAAGCGAGGCACGGTGAACGTGCAGCGCTTCAAGGGACTGGGCGAGATGAGCCCGCTGCAGCTGCGCGAGACCACCATGGCGCCGGAGACGCGCCGCCTGGTGCAGCTCACCCGCGAGGTCGGCGATGGCACCATGGAGATGATGGACATGCTGCTGGCCAAGAAGCGCGCCGGCGACCGCAAGAGCTGGCTGGAGGACTACGGCAACCTGGCGGATATCGAGGTCTGACCCGGCTTCGCCGGGAGCTATAAGCCGTAAGCTTGAAGCTGTAAGTAACCCCATGAATAAGTGGTTTTTCTTACAGCTTACGGCTTCAAGCTTACAGCTCTTCCACAACGTATCGTGCGGGCCACATCCCGCGAATTTTCCATGATGGCAGATAGGGCCCTGAACCCATGACCATGGATATCCAGGTGGCGGAGGGCGACGTCGAGCGCCTCTCGCTGCGCGAGTACACCGAGAAGGCGTACCTCGACTATTCGATGTACGTCATCCTCGACCGGGCGCTGCCGCACATCGGCGACGGCATGAAGCCGGTGCAGCGGCGCATCGTCTACGCCATGCGCGAGCTGGCGCTCGGTGCCAACGCCAAGTACAAGAAGTCGGCGCGTACCGTCGGCGACGTGCTGGGCAAGTTCCACCCCCACGGCGACAGCGCCTGCTACGAGGCGATGGTGCTGATGGCCCAGCCGTTCAGCTACCGCTACCCGCTGGTGGACGGCCAGGGCAACTGGGGCAGCCCCGACGATCCCAAGTCCTTCGCCGCCATGCGCTACACCGAGGCGCGGCTGTCGAAGTTCGCCGAGGTGCTGCTCGCCGAGCTCGGCCAGGGCACCGTGGACTGGACCCCCAACTTCGACGGCACCATGAACGAGCCGGTGGTGTTGCCGGCGCGTCTGCCCCACGTGCTGCTCAACGGCGGCACCGGCATCGCCGTGGGCATGGCCACCGACATCCCGCCGCACAACGTGGGCGAGGTGGTCGAGGCCACCTGCCACCTGCTGCGCCATCCCCAGGCCACCACGACGGACCTGCTCGAGGTCATGCCGGCGCCGGACTTCCCCACCGAGGCGGAGATTATCACCCCGCGCAGCGACCTGCGAAAGCTCTACGAGAGCGGGCGCGGCTCGGTGAAGCTTAGGGGTCGCTACGTGCGCGAGGAGGGCAACGTGGTGGTCACCGCGCTGCCCTACCAGGTGAGCGGGGCCAAGGTGCTCGAGCAGATCGCCGCCCAGATGCAGGCCAAGAAGCTGCCCATGGTCGCGGACCTGCGCGACGAGTCGACCCACGAGGAGCCGACGCGACTGGTGATCGAGCCGCGCTCCAACCGCGTCGACATCGAGGCGCTGATGGCGCACCTCTTCGCCACCACCGACCTCGAGAAGAACATCCGCGTCAACATGAACGTGATCGGGCTGGACGGCCGCCCGCGGGTCATGGCGTTGCCCGACCTGCTGGGCGAGTGGCTGCGCTTCCGCCGCGCCACGGTACGTCGTCGTCTCGAGCACCGCCTGGGCAAGGTCGAGGACCGCCTGCATATCCTCGAGGGCCTGCTGGCCGCCTACCTCAACATCGACGAGGTGATCCGCATCATCCGCGAGGAGGACGAGCCCAAGGCCGCGCTGATGGAGGCCTTCGGGCTCTCCGATCGCCAGGCCGAGGCGATCCTCGAACTGCGGCTGCGCCACCTGGCCAGGCTCGAGGAGATGAAGATCCGCGGCGAGCAGGACGAGCTCGAAGCCGAGCGCAAGCGCCTGCAGGAGCTGCTGGGCAGCGAGGCGGCGCTCACCGACCTGATCGAGGAGGAGCTGCGCGATGCCGCCGAGGCGCACGGTGACGCCCGTCGCTCGCCGCTGGTCGAGCGCGAGGAGGCCCGGGCGCTCTCCGAGGTGGAGCTGGTCGGCGCCGACCCGGTCACCGTGGTGCTCTCCGAGAAGGGCTGGATCCGCAGCGCCAAGGGCCACGAGATCGACCCCGCCGGCCTCTCCTACAAGGCCGGCGATCGCTTCCATCTCGCCGCCCGGGGCAAGACCAACCAGCCGCTGGTGCTGCTGGACGACACCGGGCGGGCCTACACGCTGTCGGCCCATAACCTGCCCAGCGCCCGCGGCCAGGGCGAACCGGTCACGGGGCGGGTCAACGTGGCGGCCGGGGCCCACATGGCCGGCCTGATGCTGGCACCGCCGGACAGGCGCTTCCTGCTGGCCTCCGACGGCGGCTACGGCTTCATCGCGCCCCTCGACGCGCTGATCGGCAAGAACAAGTCGGGCAAGGCGATCCTCAGCGTGCCCAAGGGCTGCAACGTGCTGCCGCCGCTGGAGGTGCCGGCCGAAGAGGGCGCCTGCGTGGCGGCGGTCTCCAACGAGGGACGGCTGCTGGTCTTCGAGCTCTCGCAACTGCCCGAGATGGCCAAGGGCAAGGGCAACAAGATGATCGACATCCCGGGTGCCCGGGCCGCCCGCCGCGAGGAGTTCGTGCGCGACCTGGTGGTACTGCCCGCCGGCGCGGCGCTGGTGGTGCATGCCGGCAAGCGGCATGTGACACTGAAGGCCGGCGACCTGGACTACTATCGTGGCGAGCGCGGCCGGCGCGGCAGCAAGCTGCCCCGCGGCTTGCAGAAGGTGGATCGGCTGGAGATTGCGGAATGACACGACGCGTACTGATCCGCGCCACCGGGGTGGCACGCCCCGGTCAGCTGGCCGGCCTGGGCAAGGCGCTGGCGGCCAGCGGCGCCCGGCTGCTGGACATCAACCAGAGCGTGACCTTCGGCATCCTCTCCCTGGAGGCCCTGGTGGGGCTCGCCCGGGAGAGCGACCTGGAAGGCGCTCTGGCCACGACGGGAGACGCCCTGGGCCTGGACATCCAGGCGATCCAGGTGAGTGCCGAGGACTACCAGCGCTGGAGCGTGCAGGCGAGTCAGCCTCGGCTGATCCTGACCCTGCTGGCGCCCCACCTGCCGGCCGGGATCCTCGCCGAGGTGGGGGCGCTGACCGCCGAGCATGGGCTGACCGTGGAGCTGATCCACCGCCTCTCCGGTCGCGAGCCGCTGGACGGCGGCATGCCCGAGCACGGTGCCTGCGTGGAGTGCTGGCTGCGCGGCGAGGAGGTCGACCTCGACGCCCTGCGCGAGAAGGCCCTGGCGCTGGGTGCCATGCACGGCGTGGACATCGCCCTCCAGGAGGACTCCATCTGGCGACGGCATCGCCGCCTGGTCTGCTTCGACATGGACTCCACCCTGATCCAGACCGAGGTGATCGACGAGCTGGCCCGCCGCCACGGCGTGGGTGACGAGGTGGCGGAGATCACCGAGCGGGCCATGCGCGGCGAGCTGGACTTCCAGCAGAGCTTCCGCGAGCGCATGGCGAAGCTCAGGGGGCTGGACGAGTCGGTGCTCGCCGAGATCGCCGAGTCCCTGCCGCTGATGGATGGCCTCGAGCGGCTGATGCGTCATCTCAAGCGGCTGGGCTATCGCACGGCGATCCTCTCCGGGGGCTTCACCTACTTCGCCCGCCACCTGCAGGAGACGCTCGGCTTCGACGAGGTCCATGCCAACGAGCTGCTGATCGAGAACGGCAAGGTCACCGGCGAGGTGCGCGAGCCGATCCTCGATGCCGACCGCAAGGCGGAGCTGCTCCACGAGATCGCTCGCCGCGAGGGCCTGGCCATGGAGCAGACCATCGCCGTGGGCGACGGTGCCAATGACCTCAAGATGCTGGCCGCCGCCGGGCTCGGCATCGCCTTCCGGGCCAAGCCCCTGGTGCGAGCCCAGGCGCGTCAGTCGATCTCCACCCTGGGGCTCGACGCCGTGCTCTACCTGATCGGCTATCGCCAGGGAGACCTGGAGGAGCCGGGGCAGTGAGCACGACCTTCGAGACATGGCGTGACCGCTTCGAACGGCTGCGTGCGCACAAGGCCTTCGAGCTGACGGTGATCACCATCATCGTCGTCTCGGCGCTGCTGATCGGCGCCAAGACCTACGAGGAGGAAGTCAGCCCCTTCCAGCAGTGGCTGCTGGTCATGGACGTGGCGGTGACGGTGTTCTTCCTGGTGGAGATCCTGATCCGCATGGCAGCGGAAAAACGCCTGCGCGACTTCTTCCGCAAGGGCTGGAACATCTTCGACTTCCTGATCGTCACCGCCAGCCTGATCCCCCTGGACGACTCGGAGATGGTGCTGCTGGCGCGGCTGCTGCGCATCTTTCGCGTGCTGCGTCTGGTCTCGATGATTCCCGAGCTGCGCATGCTGATGGCGGCGCTGGTCAAGTCGATCCCGCGCATGGGCTACGTGGCCCTGCTGATGTTCATCATCTTCTACATCTATGCGGCCCTAGGCAGCTTCCTGTTCGCCGAGGTGGACGACTTCCTGTGGGGCAACATCTCGATCGCCATGCTGACCCTGTTCCGCATCGCCACCTTCGAGGACTGGACCGACGTGATGTACGCCACCCAGGAGGTCTATGCCTGGAGCTGGATCTATTACCTGACGTTCATCTTCCTCACCGCCTTCATCTTCCTCAACATGATGATCGGCATCGTGCTCGACGTGATGCAGAAGGAGAGTGTGCAGATGGAGATCGAGAGCGGAAAGGGCGAGGCCGCCGAGCTGCACGGCCTGCGCAGCGACGTGCGAGAGCTGCGTGACCAGCTCTCGCGGATGGAGGCGCTGCTCGAACGCCGGAGTTGACAAAGCCTCTCAACCTTGATTCTCTAGAGCCATGAACATGACGGCGTACGACCTCGACCTACGACTACTAGCCCGCTCCTGAGAGCGTGGGCGATGCCGCCTGCATCGCCACTGTCCTTCGCCAGAAGGTCCCGGTCGAAACGAGGTCGTACCATGTCAGCCACCACCAGCAGTCCTTACATCAAGGCCCATGCCGTACCGAGTCGTCGCGAACGCGTTGCCGTTCGCATTTCTGGTGCGGTCGTGTCCGATACCTCGCGTGACGCCCCGACAGGCCCCCGGCCGTCGGGGCGTTGCCGTTTCTGAGCCGTATTCGCAAGAGTGCCGCATCGCCAGTCCAGGGAGAACGCCACCATGATGCTCGACAACCCCGCTACCAAGTACCGCCCCTTCGTGGCCGTCGACCTGCCCGACCGCCAGTGGCCGAACCGCCGCATCGAGACGCCGCCGCAGTGGTGCAGCGTCGACCTGCGCGACGGCAACCAGGCGCTGATCGACCCCATGGACCAGGAGCGCAAGCAGCGCTTCTTCGACCTGCTGGTCAAGATCGGCTTCAAGCAGATCGAGGTCGGCTTCCCCTCGGCCTCCCAGACCGACTTCGACTTCGTGCGTGCCCTGATCGAGCAGGACAAGGTGCCCGATGACGTCACCATCCAGGTGCTGACCCAGGCCCGCGACCACCTGATCGATCGTACCTTCGAGGCGCTGAAGGGGGCGAAGAACGCCATCGTCCACGTCTACAACGCCACCGACCCGGTCTTCCGCCGCGTGGTCTTCCACGTCAGCAAGGAGGAGTGCATCCAGATCGCCGTGGACGCCACCGCCCGCATCCGGCAGCGCATGAGCGAGGCTCCCGAGACGAACTGGACCTTCCAGTACTCGCCGGAACTGTTCACCACCACCGAGATGGACTTCGCCAAGGAGGTGGTCGAGGCGGTCATGGAGACCTACGGGGCCACCGCGGAGGCCCAGATGATCGTCAACCTGCCGGCCACGGTGGAGGTCGCCACGCCCAACAACTATGCTGACCAGGTGGAGTGGTTCTGCCGCCATGTGAAGAACCGCGACGCCCTGATCGTCAGCGTGCACCCGCACAACGATCGTGGCACCGGCGTGGCCGCCGCCGAGCTGACGGTGATGGCCGGCGCCGATCGCGTCGAGGGCACCCTGTTCGGCAACGGCGAGCGGACCGGCAACGTCGACATCGTGACGCTGGCCATGAACCTCTACACCCAGGGCGTGCACCCGGGACTCGACTTCTCCAACATCACCCCGATCATGCGCGAGGTGGAGCACTGCAACCAGCTGCCGGTCCACCCGCGACACCCCTATGTCGGCGATCTGGTGTTCACGGCCTTCTCCGGCTCCCACCAGGACGCCATCAAGAAAGGCATGGCCGAGCGGCGTGACCATCCGGAGGCCGTCTGGGCGGTCCCCTACCTGCCCATCGACCCGCTGGATGTCGGGCGCAGCTACGAGGCGGTGATCCGCGTCAACAGCCAGTCCGGCAAGGGCGGGATCTCCTATCTGCTCGAGCAGGAGCACGGCATCGAACTGCCGCGCCGGCTCTCCATGGAGTTCAGCCAGGTGGTGCAGGAGGTGGCCGACCGCCTGGGGCGCGAGATCACCTCGCAGATGATCTACCAGGCCTTCGTCGACGAGTACCTGGCCAAGGTCTCGCCCTTCACCCTGGTTGGTCACCGCCTCTCCTCCGAGCCCGATAGCCCCAGGGTGAACCTGGAGGCGACCATCGAGGAGGACGGCGAGCGCCGCATCGTGACGGGCCAGGGCAATGGCCCGCTGGCCGCCTTCATCAAGGCGCTGGCCGCGGCCGGTCATGACGTGGAGATCATCGACTACCACGAGCACTCCCGGGGCCAGGGGGCCGACGCCGAGGCGATCGCCTACGTGGAGGTGCGTGCGGGCGACGAGGCCGTGTTCGGCGTCGGGACCGACGAGAGCATCACCAGTGCCTCCATGAAGGCGGTGATGAGCGCCCTCAACCGCCACCTCTCCGCCCGGGCCCCGGCGCCCAACGTCACTGCAGCGTCACTGGAGGTTGCAAAATAAGTGGCCACATCGTGGCTGATCCGGCGACAGGCCGGCGCCACTCGGTTTGGTGCTTTCAGCTCGGCGCTCGGCGCTAAAGCGGCGTCTTGCTGGCCTCGCCGGGAATCTCCCTCACCAGCCGCGGCATCAGGAAGCCCGGCAGCACCTCCCGCAGGCCCGCGACCAGTTCGCGGGCCTCGTCATCGGCTACATCGAAGTGCGCCGCCCCGGCTACCGGGTCGAGCACGTGGAGGTAGTAGGGCAGGATGCCGGCCTCGAACAGCCGCTCGGAGAGCGCGGCGAGAGGCGCGATGCCGTCGTTGACCCCTCGCAGCAGTACGCTCTGGTTGAGCAGGGTCACGCCGGCGGCACTCAGCCTGCGGCACGCCGCGATGACGGCCTCGTCGATCTCGTTGGCATGGTTGATGTGCAGCACCATCACCTTCTGCAGGCGGGTGGCGCCGAGCCAGCCGAGCAGGACGTCGTCGATGCGGTCGGGGATGACCACCGGCAGCCGGGTGTGGATGCGCAGGCGCCTGAGGTGGGGAATGGCCGCCAGCCGCTCGACCAGCCAGGCCAGCTGGCGGTCGCTGGCGGCCAGGGGGTCGCCCCCGGAGAGGATGGCCTCGTGGAGCGTTGCATCGTCCCTCAGGTGGTCGAGGGTGGTCTCCCACTGGGCCCGCGAGGGGGCATTCTCCTCGTAGGGGAAGTGGCGGCGGAAGCAGTAGCGGCAGTTCACCGCGCAGGCGGGGCTCGCGATCAACAGGACCCGGCCGGGATACTTGTGGATCAGCCCCGGGGCGGGCGCATGCTCGGCTTCCTCGAGGGGGTCGGCCACATAGCCGGGCGCCACCAGCGCCTCCTCGGCCAGCGGCAGCACCTGGCGCAGCAGGGGGTCGGACGGGTCGCCGGGGCGGATGCGCGCCAGGTAGGCTTCGGGGACCCGAACCTCGAAGAGGGCATGGCCACGTTCGGCGCCGGGCCAGAAGGCCTCGTCGAGTCCCAGGCGGCGGCACAGCTCGTGGGGGTCGCGAATCGCCCTGGCCAGCTGGGTCTGCCAGCGAGCCTGGAGGGGCAGGGGGCGGGCCTCCCGGTCGGGGCGCTGCAAAAGGGCGCTGCTTCGGGTTATCATGCGACACACCAGTCAATACGGACGGGGGCGAGCTCCCCGTCGAACTTCATCTGCTTGCGCGCGCCCCCGGCCAGTGCCGGTGGCGCGCTCGAATATGGGTAAGACATCATGGCCAATTATTCTACCAACGAATTCAAGGGCGGTCTGAAGGTGATGCTGGACGGTGACCCGTGCAGCATCGTCGAGAACGAGCTGGTCAAGCCCGGCAAGGGACAGGCCTTCAACCGCGTCAAGCTGCGCAACCTGATGACCGGCCGCGTCTGGGAGCGCACCTTCAAGTCCGGTGATTCCCTGGAGGCCGCCGACGTCCTCGAGCTGGAGATGGAGTACCTCTACACCGACGGTGACATGTGGTACTTCATGAAGACCGATGGCTCCTTCGAGCAGTATGCCGTGGAGAAGAAGGCCCTGGGGGATACCGAGAAGTGGCTCAAGGAGCAGGTCCCCTACACCGTGACCCTGTGGAACGACAACGTGATCAACGTCACCCCGCCGAACTTCATCGAGCTGGAAGTGACCGAGACCGATCCGGGTCTCAAGGGTGACACCGCCCAGGGCGGCTCCAAGCCGGCGACCCTCTCCTCCGGCGCCGTGGTCCGCGTGCCGCTGTTCATCAACGAGGGCGAGGTGCTGAAGGTGGATACGCGCTCCGGCGAGTACGTCTCCCGCGCATGAGGTGCGGCCCTTCCTGCGCTCGCTCATACGGCGTTGAATCCCGAGACGGCTTGCTCATTTAGCGCTGCTAAACTCCGCCGCCTCACTCGGGATTCGCCTTGTCTGAGCATCGCTCGGAGAGGGCTTTAGCTAGGTTGTTACCGGTTTCAAGGCCACGCTTACGGCGTGGCCTTGTCGGTTCTGGAGGTTGGAAAATGACGGACGACTGGCGCCCTACGGCGACGATCGAGACGCTGCGCGAGCGGGCCCGCCTGCTGGCCGAGGTGCGCGCCTTCTTCGCCCGGCGCGGCGTGCTGGAGGTGGAGACGCCGGTGCTGGGCCACGGCGGCAGCACCGAGGTGCACCTGGCCTCCCTGTCCGCCGAGGCCACCACCCCGGCCGGGCGCGAGCGGCTCTGGCTGCAGACCTCCCCGGAGTTCGCCATGAAGCGGCTCTTGGCCGTCGGCTCAGGGCCGATCTTCCAACTGGCCCGAAGCTTTCGCGACGGGGAGGTGGGGCGGCGCCACAACCTCGAGTTCACCATGCTGGAGTGGTATCGCCCCGGGCTCGCGCTCGATGCGCTGATCGAGGAGACCGCTGCCCTGGTCAACGCCGTGCTGGGCCAGGAACTGGGGGATAAGCCGGTACCGCCGCGCCGGCGCCGCTACCGCGAGCTGTTCCGCGAGCACCTGGCCATCGACCCCTTCAGTGCCCCACTTGGCGAGCTGCGGCGCCTGGCGGGGGCGGTGGGCGGCCTGGACATGGCCGACGGTGACCGCGACGGCTGCCTCGACCTGCTGATGAGTTTCGAAATCGAGCCCTATCTCGGACGTGAGGGCCTCGACGTGGTGGTGGACTATCCGGCCAGCCAGGCGGCCCTGGCGCGTCGGCATCGCGACCCGGAGGACGGTGAATGGGTGGCATCGCGCTTCGAGCTCTATCGGGAAGGGCTGGAGCTGGCCAACGGCTACGACGAGCTCACCGATGCCGCCGAACAGGCGGCGCGCTTCGCGGCGGACAACGCCGCCCGGCGGGCGGCGGGGCTGCCCGAGGTGGACGCGGACCAGCGCCTGCTGGCGGCCCTGGCGCACGGCATGCCGGCGGGCAGCGGGGTGGCGCTGGGCCTCGACCGGCTGATCCAGCTGGCGCTGGGCAAGTCGAGCGTGGCGGAGGTCATGGCCTTCGCCACGCCGCGCTGCTAGACGCTCCCAGCGACTGTCCCATCCGCACCTTGGCGCCGGGCGAGATGGTGTTGGCGAAGCTGACCGGCTCACTGAACGCCATCACCACCGTGGAGCCCAGCTTGAAGCGCCCCAGCTCCTCGCCCTTCGCCAGGCGCACCGGGGTGTCGAAGCGCAGGCGCTGCACGTCGCCCCGGGGCAACGGGGTGATCTGCCCGGCCCACACCGTCTCGATGGCGGCGACGATCATCGCCCCCACCAGCACCACCGCCATGGGCCCCTGCTCGGTATCGAAGTGGCACACCAGCCGCTCGTTGCGGGCGAACAGGTTGGGCACCTGCTCGGTGGTGGCGGCGTTCACCGAGAAGAGCCGGCCCGGGACGTAGACCATCTCGGTGAGGGTGCCGCTGGCGGGCATGTGCACCCGGTGGTAGTCGCTCGGCGAGAGGTAGACGGTGGCAAAGCTGCCGCCGAGGTAGCGGCGCGCCGCCTCGCCGTCGCCGCCGAGCAGCTCCATCATCGAGAAGCGGTGGCCCTTGGCCTGGAGCAGCTGGCCGGCCTCGACGGCGCCGAACTGCGAGAGGGTGCCATCGGCGGGGGAGACCAGGCCCTCGCCGACGGGACGGGCGTCCTCCTCCAGGGTGCGGGTGAAGAAGTCGTTGAAGGTAGCATAGGCCGTCGGGTCGGGCTCGGCGGCCTCGTCCATGTCGACCCTGAATTGACGGATGAAGGCCTTGATCAGGGCGTTTTTCAGCCAGGGCAGTCGGCAGTCGGCGAGCCCGCCCACCAGCCGCGAGAGCAGATGGTGGGGGAGCGGGTACTGGATCAGGGCAAAGAGTCGGGAGAGTGGCAAGGGGGTGTCCTATGTCTCGATCGGCGTATCGTCGCGGTTGCCCCACTCCTTCCAGGAGCCGGCATAACCGCGAATCTTCTCGAAGCCCAGCGCCTTGCCCACCAGCCAGGTGAAGCCGCTGCGGTGGTGGCTCTGGCAGTGGGTGACCACTTCCATGTCCGGGGTCAGGCCCAGGGCCTCGAGCTCGGTGATGAGCTCCGCATAGTCGCGGATCCGCAGGCCGTGCTCCCGGTCCATGGCGTCGGTCCACTCCATGTTCACCGCGCCGGGGATGTGGCCCAGGCGCGCATTGTTGCCCTTCTCCCCGTCGTATTCGGCGCGGGAGCGGGCATCCCAGATCGCGAAGCCCTTCTCGCCCAGGCGCTCCTGGAGTTCGAGGCGGTCGATGGCGACCTCGGGATGCAGGATCTCCGCCTCGTAGTCGCTGGGGCGAGGGGAGCGTGCCTCGGTGGAGACGGGCCGGCCGGCCTCCCGCCAGGCGTGGATGCCGCCATTGAGGTAGGAGTAGCGGGTGTGGCCGATCAGTTCCAGGGTCCACAGCAGGCGCCCGGCCCAGCCGCCGCCCTCGTCGTCGTAGGCGACCACATGGGTGTCCCGGGTCAGGCCGAGCGACGAGAACAGCCGGGAGAGCGCCTCCACCGTGGGCACCTCGTTGGGCACGCTGCTGCCGGCCGGGTCCTCGCCGCGCATCAGCAGGCGATGATCCAGGAAGACGGCGCCGGGGACGTGCCCCTCGCCATAGCTCTCGGCCCTGAGCGGCACGTCGATGATCAGCAGCGATGGCTCGTCCAGGTGAGCGGCGAGCTGGTCGGGCTCGATGATCAGCGGGAGCAGGTTGTCTTCGGAACTCATGGCACATTCTCCTTAAATTCAGCTCCTTAAACTCGATTCCTTGATTCAGGCACGCTTGAGGCAGGCGCCTGGCGTCAGGTTTCCTCGAGACTCTCGAGGATGCGTCGGTAGCTGGCAAAGCGTTCGGGATGGATGTCGCCGCGCTCCAAGGCCGCGAGCAGGGCGCAACCCGGCTCGTGGCGGTGGCGGCAGTCGCGGAAGCGACAGTGGCCGAGGAGGTCGCGGAACTCGATGAAACCCTCCGTGACCTGCTGCTCGTCCAGGTGGCTAAGGCCGAACTCGCGGATGCCCGGGGAGTCGATCAGCTCGCCCTCGCTGGCCTCCTTGGTAGCGCCCGAGGCTGGGCTCGGCAGGCGGTAGAGGCGCGCGGTGGTGGTGGTATGGGTGCCCTTGCGCGAGTCCTTGGACAGTGCCCCGATGCGAAGTTCCTCGTCCGGCAGCAGGCGGTCGATCAGCGAGGACTTGCCCACGCCGCTCTGGCCCACGAACACCGAGGTGCGCCCGGCGAGCCGGGCGTGCAGGGCCGAGAGGCCATCCTCGCGCTCGGTGGTGGTGGTGACCACCGGGTAGCCCAGGGCCTCGTAACGGGCCAGCAGGTCGCGCAGTTCGCCGCCTTGCTCCGGCAGCAGGTCGATCTTGTTGAGCACCAGGACAGGGGCGATGCCGGTGGCCTCGGCGGCCACCAGATAGCGGTCGATCAGATTGGCGTGAGGCGCCGGCTCCACTGCGAAGACGATCAGGATCTGGTCGATGTTGGCGGCTACCGGCTTGAGCTGGCCGCGCGCGTCGGGGCGCTCCAGGACGCTGTCGCGCTCGCCCCGGGCCACCACCACCCCGTCATTGGCGTCATGGGCGGCACGCCAGATCACCCGGTCGCCGGTCACCAGCCCCTCGAGGTTGGCGCGCAGGTGGCAACGCACGGGCTTGCCGCCCTGCCCGGGCCGCACATCCAGGGTGCGGCCGAAGTGGGCGATCACCCGGCCACCCTGTTCGGGCCCGTATTCGCCGGCGGCCAGCTTCTCGCCGTCCCGGGAGTCGCGCCGATCGGCGCGTCGGGCGCGTTCGGCCTGGACCTTCTCGATGCGCCAGCGCTGCTGGCGGTTCAACTTGCGTTTGCTCATGGGGGCCTGAAGCTCGCTACAATGGGCCTCATTGTACTCACCCAAGGTGTCCGCTGTCGTCAGCGGGCGCCATGCAAGGAACCCAAATGGCAGAGCATTCCCCGTCCGAAACCCCCGACACCCGGGACCCGCGCCGCCAGCGCCTGGTGTGGATCGACCTGGAGATGACCGGGCTCGACCCGAACCGCGAGCGGATCATCGAGGTGGCGACCCTGGTCACCGACAGCGAGCTCAATGTTGTCGCCGAGGGGCCGGTGATCGCGGTGCACCAGCCCGACACCCTCCTCGAGGCAATGGACGAGTGGAACACACGGACCCATGGCGGCTCCGGGCTGGTGACACGGGTCAAGGAGAGCCCGGTCGACACTGCCGAGGCTGAACGGCAGACGCTTGCCTTTCTCAAGGCGCATGTCGCGCCCGGCTCCTCGCCCATGTGCGGCAATAGCATCCACCAGGACCGCCGCTTCCTGGAGCGGGAGATGCCCGAGCTGCTGGCCTTCTTCCACTATCGCAACCTGGATGTCTCGACCCTGAAGGAGCTGGCCAAGCGCTGGAACCCGGGGGCGCTGGTCGGCTTCCAGAAGCGCAACGTGCACCTCGCCATGGACGACATCAAGGAGTCCATCGCCGAGCTGGCGCATTATCGCCGTACCTTCCTGCGCCTGGCGGAGGACGAGAGCGACGAGGAAGAATAGCGCCGCGCTGCAAGCGCAGATATCCAAACAGGTAAGCAACGAGTTGGTTGCGAGCGGCACCGGGGACAGGTCATAGAGGGGGGCCTACGCCATGGATGGCGTCGGTAGCGTACAGGGAGGTATTAACAGCGCCCCCTCGGAGACCTGTCGCCGGTAAAGCCGCGCTTCCAGGCGTAAGCCTCAGCCGCTGGCAATCAGCCGCTGGCGCTTGTCCCGCTGGCGGGCCAGGGCCCAGCGGACGTGTTCGCGTACCAGGTCGGAGGGGTAGGACAGGCGTGCCCAGAGGGCGGCTTCCACGGCCTCGCTCCAGGGGGCGTTGCCGAGCCCCACGGCGAGGTTGCGCAGCCAGCGCGCGTAGCCGATGCGACGGATCGGGCTGCCGGCGGTCTTCTCCAGGAACTCCTCCTCGCCCCAGGCGAACAGTGCGACCAGATTCGCACGGTCCAGGTCATGGCGGGGGGCGAAGTCGGCCTCGCGGGAGACCCGGGTAAAACGGGTGAAGGGGCAGACCAGCTGGCAGTCGTCGCAGCCGAACACCCGGTTGCCCATGGCCTCCCGGTAGTGCTCGGGAATGGCCCCGAACAGCTCGATGGTCAGATAGGAGATGCAGGCCCGGGCATCGACCACCCGGTCCTCGACGATGGCGCCGGTCGGGCAGGCGGTGCGGCAGGCGCTGCAGCTGCCGCAGTGGTCGCCCTCGAAGGGCGCGTCCACCGGCAGCGGCAGGTCGGTGTAGAGTTCACCCAGGAAGAACAGCGAGCCGGCCCTGGGGTTTAGCAGCATGGCGTTCTTGCCGAACCACCCCAGCCCCGCCTTGCGGGCCAGGGCCCGTTCCATCACCGGGGCCGAATCGACGAAGGCGCGATAGCCGAAGGGTCCGACCTCTGCCTCGATCCACTTGGCGAGTGTCGCCAGCCGCTTGCGCATCAGCTTGTGGTAGTCCCGCCCGGTGGCATAGCGCGAAATGTAGGCGGTCTCCGGCTGGCCGAGCACCTTCGCCGTCTCCACCTCGGCGGGCAGGTAGTCCAGGCGTACACTGATCACCCGCACCGTGCCCGGGACCAGCTCCGCCGGCCGGGTGCGCTTGGTGCCGTGCTTGGCCATGAAGCCCATCTCGCCATGGTGGCCGGCGGCCAGCCAGCGTGTCAGGCGCTGCTCGTCCTCGGCCAGGTCGACGTCGGTGATGCCCAGTTGCTGGAAGCCGAGCTCGCGGCCCCAGGCCTTGATCCTCGCGGCGAGGCCGGTCATGTCGGGTTCGTCACCTGGAGCGGACACTGGGGTCATGATCGAGAAAACACCATGCAGATCGGCCCCATGACTTGGCGTGGGGCGCAGAGAAATTACACTCGGTATGGTAAAGCATCCCGAACGAGGAGACATCGGATGGCCCGGAAAGCCGTACATCCCGAGCCGCACCCACGGCCGCTCTATCGCGCCGACCAGGTGCGCGAGCTCGACCGGCGTACCATCGCCGCCGGCATCGAGGGCTTCGCCCTGATGCAGCGCGCGGCCGCGGCCGCCTGGCAGAGCCTGAGGGCCCGCTGGCCCGGGGTGCCCTCGCTCAGCGTGTTCTGTGGCGGCGGCAACAACGGCGGCGATGGCCACGTGCTGGCGGCGCTGGCCGCCGCCGAGGGGCTCGCCGTGCAGCGCATCCTGCTCAAGCCGATCGACGAGCTGTCCGGGGATGCCAGGCGCGCCGCCGACATGGCCACCGCGGCCGGGGTGGGGGCCGAGTCCTGGCGGGCGGAGCTCGCCCTCGAGGGCGAACTGATCGTCGACGCCCTGCTGGGCACCGGCCTCGGCGGCGAGGTGCGCGGCGAGGCCCGCGAGGCGATCGAGGCCATCAATGCCAGCGTCCTGCCGGTGCTGGCCATCGACATTCCCTCGGGGCTGCATGCCGACACCGGTGCTGTCCTCGGTA
Organism: Halomonas rhizosphaerae; assembly: GCF_030012485.1. NCBI lineage: Bacteria > Pseudomonadati > Pseudomonadota > Gammaproteobacteria > Oceanospirillales > Halomonadaceae > Halomonas > Halomonas rhizosphaerae. The sequence goes on from NZ_JASCQQ010000027.1 coordinate 258,053, forward strand.
CGGCGGTCCGGGCGAGTCGAACCGTGACCTTTATCGGCGACAAGCTCGGCCTGCACACCGGCGCGGCCCCCTCCTGCGTGGGCGAACTGGATTTTCGGGCCCTCGGCGTCGACGCCGAGGGCGAGACGGACATCGTGCCGGCGGCCCGTCTGCTCGGCCCCGGGCTGATCGCGGCCTGGCTGCCGCCCCGCGACCGCACCACGCACAAGGGAGACGTCGGCCATGCGCTGGTGCTGGGCGGGGCCCCGGGCTTCGGCGGGGCGGCGCTGCTCGCCGCCGAGGCCTGCGCACGGCTGGGCGCCGGCAAGGTGAGCCTGGCCACGGCGCCCGAGCATGTGACCGCGAGCCTGGTACGCCGCCCCGAGGTCATGGTCCACGGGATTCGCGGTGCCGGGGACCTCGACGGGCTCGCGGTTCGTGCCGACGTGCTGGTGGTGGGGCCGGGGCTGGGCCAGGGCAGCTGGGGGCAGGGCGTGCTGCAGGCGGCCCTGGCGGCCGAGAGGCCGCTGGTGGTGGATGCCGACGCCCTCAACCTGCTGGCGACCCGTTTCACCGGCCAGCGCCGCGAGGACTGGGTGCTGACGCCGCACCCCGGCGAGGCCGCTCGCCTGCTCGGCCTTTCCGCCGGCGAGATCGAGGCCGACCGGCCCGCGGCGGCCCTGGCCCTGCAGCGGCGCTATGGCGGGGTGGTGGTGCTCAAGGGCGCCGGCAGCCTGGTGGCCGGCCCCGAGGGACTCGCCGTCTGTCCCTACGGCAATCCGGGCATGGCCAGCGGCGGCATGGGCGATGCGCTCTCCGGCATCCTGGGCGCGCTGCTGGCCCAGGGGCTGCCCCTCGAGCCGGCAGTCCGACTCGGCGTGCTGGTACATGCCCTGGCCGCCGACATGGCGGCCCGGGAGGGGGGGGAGCGTGGCCTGCTGGCCGGCGATCTGGCATCCTGTGCACGAATTCTGGTCAACCCGACGATGGGCGAGGACGATGCAGCTGCGACTCGATGACGAAGACCGCCAGGTCGCCTTCGGCGAGTGCCTGGGGCGGGCCCTGGACGGCCAGGGTCGCGTGCACCTGACCGGCGAGCTGGGGGCCGGCAAGACCACGCTGGCCCGTGGTATCCTGCGCGCCTGCGGCCACCGGGGGGCGGTCAAGAGCCCCACCTACACCCTGGTGGAGCCCTACGAGCTGGACGGCATTCGTGTGCACCACTTCGACCTCTACCGCCTGGGCGACCCCGAGGAGCTGGAGTTCATCGGTGGCCGCGACCTGCTTGCCGAGGACGCGCTCTGCGTGATCGAGTGGCCGGAGCGGGGCGAGGGCTGGCTGCCGGCCCCGGATCTGGAGGTGAGCCTGCGGCTGGCCGGCAGCGGGCGCGAGGCGACGCTCGAGGCCCGCAGCGAACATGGCCGGGCGGTGCTCGAGCGCCTGGCGGCGGTGCCGGCGCTGGCCGGCTGGATCCTGGACAGGGAAGGTGAAGCAGCGAGATGACACGCATGAGACCGGCAGGGTGTCTGCTGGCCGGGCTGGGGGGGCTGCTGCTGTGGCTCGCCAGTGGCCTGGCCCATGCCGCCAGCGTCGACAACCTTCGCCTCTGGGCGGCGCCCGACCATGCCCGCCTGGTCTTCGACCTCTCCTCCCCGGCGCAGGCCAATGTCTTCAGCCTCGACAATCCGCGCCGCCTGGTGATCGACCTGGACGACAGCCAGCTCAATGCCAGCGTCGACCGGCTGGACCTCGAGGGGAGTGCCATCAGCACCCTGCGCACCGGTGTGCGCGACGGCAATGGCCTGCGGGTGGTGCTGGAACTCGAGCGGGAGGTCGAGCCCCGTCACTTCAGCCTGGCGCCCAACGACCAGTACGGACATCGCCTGGTGGTGGACCTGGAGTATCCCGGCGAGAGCGCCGTGGAGGACCCCATCGACCCCATCGAGGCGATGATCCGCGAGCAGGAGATTGCCGCCGAACGCGCCCGCAGCGAGGCGGTGGCGGAGGGTGCTGACCCGGCCGATATCGACGCCGCCCAGGTACTGGAGCCGGCCAAGCCCCATCCCAAGCGCGACATCATCATCGCCATCGACGCCGGTCATGGCGGCGAGGACCCGGGGGCAATCGGGCCGTCCGGCACCCGCGAGAAGGACGTCGTGCTGGAGATGGCCAAGCGCCTGGCCCGGCTGGTCAACGCCGCTGAGGGATTCCGGGCGGTGATGATCCGCGACGGCGACTACTACATCGGTCTGCGCCAGCGGACCCGCATCGCCCGGGAGCAGAAGGCCGACTTCTTCGTGTCGATCCATGCCGATGCCTTCAACAGCCCGCGGCCCAACGGCAGCTCGGTCTATGCCCTGTCCCAGCGAGGGGCCACCTCGGAGACCGCCCAGTGGCTGGCCGCCAGCGAGAACGAGGCCGACCTGATCGGCGGGGTCGACGGCAACCTGTCGCTGGACGACAAGGACGAGGTGCTGCGTGGCGTGCTGCTCGACCTGACCATGACGGCGACCCTCAACGACTCCCTGACCATCGGCGGCCAGGTGCTCGACCAGCTGGGGCGGGTCAACCGGCTGCACAAGTCGCGGGTCGAGCAGGCCGGTTTCATGGTGCTCAAGTCGCCGGACATCCCCTCGCTGCTGGTCGAGACCGGCTTCATCTCCAATCCGGACGAGGAGCGCCGGCTGCGCGACGGCGGCTATCAGCAGCGGATGGTCGAGGCGCTGTTCGGCGGCATCCGCGGCCACTTCCAGCGCAACCCGCCGCCGGCCAGCCTGCTGGCCTGGCAGCGCGACCGCAACCGCAGCCCCGAGGGCAACGAGTATCGCATCCAGCCCGGCGATACCCTCTCGGAGATCGCGGCCCGCCACAGCGTGCCGGTGGCCCAGCTCAAGCAGGCCAACGAGCTCAACGGCGATGTGATCCGGGTCGGACAGGTGCTGCGCATCCCCCGGTCGTGATGTCGGCGCCCCCTCTTCAGACCCGGAACCCTCGGAGCGACATGTCAGAGAAGCGACACATCCAGATTCTCGATCCCCGCCTGGCCAACCAGATCGCCGCCGGCGAGGTGGTCGAGCGTCCGGCCTCGGTGGTCAAGGAACTGGTGGAGAACGCCATCGATGCCGGCAGTCGGCGCATCGAGGTCGAGCTGGAGAACGGCGGGGCCCGACTGATTCGCGTCAGGGACGACGGCAGCGGCATCGGCGAGGCCGACCTGCCGCTGGCGCTGTCGCGCCACGCCACCAGCAAGATCGTCTCCCTGGAGGAGCTCGAGGGCGTGGCAAGCCTGGGCTTCCGCGGCGAGGCCCTGGCATCGATCAGCTCGGTGGCGCGCCTCGAGCTGGTCTCCAATACCGACGAGGACCCGCGCAGCGGCTGGCGCGTGGTGGCCGAGGGGCGGCGCATGGAACCCCGCGTGACCCCGGCCCCGCATCCGCGCGGCACCTCGGTGACGGTCCGTGACCTCTTCTTCAACACCCCGGCACGGCGCAAGTTCCTGCGCACCGAGAAGACCGAGTTCGGCCACGTCGAGGAGGCCTTCCGGCGCCAGGCGCTGTCGCGCTTCGACATCGGCTGGGTGCTGCGCCACAACCACAAGACCCTCCACCAGCTGCCGGTGGGCGATGACCCGGTGGCCCGCGAGCGACGTCTCCAGTCCCTGCTCGGCAAGGCCTTCCTGGAGAATGCCCTGCACCTGGACCTGGAGGTGGGTGGCCTGCGGCTGTGGGGCTGGGTCGGGCTGCCGACCCACTCCCGGGCCCAGGCCGACCAGCAGTACTTCTTCGTCAACGGCCGTGTGGTGCGCGACCGGCTGGTCGCGCATGCCATCCGCCAGGCTTACCGCGACGTCCTCTTCCACGGCCGCCACCCGGTGTTCGTGCTCTACCTCGAGGTCGACCCCAGGGTGGTGGACGTCAACGTCCATCCCACCAAGCATGAGGTGCGCTTCCGCGACGGGCGGATGGTCCACGACTTCCTGTTCTCGAGCCTGCACCGCGCGCTGGGCGAGGCTCGGCCTGGCGAGGGCAGCGAGCGCGACGACGCGCCCGAGGCGGCGGACGGCGTGCGCGAGACGGCGCCGGCCTGGCAGCAGCAGCCGATGTCGTTGCCAGGGCAGGACGAACGCGTCACGCCGAATCGCGTCAGGGCCTTCATGGAGGGCTACCGGGCGCTGCATCCCGACCACGAGGAGAGCCTGCTGACCCCGCAACCGGCCGCCCCGGCCCCCGGGGGCAGCGCCGCGGACGTGGCCCTCGAGGAGCGTCGTGCCTCGCAGGCGGGCCGCGCCCCGCGCCCGGCGATGCCCGAGGAGGACGCGACCCGCGCGCCGCCGCTGGGCTATGCCGTGGCCCAGCTGCACGGGGTCTACATCCTCTCGCAGACCGAGCGCGGCCTGGTGATGGTGGACATGCACGCCGCCCACGAGCGCATCGTCTACGAGCGGATGAAGACCCAGGTGCATGGCGGCGCGCTCCAGGCCCAGCCGCTGCTGGTGCCGGTGTCGCTGGCGGCGAGTCCCGCCGAGGTGGCCACCGCCGAAGCCGAGCATGACGCCTTCGCACGCCTCGGCGTGGAGCTCGACGTGGCCGGCCCCGAGACCCTGCTGGTGCGCCAGGTGCCGGTGCTTCTCGCCGATGCCGACGTGGAGCCGCTGGTGCGTGACATGCTCGCCGACCTGGAGCGCTACGGCCGCTCCGACCGTCTCGAGGCGCGCATCAACGAGCTGCTCGCGACCATGGCCTGTCACGGCAGCGTGAGGGCCAATCGCCAGCTGGGGCTCGAGGAGATGAATGCCCTGCTGCGCGACATGGAACGCACCGAGCGCAGCGGCCAGTGCAACCACGGCCGCCCCACCTGGACCGAGATGAGCATGAAGGAGCTGGACCGCCTCTTCCTGCGCGGGCAGTAGACCCATGATCGATACGCGTCCCCCCGCCATCCTGCTGATGGGGCCCACCGCCGCCGGCAAGACCGACCTGGCCATTGCTCTCCACGAGCGGCTGGGCTGCGAGCTGGTCAGCGTCGATTCGGCCATGGTCTACCGCGGCATGGACATCGGCAGCGCCAAGCCCTCGCCCGAGGAGCTGGCCCGGGCACCGCACCGGCTGATCGACATCCGCGACCCGGCCGAGCCCTATTCTGCCGCCGACTTCCGCGGGGACGCCCTGCGCGAGATGCGCCGGATCAGCGACGCCGGCCGGGTCCCGCTGCTGGTGGGCGGCACCATGATGTACTTCAAGCACCTGCTCGAGGGGGTGGCCAACCTGCCCGCCTCGGACCCGGCGGTGCGCGCCGAGCTGGCGCACAGGGTGGCGCGTCATGGCCTGGCCGCACTGCACGAGGAGCTGGCCCGGGTCGATCCGGTCTCGGCGGCGCGGATCCATCCCAATGATCCCCAGCGACTGATACGGGCGCTGGAGGTTTACCGGCTGGCGGGCCGCTCCCTCAGCGAGCTGTGGGGCGAGCAGCGCCGTGAAACCTTTCCCTGGCGCTCGCTGTCGATAGGCCTCGCGCCGGCCGATCGTGGCGTGCTCCATGCGCGTATCGCGCAGCGCTTCATGGCGATGCTCGATGCCGGTTTCATCGACGAGGTGGCGGCCCTGAGGGCGCGCGGCGACCTCGCTGCCTCACTGCCCTCCATGAAGAGCGTGGGTTATCGTCAGGCATGGGCCTGCCTCGAGGGCGAGTTCGGGCGTGACGAGTTCTCACGGCGCGGGATCATCGCGACCCGCCAGCTGGCCAAGCGCCAGCTGACCTGGATGCGCAGCTGGCCGGGGCTGCACTGGGTCGACAGCCTGGGCCCCGACCCCTTGGCCGAGGTATTGAAACTGGTGCGCGAATTCGGCACTTAGCGTAAGATGGGCCTTTCGGTGGCCGGGTGAACAGGCCCCTCAGGGTATCCAGCGTTGCCCCCTGGCGGGAGCGACGAAGACCGACATAACATCAACCCCCAGAGACACTTCAGGGAGAGCAACATGTCCAAAGGGCAGTCCCTTCAAGACCCGTACCTGAACATCCTGCGCAAGGAGCGCATTCCGGTATCGATTTTCCTGGTCAACGGCATCAAGCTGCAGGGCCAGATCGAGTCCTTCGACCAGTTCGTCATCCTGCTGCGCAACACCGTCAGCCAGATGGTCTACAAGCACGCCATCTCCACCGTGGTGCCGTCGCGCAACGTGCGCCTGCCGGCCCCGGATGCGCAGCCGGACCCTGATGCGTGAGGTATTGATTGTTTTTTGAACGTCCCGACGCCGGCGAGACGGCGATCCTTGTCCATGTGGATTTCCAGGACGAGCAGGAGCGCGAGGACGCGGGTGAGTTCCTCGAACTCGTGCGCTCGGCCGGCGCGGAGCCGGCCACCCTGATCACCGGCAGTCGCAAGCGCCCCGACTCCCGCACCTTCGTGGGGTCGGGCAAGCTCGAGGAGCTGCGCGAGGCAAAGGCCGTGCATCACGCCGAGCTGGTGATCTTCAACCATGGCCTGAGCCCCTCCCAGGAGCGCAACCTGGAGCGCGAGCTCAAGTGCCGGGTGATCGACCGTACCGGCCTGATCCTCGACATCTTCGCCCAGCGCGCCCGGACCCATGAGGGCAAGCTGCAGGTCGAGCTTGCCCAGCTCGAGTACATGTCGACCCGACTGGTGCGCGGCTGGACCCACCTGGAGCGTCAGAAGGGCGGCATCGGCCTGCGGGGCCCGGGCGAGACCCAGCTCGAGACCGACCGCCGCCTGCTGCGGGCGCGCATCAAGGCGATCCACAAGCGGCTCGACAAGGTGCGCAGCCAGCGCAGCCAGAATCGTCGGGCCCGTTCCCGGGCGGAGATCCCCAGCGTCTCGCTGGTGGGCTACACCAACGCCGGCAAGTCCACGCTCTTCAACGCCCTGACGTCCGCCAGGGTCTATGCGGCCGACCAGCTCTTCGCTACCCTCGACCCGACGCTGCGTCGCCTCGAGATCGAGGACGTGGGGCCGGTCGTGCTCGCCGACACCGTGGGCTTCATCCGTCACCTGCCCCACAAGCTGGTCGAGGCCTTCCGCGCCACCCTGCAGGAGGCCGCCGAGGCCTCGCTGCTGGTGCACGTGATCGATGCCGCCGACCCTGACCGCGAGCTCAACGTCGCTCAGGTCGAGGCGGTGCTCGACGAGATCGGTGCCCTCGAGGTGCCGACCCTCAAGGTGATGAACAAGATCGACCTGCTCGACAGCGCACCGCGCATCGAGCGCGACGGAGAGGGCAGGCCCGAGGTGGTCTGGCTCTCGGCCCGCGATGGCAAGGGGCTCGAGCTGCTGGCGCAGGCGCTCTCGGAGTGTCTGGCCGATGACATCATCGACTTCGAGCTCTGCCTGGCCCCGGAACAGGGCAGGCTGCGGGCCGGACTGCACGACCTCGGTGCGGTGCGCGGGGAGCGCTTCGATGACGAGGGGCATACCCTGCTGGAGGTGCGCCTGCCACGGCGCGATTTCCTGCAGCTGATGGCGCGACTGGGCGAGCGCGCCGACGACTACCTGCCGACAGCCCTGCAGGCGCCGCCGGTATGGGAGGCGTGACGCGAGGAGGCCGGTCCGCTGGCGGGCAGGCCAGCAGCCACAACACGATGACAGGGACGCCGGGCTGCGCCGGGCGATACCCGCAGGATCGCAACCGATGTCCGTCGCCGGCACGCCTGGTGGCGGGATGCAACGCATAGTGGAGACGACGTATGGCCTGGAATGAGCCTGGTGGTGGCAACCAGCACGACCCCTGGAGCGGGGGTGGCCGCGGTGGCAGTGGCGGCGGGGGCAAGGGCGGCGGCAATCAGGGGCCGCCCGACCTCGACGAGGCCCTGAAGAAGTTTCAGGACAAGCTCAACAGCATGCTGGGTGGCCGTGGGGGCAAGAAGGGCGGCTCCGGCGGCAAGGGCGGCGGTGGCAAGCCGCGCAACGCCTTCACCCTGCCGGGCCTGCTGATCGTGGTCGCCCTGGCCATCTGGGCGGCCTCCGGCTTCTATCTGGTCGACCAGTCCGAGCGCGGGGTGGTGCTGCGCTTCGGCGAGTTCCAGGAGGTCGTCACGCCCGGTCTGCAGTGGCACCCTCCGCTGATCGATGACGTGCGGATGGTCAACGTGACCCGTGTACGCTCGGTCACCCAGACCCAGTCGATGCTGACCCAGGACGAGAACATCGTCTCCGTCGAGATGTCGGCCCAGTATCAGGTTGCCGACCCCCGTAGCTACGTGCTCAACGTTCGCGACCCCGAGCTCAGCCTCGAGAACGCCCTTGACTCGGCGTTGCGCCACGTGGTCGGCGGAACCGACATGATCGACATCCTGACGTCCGGTCGCGAGATCCTCGGCAGCTCGGTGGCCAGTCGCCTGCAGTCCTACCTGGACAGCTACGGCACCGGGATCCTGCTGCAGACGCTCAACGTCGAGTCCACGGCGCCGCCCGATGCGGTGCAGGATGCCTTCGACGACGTCATCCGGGCCCGCGAGGACCGCCAGCGCACCATCAACCAGGGCATCGCCTACGCCAACTCCATCATCCCCGAGGCCCAGGGCCAGGCCCAGCGTCTCGTCGAGCAGGGCCAGGGCTATCGCGAATCCGTGGTCGCCGAGGCCGGGGGCCAGGCCAGCCGCTTCAACGCGCTGCTCGGCCAGTACGAGGATAACCCGTCGATCATGCGCGAGCGCCTCTACCTCGACGCCATCAGCGAGGTGTTTACCAATACCTCGAAGGTCATGGTCGATGTGGCCGACGACAGCCCGCTGTTGTACCTGCCCCTCGATCAGCGCCCCGGCGGCGGCAGTGCCGGCAGGGAGGCCAGAGAAGGCGAGGAGGGCGAGCTGGATCCCCGCGTGCTCGAGCGCATGCGCTCCAGCCAGTCGTCGAGCAGCAGCAACAGCAGCAACAGTGGAATCCGCAGGGAGGGCCGCTAAATGATCAATAATCGTTCCCTGCTCATCGTCGGTGGCCTGGCCGCCGTGGCCTGGCTTGCCAGCAACAGCCTTTACGTGGTCGACGAGACCGAGCGCGCGGTCAAGTTGCGCTTCGGCGAGGTCATCGAGGAGAACATCCAGCCCGGGCTGCACTTCAAGGTGCCGATCACCCAGACGGTGCGTACCTTCGATACTCGCCTGCTGACGCTGGATACCGACCCCAGCCGTTACCTGACCCTGGAACAGAAGGCGGTAATCGTCGACTCCTACGTCCAGTGGCAGGTGGTCAATCCGACCCGTTACTACGAGGCCACGGCGGGCGACGAACTGATGGCCAGTCGACTGATCCAGCCGCGGGTCGACGAGAGCCTGCGTAACGAGTTCGGCCGCCTGAACCTGCAGCAGATCATCGCCGAACGCCGCGATGACCTGATGACCGGCCCCACCGAGGACCTCGACGAGCTGATGCGCGAGGAGCTTGGCGTGGCGGTTCGCGACATCCGGGTCAAGCGTATCGACCTGCCCGAGGATGTCTCCTCGGCGGTCTACGAGCGCATGCGCTCCGAGCGTGAGCGCGAGGCCCGTGAATGGCGTGCCCAGGGCCAGGAGGAGGCCGAGCGCATCCGCGCCAACGCCGACCGCCGCCGCCAGGTGCTGCTGGCCCAGGCCCGTGCCCGCTCCGAGACCCTGCGCGGTGAGGGTGACGCCGAAGCCGCGGCGATCTTCTCCGAGGCCTACGGCAAGGACGAGGAATTCTTCAGCTTCTGGCGCAGCCTCAACGCCTATCGCGACAGCTTCGAGGGTGACGACAACATGCTTGTGCTGGACCCCTCCAGCGACTTCTTCCAGTACCTCAAGAGCCCTCAGGGCGCGGGCGAAGAGTGACGCCCCCCGGCGGGCGGTGCGCCGCCCGCCGGCCGGGGTTCAACCGGTCCGCAAACGTGGTAGAATCCTTGAACCGGGCGTGGCCCGGTTTTTTTGTGGCCTCTCCATTCCCGGCGCTCCCGTTCGCCAGCACACCTCGCGCGACTCGGGCATCGCCGCAGGCCAACCATCGTCTTGCAGGATGAACGACATGACCATCGCTGACCGCTGGCTGCTCCCCGACGGCATGGACGAGGTACTGCCGCCCCAGGCCAGTCGCATGGAGGAGCTGCGCCGTGCGTTGCTCGACCTCTACCACCGCTGGGGCTACGACCAGGTGATGCCCCCGCCGGTGGAGTTCCTGGACTCCCTGCTCACCGGCACCGGTACCGACCTCGATCTGCAGACCTTCAAGCTGACCGATCAGATGACCGGCCGCATGATGGGCGTGAGCGCCGATGTCACGCCCCAGGTGGCGCGCATGGATGCCCACTCCCTGCGCCGCCAGGGGCCGGTGCGGCTCTGCTACTGCACCAACGTGCTGCGTGCCAAGGCCGACCAGCATCAGGGCGGTCGCAGCCCGGTGCAGGTCGGCGTGGAGCTGTTCGGCCACGCCGGCCTGGAGGCCGACCTGGAGATCCTGCGCCTGGCCCTGGCGAGCCTCGAGACCGCCGGAGCGACGGAGATCCATCTGGCGCTAGGCCATATCGGCATCTACCGTAGCCTGGTGCAGGCCGCGGGGCTCGACGCCGACCAGGAGCGCGCGATGTTCGCCGCCCTGGCCCTCAAGTCGCCGGGCGAGCTGGCGGCGCGGGTCGAGGAGAGCGTGCGCGATCCGGGGCTGGCGGCGATGTTTCGCGCCCTGGGCGACCTGCACGGTGGGCTCGAGGTGCTGGAGGCGGCCCGTGAGGCCTTCGAGGAGGCCCCGCAGCCCGTGGGCGCGGCGCTGGACCAGCTGCGCGCCATGGTCGACGGGGTGCTCGCCGAGTACCCCGGGGTCGAACCCTACTTCGACCTGGCCGAGCTGCGGGGCTACCAGTACCACACCGGCATGATGTTCGCCGCCTACGTGCCGCACTACGGCCAGGCGCTGGCCAAGGGAGGGCGCTACGACGACACCGGCCGCGCCTTCGGCCGCGCCCGGCCGGCCACCGGCTTCTCCATGGACCTCAAGCTGCTGGCCACCCTGGCCCCCGCGGAGCCCGAACCGCACGGCATCTGGGCCCCGGCCGAAGGGGAGGGGCTGGCCGAGGTCCTGCAGGCTCTTCGCCAGCGGGGCGAACGGGTCGTCCAGGCGCTGCCCGGACAGCGTACCGGCCCGGCGGAACACCGCTGCGATCGCCGGCTGGAACATATCGATGGTCGCTGGGAGCCACGCCTCCTGGAGACTTCACAGGACCGGGCCTGAGGGCCCGCGGTCAATGACCTCGGCCCTGGGCCTTTCCACGGGCGCGGTGCCGCAACGAGAGACGAGAGCACAATGGGCAAGAATGTAGTCGTACTGGGCACCCAGTGGGGTGACGAAGGGAAGGGCAAGGTGGTCGACCTGCTCACCGAATCCGCGTCGGCGGTGGTGCGCTTCCAGGGTGGGCACAACGCCGGTCATACCCTGGTCATCGACGGCGAGAAGACCGTCCTGCACCTGATCCCCTCGGGCATCCTGCGCAACGACAAGATCTGCGTGATCGGCAACGGCGTGGTGCTGTCGCCCGAGGCGCTGATGGAGGAGATCCGCGAGCTCGAGAGCAAGGGCGTGCCGGTGCGCGAGCGCCTGCGCCTGTCGCCGGCCTGCCCGCTGATCCTGCCGTACCACGTGCGCCTTGACCAGGCCCGCGAGAAGGCCCGCGGCATCGCCAAGATCGGCACCACCGGCCGCGGCATCGGCCCGGCCTACGAGGACAAGGTAGCGCGTCGTGGCCTGCGCCTCGGCGACCTGCTCCACCGCGAGCGCTTCGCCTCCAAGCTCGGCGAGGTGCTCGATTACCATAATTTCGTGCTGACCCAGTACCACGGCGAGAAGCCGGTGGACTTCCAGCAGGTGCTCGACCAGGCGATGGCCATGGCCGAGGAACTGCGCCCCATGGTCTGCGATACCGTGAGCCTGGTCCACGAGATGCGGCGCGCCGACGAGAACATCCTGTTCGAGGGGGCCCAGGGCTCGCTGCTCGATATCGACCACGGCACCTATCCCTTCGTGACCAGCTCCAACACCACCGCCGGCGGCACCGCCACCGGCTCCGGCGTCGGCCCCCTCTACCTGGACTATGTGCTGGGCATCACCAAGGCCTACACCACGCGTGTCGGCTCCGGGCCCTTCCCGACCGAGCTGTTCGATGACCACGGCCGTCACCTGGCCGAGAAGGGCCACGAGTTCGGGGCCACCACCGGTCGCGCGCGGCGCTGTGGCTGGTTCGATGCCGTGGCCCTGCGTCACGCCGTGCAGATCAACTCCGTCTCGGGCATCTGCCTGACCAAGCTCGATGTGCTCGACGGCCTGGAGAACATCCGCGTCTGCGTGGGCTATCGCAGCAAGGATGGCGAGGTGCTCGACACCCCAGTGGACTCCGAGGGCTATGAAGCCATCGAGCCGCTCTACGAGGACCTGCCGGGCTGGAGCGAGTCCACCCTGGGGGCGCGTCGCGTCGAGGATCTGCCGGCCAATGCGCGCGCCTATATCAGCTTCCTGGAGGAGAAGGTGGGGACCTCCATCGACATCATCTCCACCGGGCCGGACCGCAACGAGACCATCGTGCTGCGAAACCCCTTCGACGGCTGACCGCCGCATCGCATGTCCGGAAAACGCGAAGGCCGGCCCCCTCGGGGGCCGGCCTTCGCGTTGCGGGCAGCGACAGCGGATCAGTCGGCCGCGGCCACCTTCAGGGCCTCGGCGGCACTCTCGTCGGAGAGCAGCTCGTGGAGGGTCTCCAGCGCCATGCCGCTGTCGCCCTCCATCACGCCATCCAGCCACACCAGGGCCTGTTCGCGGCTGGCGTTCTCCAGTCCGTTGGCCGCCAGATAGGCCTTGGCCAGCGCCAGGCGGGCGCTGGGGTGGCCCTGCTCGGCCGCCTTCAGCAGGTAGTCGGCCCCCTGGCGGACATCCTGCTCGAGGTTCTCGCCGCGGATGTACTCCCGTCCCAGGGTGGCCATGGCCCCGGCGTGGCCCTGGTCGGCGGCCTCCTCGAGCAGGCCCCGGCCGCGTTCGCCGTCGCGGGGCACGCCGTTCTCGCCGCGCAGCAGCACGCGGCCCAGACTGGCGCGGGCGGAGAGGTCGCCGCTCTCCACGGCGCGGTTCAGCCACTGCTCGGCCTTCTGGGGGTCGGCCTCGACGCCATTGCCGGCCAGGTAGGCCTGGCCCAGCAGCTGGGCGGCATAGGGGTTGCCGGCCTCGGCCGAGGGGCGCAGGTAGGCGATGCCCTGCTCGGGGTCGGCGGCGACATGCTCGCCCTCCAGGTAGGCGCGTCCCAGGGTCAGCCGGGCCCCCTGGTTCCCGGCATCGGCGGCGGTGCGCAGCAGCGTCATGGCCCGCTCAGGGTCGCTGTCGAGGAGCATCTCGCCGAGCTCCGCCCGGGCCCCGTTGTGGCCGGCATTGGCGGCGCGGGTGAGCCAGTTCCGGGCGTGCTCGCGGTTCTGCTGCACGCCCTGGCCCTCGAGGAAGGCGCGCCCCAGGTCGGCCATGGCGCCGGGGTGACCATCCTCGGCGGCCTCGATCAGGGCCCGGATGTCGCCCTGGGCCCCGCGGTCGCGGTTGACGCGGGTCATCGCCTCGTCGGCGGCGTCGTGGCCCGCCTCCCGGGCACGGGTCAGCCATTGGCTGGCCTTGTCCAGGTCCCGGGGGAGGCCGCCCTCGCCCTTGCGGTAGGCACGGCCGAGCACCACCATGGCGTAGCCGTCGCCCTGCTGCGCGGCCTGCTGCAGCAGTTGCACGCCCCGCTCCGGCCGGGCTTCGAGCGGGCCCTCCAGATAGGCCTCGCCAAGCGCGGTCATCGCGGAGGTCTCGCCGGCGTCTGCCGCCGCCTGCAGCAGCTGCTCGCCACGGCTGGGGTGGAGCGGCAGTGTCTCGCCCTCCAGATAGGCCTGGCCGAGCAGCCCCAGGGCGCCGCTCTGCCCCTGGTCGGCCGCCTGGCGCAGCAGCGTCTCGGCCCGCCGGGGATCGGCGGTCACCCCGCGGCCCCTCAGATAGGCCTCGCCCAGCTGCTGGGTGGCCCAGGGATGGCCCAGTTCATGGGCGCGTTCGAGATAGTCGACGGCGATGAAGGGCTGGCTGGGGGAGAGCTCGTCATTCATGTAGAAGTCGCCCAGCGAGGCGAGGGCCAGGGGATGGTCCTGCGCCGCTGCCTCCTCGAGCTGGGCCACGCCGCGGCGGGGATCCTCGCCCTCGATCAGCAGGCGGCCCAGGTGTACCCGGGCATCCGTGGAGCCCTGTTCCGCGGCCCGGGTCAGCCACTGACGCGCCTCGCCGGGGCGGCGGTCGACCAGGAACCCGCCCAGCTTGGTCATGGCATCGACATCGCCGTTCCTGGCTGCCTCCTCGAGCATCGCGATGCCTTGCCGGGTCTCTCCGGCGTCCAGCAGGGCGCCCCCGGCATTGCCCAGCGCATCCTCGTCACCGGCCTCGGCCGCCTGGCGCAGCCAGTGCAGGCGCTGCTCGGGCTGGTCGCCGAGCAGGCCGTCGGGGGCATGCAGGCCCGCCAGGCGGCGCATGGCATCGGTCTCGCCGGCCGCGGCGCGCTTCTGCAGCGCCTCGGCGTAGCGCTGGGCGTGGTCCATGGCGCGTTCGGGCCTCTCGTCGAGCCAGCCGCCGGGGGCATGGGCCTCGGCCAGCGCCCTGAGCGCCTCCTCCTGGCCCTGCTCGGCCTCGATGGCATAGAGCCTGGCCGCCTGTTCGGGGTCGGCCGACACCCCGTCGCCGCCTTCCCGCAGCAGCTCGGCCAGCATCACCCGCTCGTCGCGGTCCACCTCCTCCTCAAGGGCCAGGCGCAGCAGGTGGTAGGCTAGCAGGTCGTTGCGCTCGACGCCGTCTCCCTCGCGATAGAGCTTCGCCAGGTTGAGCGCGGCATGGCCGCGAACGTAGGAGGGGGTGCGCACCGCCCGGGCGTAGTGCTCGGCCGCGCGGGCCGGGTCTCGCTCCATGGCCTCGCCCTGGTCGTAGAGCTTGCCCAGTTCGTAGTGCGCCTGGGGAAAGCCCTGATCGGTCAGGGAGGTGAGCAGCCGGATCGCCTCTCGTGGGTTGCCGGCGGCCGCCGCCTCGTCGGCCTTCTCGACGGTCTGCTTGTGCATCCACTCGAGGTTGCGCGGCTGGCCGTCCTCGAACCAGGCCTGGTAGCGCTCGGGCAGGGGCGAGGTGGCCTGGGGGGCGCTGTCGGTCGTGGCGCACCCCGCGAGCAGCACCAGCAGGCCGGCCGAGGCCATCAGGCGCAGCCCACTGGCATGCGGGAGGACAGTGAGGTCGGTAGGGGTAGTGTTCATGGTGTTCGGGCCTCGCGGTGATCGGTGAATGACGGCTGACATCGGGGCATCACTCCTGACCCAGCCCCTTGAAGGCGGTGGTCTCCTGCTTCTCCTCGTCGAGGACGACATGCTGCTGTGCCTCGGGATCCATGAAGTAGAGGGTCATGTAGCCGCCGGCACTGCGGTTGTAGAGAGGGCGTACCCGGCGGATGAAGTCCTCGACGCGGGGATCGTCGAAGCGTTCGAGATAGACCTCCATCCAGGTGAAGTACTGGGGATCCTTGAGGAAGCCGGTGTACTGCTCGAGGGGGGCGTAGTCGCCGAGGGCGGCCGGATCGTCGAGGATCGCGAACAGGAAGTCGATGGCGTCATGGATGGTGTGGCCGTCGATCTCCAGCTCGAAGATGTCGTAGCCCTGCCGCGCGATGACCTGCATGTTGGTGATCAGGTAGAGCAGGCCATAGTTCTGGTAGTGGGTGGCGCGACGCCCCCGGGAGACCTCAAGCGGGAAGGCGCCTTCCTGGGTCATGTCGTGCAGGGCGGCATGGATGGCGCTGACCCCGAAGCGGAACAGCTCGTCATCCTCGGTCAGCACGCCGACCATGCTGGCGTAGAGCGCCCGGCGGTAGAAGTGGTTGTTGCAGCAGCTGTTGCCCTCGCCGCCGGGGATGTCGGCGTGCTGGTGGGCCAGGCCGTTGAGCCACGCCTCCACGCGCTCACGCTCCTCCTCCATGCCCTCGACGAAGGGGCGCACGTTGGCATAGGCCATGGCGGCGGCGAAGATCATCGACTCGGTGGCGAACCAGGCCTGGGGCTCGAGGGAGTCGTAATAGAAGTCGGTCAGGGCCTCCTGCTGTGCCCAGTGATCCAGGAAGCGGACCAGGCACTCGGCATAATAGTCATCGCCGCTGGCGACGAAGCTGCCGGCCAGCATCGAGACGTTGTCCTCGAACTGGAACAGCGGCTCCGAGGCGAGCTCCCATGCCTCCGGGTTGGGGTAGTAGCCGGGGACCCGCAGGTGGGTAGTGATGGGCTCGTACGCCATCATCTGCTGGCAGCTTGGTCCCTGGGCGAGGTCGTCGATCTCCTGGAGCAGGATGGCATTGTCGGTGGACGCGAGCTCCTCCATGCGTGCCGCCACGTCGAAGTAGCCCGCATCGGGGGCGGTGACGCGATAGTCCGAGAGGTCCAGTGCCTCGCGCTCCTCGATGGTGAGGATCTCCTGGGCGCCCGCGCCGCTCGACAGCCCGGCGAGCAGCAGGGCCAGGGCAGTGTTGAGCGGCCGATGGATCAGTCGGGGACGGGCATGGGGCATGGCAGGGGGACTCCTTGTCGATACGGGACGCGCCCGGCTCAGGTCGAGGGGGCGTAGAAGCGAAAGGCGGCGAAGTCGGCATGCTGGTCGACGGGCGTGCGCCATTCCTTGCCGTTGCCGCCGAAGAAGGTCGAGAACATCAGGCCATCGATGGTCACTTCCTCGGTGGTGCGGTAGACGATCTCGCTCTGCTCGAGCACCGGCACGCCATTGATCCACACCCGGGCCAGGCCGTCGGCCTCCCCCGGCGTGTTGAGCACCAGTTCCTGCTCGATGGTGACCCACTCGCCGGTGGGGAAGCTCCACAGCCCACGGCCTACGGAGGCGCCGAACTTCTCGTCCTGGCTGGCCACGTATTCGTAGAGCTCGCCCTGGCCGGCCTCGCGCCACATGAAGCGCATCGAGAAGCCGCTCTCGCCGTCGACCTCGTCGCCGCCGCTGGGGGCCTCGCCGCCGTAGAGGCCCGGCAGCTTCCCGCCCTTGACGAAGTCGAACCCCGGTTCGAAGCGCACCTGATAGGTCAGGCAGGCCCGTTCGGCCCCGTCCAGGCCCGCCGGGTCGGCATAGAAGCCGGCGCCCCCCTCCTTCGCGTCGCCGGGGGAGGAGGTGCCCTCGGGGTAGTGGACACGCAGGCCGGGCTCGTCGAGGCCCGTGGCGCCGGCGTCGAGCAGGTCGACGTTGTCGTCGACGCCCCAGTCGCGGGTGGTGCCGAAGCCCTGGCGGACGCCCTCCCGGGCATCCTCGGCGGCGAGGTCCGGCTGTGGTGTGGCCACCGGCGAGTAGCGCTGCGAGCAGGGCTCCACCCGCGGATAGGAGAGGGTCGGCTCCTGGCCGTCCTTCGCCGGGGTGCTCGTCGACGCGAGGCCCGTCAGCAGGGCCGAAAAGGCAAGGGCGTGGCGGCGGGTACGGGATAGTTCCATGCTCATGGTGTCTCCTTGACGAAGGGCCGCGTCGCCGTGGCGTCGCGGCGGAGGCGGGCGGGGATCACCCCGCTTCGCGTTGCTCGTCCTCCTGGGTGGCGGCACGATAGACGCGCTCACCGAACTGGATCACGCCGCGCATGCCCTGCCAGACCCACTCGGCGGTGGCGCCCAGCAGCGGGGCCTCCGTGAAGCGCACGTCCACCGGCTTGCCGACGCTCTCGGCCGGCAGGGTCTTCTCGGGCACCAGCAGCACGCTGGCCACGTTCTGCTGCTGGCGGACCCAACTGGGGAAGCCGGCACGCGGCTGACGCTCGACGTCCAGCGCCACGTTGCGCACCCGGGCACGGATCGGGGTCGAGGCGTTGGGCAGCGAGACATAGGCCGTCTGGTTGGGTTCGATGCGGCCGATGTCGTCCATGTGGACCAGCGCCTCGACCATGACATCGTCCTCGCCGGTGCGGATCAGGGTCATGATCCGCTCGCTCTCGTTGACATAGGTGCCGTCGGCGCTGCTCAGGGCCCAGGCCACCAGGCAGTCGCACGGGCTGTAGATGTCGTTGCTGGACTGGCGGGCCTCAAGGGCGGTGATGCGCGAGCTCTCCAGGTCGCGTGCCGTCTCGAACTGCTCGATGCGGGCCTGGGCAATCTCCGGCGACACCGTCTCGAAGTTCATGGCATCGCCGCTCTCGGGACGCGCGGAGCTGGCGATGCTGACCTGACCGCCACCCGCCGACTCGAGATGCTCCTGCAGGTTCGCGATGAGCTGCTCGTTATACTTCAGCGAGGCCTCGGAGAGGATCAGCTCCGACTCCAGGTCGCTGTTGGCGATGCTGGTCAGTTCCTGGTCGCGCTCGATCCGGTCACCGGCCTGCAGGTCGTGGGCCTCGAGGATGCCGGGTCCCGGGGCGCGGATGTCGATCCGTGGCGCGGTGACCGCGGCGAAGCTCGGCTCGATCAGCATGAAGTTGCGGTAGGCCGTGGCCGCGGCCGCGATGGCGAGGATCGCGATGGCGGTGAACAGCAGCACATAGCGTCCCCGCGGCTTGGGCGGACGGGACGGTGGCAGGGGCGTGGACTGGGCCGCCTTGCGCTTGCGCGGCGTCTGCGGATCCTCGCCCTCCATCAGCGACTCGATACTGGCCTGGCGCCCGGTCAGGCAGCTGCGAACCACCTGACGCAGCAGCTCGCGGTGGGGGGGATCGATATCGGTGATCTCGAAGCCGTTGACGTGATGGCGCCCGTCGGCATCGGCGGTGGCATGGCGACACTCGGCGCGTACGGGCACGATCAGCTCGGTGGCCCCGACGGTCAGCAGCAGGGAGGCCGAGAGGCGCTCTCCCGGGCGCAGCGGACGCGAGGTGCGAACGGCGAAGCCGCCCACCGAGACATCGGCACCGGGGAGTTCCTGGCCGTCCTCGAAGCGGACGCGGAAGGGCGGCGAGACGCGGATGAAACGCCTCTCGTCGCGCCGCTCGTGGTGGATCCGTTCCCCCGGGGCCTGATGATGGCCCGATGGGCCGTCGGCAGGGCCCGCGCCGCGGGGGGCGCCCGGGCCCAGGGTCGGCTCGTTGCGCTCGATGCCGTTCATGTCGGAATGATGGTCAGACATCCGTTGCGTTCTCCTTGCTCTGTTGTTTGACCGACGCCACGGCGTCGCCGGAACTGCCGGTTTCCACCTGGATCTGCAGGTCCTTGAAGCGCATCGAGTGGTGCTCCAGCTCCAGGGTGCAGCCGGCGGGCTGCGGGCAGGCCGCCGCCTCGGCGATGGGGCGGCCGCGGGAGTCGCGCAGGTGGCGGGCCAGTTCGGGCGTGACGATCAGGCGGGTGGTGTCCTGGGCGGCGCCCAGCAGGTGGCCGGCTCGGGGGCGGTCGAGGCTGTCGAGCGCGTCCAGCAGGTCATCGTCGAGGCGGAAGTCACCGGCCGGCAGCTGCACGCTGCCCCCCTCCGGGGCATCGGCGATGGCCAGCGACAGCCAGCGGTCGTCCACCCGCGACTGTTCCTGGGTGGTGCCGCCACCGGTCAGGATGGACAGCGAGGTCCGGTCGGGGGGCTGCAGGACGCCGGTGGCGAGTATCAGCACGTAGAGCAGCACACCGTAGGCGAAGCCGTGCAGCACATGGCCCATGCGCCGCTGGCGCTTCACGGCCACCGGGTCGTTGGGTTCGCCCGCGGAGATGCCCTGGCGCGACCACTTCTGGCGGTTGAAGCGGAAGCTGACATAGGTCTTGAGCAGGGCCCCCCACACCTGGTTGTAGTAGATCAGGGGCACCCACAGCAGGCTGAATCGCCCGTGCTGCCAGGCCAGGATCAACGTGACGATGCCGCGGGTGAAGAGGATCCACAGGGCGTAGGCGAAGATGAACGAGGGGCGGATGAACAGGGTCACCAGGATGGCCACCGTGGGGCCGATCAGCGTGGTCCACATGGAGAGCCGCTGGTCGACCAGGCTCCACCAGGTGAACAGGCCCATGGGCCGCGGCCCCAGGGCGATGGCCCGATTGCTGGTGCGCAGCATGTTGCCGTACCAGCGGCGCATCAGGTCGGTGGTCGACTTGAAGAAGCGCTTGCGGTCGGGCAGCTCCTCGAAGCCCGAGACGTGCACGTCCGGGATGTAGAGCATCCGCCAGCCGTTCTTCAGCAGCCAGTACCAGGTCGACTTGTCGTCACCGGAGAGGAACTTGAAGGTGCCGAAGCGCCAGTGGTCGACGTGGTCGTTCTCCACCAGCTCGATGAAGCCGGGCTGGGTGGCCAGGTCGGCCCGGAAGGCGCTGTAGCGCCCGGTCAGCACCAGCAGGCGCCGGGAGACCGACATCGAGCTCATCACCAGATGGCGCTGGGCATAGCGGATGTCGTACCACTCCTTGGTGGCGTCGCCCCCGGTGACGATGGCGCTGTTGTTGGTGGTCAGGGCGCCCAGGTCCTCCTGGACGCTGAAGAACGACAGCGAGCGTGACAGGGTGCCCGGCTCCAGTCGGATGTCACCATCCATCGAGACCAGCAGGGCGCCCGGCGCCGGCATGCGCCGCGAGATGGCGCGCAGCACCTCGGCCATCGCCGAGCGCTTGCCATCACCCTTCTGGAACATGTAGCGCAGCTCGATGTTCTCCGGCCAGCCGTTGTCGTCCATGACGTGGGTGATGACGTCCACATCGGTGCGGTCCGACAGCGAGGCGAAGATGGTGGTGGGCACGCCATAGTCGGCGACCTCGCGCACCAGGGCGTCGTAGACCTGGAAGCTGACCTCTGACTCGATGCGAAAGGAGGTGCAGAGCACATAGAGCTCCGGGGGGAGCCCCTGCTCCCCCGCGGCATCGGCCTCGGCCCGCAGGCGCGGGAAGATCCGACGGTTGTACCAGACCGAACGTAGTGCCTGGATCAGCCACCAGGTGTAGCGCCATATGCCCACCGCACCGATGGCGAAGAAGAAGCTCTTCGACTCGGTGGAGAAGACATCCAGCGGCAGCCCGTCGATCACCACGATCAGCAGGGCGATCCCGAGGATGAAGGTCGCGACCTCCGTCACCTTGCTGGCGACGGAGCGATCGGCAGGTGTATTCGACATCTCGACTCCCCTCAGGCGAGCACGGGACGTACGGAGTCCCCCCGGCCGATGGCGTAGTAGGCGAGGCCCGCGGCCTTGACGGTCTCGGGGTGGAAGAGGTTGCGGCCGTCGACCAGCACCGGCGAGGCGAGCGAGTCGCGCAGCTGGGCGAAATCCACGGTGCGAAAGGCCTTCCACTCGGTACAGATCACCAGGGCATCGGCGCCCTCCAGGGCCTCGTTGCGCTGGCTGGCCAGCCTCAGGTCGTCGCGCTCGCCGTAGATCCGGCGACACTCCCCGGCGGCTTCGGGATCAAAGGCCTGGACCCGGGCACCGGCCTCCCACAGGGCCTCCATCAGCGCCCGGCTGGGGGCCTCGCGCATGTCGTCGGTGTTGGGCTTGAAGGCCAGCCCCCATAGCGCGATGGTCTTGCCGGCGAGCTGGCCGTTGAAGGCCTGGCAGAGCATCTCGAACAGGCGGCTCTTCTGACGCGCGTTGACGCGCTCCACGGCGGCGATCATCTCGGCGGGATGGCCGATCTCCTCGGCGGTATGCGCCAGCGCCTTGACGTCCTTGGGGAAGCAGGAGCCGCCATAGCCACAGCCCGGATAAATGAAGTGGTAGCCGATGCGCGGATCGCTGCCGATGCCGTGGCGCACCTCCTCGATGTCGGCGCCCAGCCGCTCGGAGAGGTTGGCGATCTCGTTGATGAAGCTGATCTTGGTGGCGAGCATGGCGTTGGCGGCATACTTGGTCAGCTCGGCGCTGCGCACCCCCATGAACATCAACTTGTCCTTCTGGCGGCTGTAGGGGGCATAGCATTCGCGCATGGCGCTCCTGACCCGCTCCGAGTCCGTCCCGACCACGATCCGCGCGCCCTTGGAGAAGTCCTCGATGGCCGCGCCCTCCTTGAGGAATTCGGGGTTGGAGCAGACATCGAAGTCCAGTGCGGCCCCGCGGCGGTCGAGTTCGGCGGCGATGGCCCGCTCCACCCGACTGGCGGTGCCGACCGGCACCGTCGACTTGTCGACGATGATGCGGTAGCCGTCCATGTGGCGGCCGATGGTCTCGGCGACCTTGAGCACGTGACGCAGGTCGGCACTGCCGTCCTCGTCCGAGGGGGTGCCCACGGCGATGAACTGCAGCACGCCGAAGGCCACCGCCTGCTCGGCATCGGTGGTGAAGTGCAGGCGACCGGCTGCCCGGTTCTGGCGGATCAGGCTCTCCAGCCCGGGTTCGTAGATCGGCACCTCGCCGGCCTCGAGCCGGGCCACCTTGTCCGCATCAACGTCGACGCACATCACGTCATGGCCGACATCGGCCAGGCAGGCGCCGGTGACCAGGCCCACATAGCCGGAACCGAAGATGGTGATTCTCATGATCGCTGTCTCCTTGCTCGATGACCGGAGTGGCCGCCCTCCCAGGGCGGCCACGAACCTTCTCCTTTTCGGTCGATTCAGTAAGCAAGGTCCATGCCAGTCTTGGCTAAGTTTTCATGATCAATGGGTTATGGTCGGCCTGCGGCGAGGTCACCGCGTTCGGCCGAGGCAGCGGAAGGGATAACCGTCGCCATCAAGGGACGGTTATCGGGGAGGGGAAGGCAAGCCTTTAAAATCAGTCGGTTAAGTGTTGCCTGGCGACGACGGTCGTGGCAGAAAGCTGACTAAACTGTTGAAAATAAAGGGATTAGTAGTCGATGCCGCGGCGGGCCTGGAGCCCGCTATTGAAGGCGTGGCGAACCTCCTGCATCTCAGTGACGGTATCCGCCGTGGCGGTCAGCTCCCGGTGGGCATTGCGCCCGGTGATGATCACCGTCTGCTCGGCGGGGCGACTCATCAGCGCTTGCTTGACGGTGGCGATATCCAGGTAGCCGAACTTGAGCATGTAGGTGATCTCGTCGAGCACCACCAGGTAGACGTCCGGGTCGGCGAGCATCCGCTCGGCCTCGGCCCATACCTCGCGGCAGGCCCGGGTGTCAGCCTCGCGGTTCTGGGTGTCCCAGGTGAAGCCGGTGGCCATGATGGCGACCTCGAGGTTGGGGTCCTCGACCAGCCGCTCGCGCTCGCCGCACTCCCAGAGCCCCTTGATGAACTGGACCACGCCGACCTTGTAGCCGTAGCCCAGGGCTCGGGTCACGGTGCCCCAGGCGGCGGTGGTCTTGCCCTTGCCGTTGCCGGTGAAGACCAGCAGCAGCCCGCGCTGCTCGGTGGCCTCGGCGACCTTCTCGTCGACGCGAGACTTGAGTTTCTGCATGGCCTGCTGGTGGCGGGTGTCGCGATCGCTCATCGGGGCTCCATGGTTTGTACAAGGCTTGTCAAGGAAAGCGACAGCATACGCCAGAACCGGGCGGGCGTCAGCCTCCTGTGGCTCACGCCTGTTCGCGCACCCGGGCCTCCATGCGTGCCAGGAAGACCGTCATGATGCGCTCGTAGAGCGCGCGACCGAGCACGGCGTCCTCGATGCCGGCATCCACGTTGGGGTTGTCGTTGACCTCGATCACCACCACCCGATCACCGGCCTGCTTGAGATCCACGCCGTAGAAGCCGTCGCCGATCAGCCGGGTGGCCTTGAGCGCCGCCTTGATCACTGCCGCCGGGACCTCGGCGGGGTCATGGGTGGTGAAGCCGCCGCTCTTCACCCGGGCACCGGAGTGATCGTAGATCTGCCAGTGGCCGCGGGCCATGTAGTAGCGGCTGGCGAAGAGCACCTGGCCGTCGAGCACGCCGATCCGCCAGTCGTACTCGGTGGGCAGCCACTCCTGGAGCAGCAGCAGGGCCGAGGTGGCGAACAGCCGGCTGGCCTCGCGTTCGAGCTGCTCCGTCGATTCGACCTTGACGATGCCCCGGGAGAAGGCGCCGTCGGGAATCTTCAGCACCAGCGGGAAGCCGAGGCCGGCGACCCGTTCGTCCAGCGGGCGGCGGTCGCCGCGCTTGAGCAGGACCCCCTGCGGCGCCGGAACGCCGCGGGCCCGCAGCAGGGCGTGCAGGTAGACCTTGTTGGTACAGCGCAGGATGTCCCGGGGAGCATCGATCACCACCAGCCCCTCGTGTTCCGCCCGCCGGGCCATGCGGTAGGTGTGGTGGTCGAGCGCGGTCGTCTCGCGGATGAACAGGGCGTCGAACTCGGCGAGCCGGCCGGCATCCTTGCGGGTGACCAGCGAGACATCGATGCCGAGCTTGCGCCCGGCGCGGATGAAGGCCTTCAGCGCGCCGCGGTTGCTGGGGGGCAGGGCCTCCTGCGGGTCGACCAGGATCGCCAGGTCGAAGCGGTAGCGGCGGCGTGCCTTGGGCGTGCGCCATACCTTGCGGGAGTGGCGATTGAGGGCCGTGGCGAACAGGTCCTGCTCTTCCGGCGCCAGGTCGCGCAGGCGCAGTGGCCGCAGGCGCGACAGTCGCCACACCTCGTGGCGCCGCACCAGGCGCGCCTCGAGCAACGGGCAGGGCAGTCGCTCGAAGAGCCGGCGCGCCAGCCGTGCCAGGCACGGCTCCCGGCATTCGCCGAACAGCACCCGCAGGGTCAGCTGGTCGCCGGGCAGCGAGCCCTGGCGGGCCAGGTCACCGAGCAGCGGGGCCAGGCCATCGAGCTGAAGGTCGACCAGGGCCTTGCGCCCGAGGGCGTTGAGGGTCTCGACCGCGGGCAATACCCGCTGCCCCCGCGCCTGGGCCAGCAGCGAGACATAGTAGCCCGTGCCCAGGTAATCGAATTCGCTGCACAGGTTGATCACATGGGTGGTGCGATCCTGGTCGTCGGCGATACGGTGTTGCCGGTCCTGGGCGAGGAAGTCGTCCGCGGTGATCAGGTCCTCGGAGGGATAGTAGGGCCGCCAGTCTTCCAGTCGGTCGACGACGATGCGCAGCGGGCACATGGTGGGGCTTCCGTGCTGGGCGGCGGGGTGCCGCCGGAATGCGGCCAGCATGCTCCTGAGCCCGCTCCCGGACAAGTCGGCGTTCGGGTGAAAAGATTTCATGGTCAACGCCGGTGACAGCGATATTGGCCATGATCACAATCGTGCCGAGATTTCTGGAGATTCGAGATGACCGTCACCCTGCGCCAGGCCCTCGGTCGCGACCTGGATGCACTCTACCGCCTGGAGCAGGTGGCCTTCACCGGCGACCGCTTCAGTCGCCGTCAGCTCTGGCACCTGCTCAACCGCGCGCATGCCCTGACGCTGGTCGCCGAGCGTGGGGCTTCCGACGGCGGTCTCCCGAGGCTGCTGGGCTACGGTACCCTGCTGTTTCGTCGCGGCACCCGTCGTGCCCGGCTCTACTCCTTCTGCGTGCATCCCGATGCGCGCGGCAGTGGGCTGGGCCGGCGGCTGCTGGAGGCCCTGGAAGCGGAGGCGCTGGCGCGGGATGCCGAGGTGCTGGGCCTCGAGGTGCGTGCCGACAACCGCGTGGCGCTGGGACTCTACCAGCGGATGGGCTTTCGCCCGGAGCGCTGGCTGGGCGACTACTACGAGGACGGCTGTGCGGGCTGGCAGATGGCCAAGCCGCTGCTGCCCGTTGAGGAGGCCGCGCAGGTCCGCGAAGGCTGATAGAATCGCGCCATTCGGCTTCTTCACCAGCCACCAACTCTCCACCAGGACATGCCCATGCCCTCCTTCGACATCGTTTCCGAGTTCGACAAGCACGAAGCCAGCAATGCCGTGGATCAGGCCAACCGGGAGATTCAGACCCGTTTCGATTTCAAGGGGGTGACCGCGAGCTTCGAGCTCAACGGCGAGACCGTGTCCCTCGAGGCCGAGGTCGATTTCCAGCTCAAGCAGATGCTCGACGTGCTGCGCAACAAGCTCATCGCGCGCGGCATCGACGCCCGCTGCATGGACGTCCAGGAGCCGGTGCTCTCCGGGGTCCGCGCCCGCCAGGAGGTGACCCTCAAGCAGGGGCTCGACCAGAAGGAGGCCAAGGACGTCGTCAAGCGCATCAAGGAGAGCAAGCTGAAGGTCCAGGCCCAGATCCAGGGCGAGAAGGTCCGGGTCACCGGCAAGAAGCGCGATGACCTCCAGGCCGTCATGGCCCTGCTGCGCGGGGAGGGCGGCCCCGACCTGCCACTGCAGTTCGACAACTTCCGCGACTGACGGCCGCCGAGGGCGCCTTGATCCAGGTCAGTCCGATGGCGTCCATAGGCGTTGGCGATTGGCACGGGGCGGCAGTATGCTCTTCAATGTGAAGGATACTCACTACCGGGAGTGAGCGGTTGATGCCAGTCGTTCGTCGTGTCGCCTACCTGGCCCTGGCCTGGTTCAGCTTCGGGCTGGGCGTGGTAGGGGCCTTCCTGCCGCTGCTGCCGACCACCTGCTTCATGCTGCTGGCGGTCTGGGCGGCCTCGAAGGGGTCCCCGCGCTTTGCCGCCTGGATCCGTGAGCACCCGCGCTTCGGCCCGGCCGTGGTGGCCTGGGAGTGCGAGCGGGCGATTCCCCGTCACGCCAAGTGGCTCGCCTCCGCCATGCTGGCCGTCTCGATGCTGGTGCTGGCCCTCACCGTGAGCCTCTGGTGGCTCAAGCTGTCGCTCATTGCCGGGCTCTGCCTGGTGGGGGCCTGGATCCTGTCGCGCCCCGAGCCGGTCGCCGTACGCTGATCGCGGACGCCTGCCGCATTGCTTTGAGCTCCGGGTGCGGGGCGCCGTACAATGGATGGCAATCACCGACAGGAGCCATCCTCGATGTCAGAACCGCAGCCGATCTATCTGAGTGACTACCGTCCGCCCGCCTACCGAGTGACCCGTACCGAACTGACCTTCGACCTCGACCCGAACGCCACTCGGGTGAAGGCACGCCTGCACGTCGAGCGCCATCCGGAGCGCGAGGCCGGGGTTCCCCTGGAACTCGACGGCGAGCAGCTTGCGCTCAAGGCCATCGCCATCGACGGTCAGCCGCTGGCGCCGGACGAGTACCTGGTCGGCGAGGCCGGACTGGTCGTGCATCGGGTACCGGAGGCCTTCCTGCTCGACACCGAGGTCGAGATCGCCCCCGACGGAAACACGGCCCTGTCGGGGCTCTATCGCTCGAGCGGCATGTTCTGCACCCAGTGCGAGGCCGAGGGCTTCCGCCGCATCACCTTCTATCCGGATCGCCCCGATGTCATGGCGACCTTCTCCACCACGGTGATCGGCCGCACGGCGCAGGAGCCGGTGCTGCTCTCCAACGGCAACCCGGTGGAGCGCGGCGAGCTTCCCGGCGGTCGCCACTTCGTCACCTGGGAGGACCCGCACCCCAAGCCCAGCTACCTGTTCGCCCTGGTGGCCGGCGACCTCAGGAAGGTCGAGGATACCTTCACCACCGCCGGCGGGCGTGACGTCACGCTGCAGATCTGGGTCGAGGAAGAGAACCTCGACAAGACCGACCATGCCATGGCCTCGCTCAAGCGCGCCATGCGGTGGGACGAGGAGGCCTACGGCCGGGAGTATGACCTGGACCTCTTCATGATCGTGGCGGTCAACGACTTCAACATGGGCGCCATGGAGAACAAGGGCCTCAACATCTTCAACTCGGCCGCGGTGCTGACCCATCCGCACACCGCCACCGATGCGGCCTTCCAGCGCGTCGAGGGCATCGTCGCCCACGAGTACTTCCACAACTGGTCCGGTAACCGGGTCACCTGTCGCGACTGGTTCCAGCTCTCCCTGAAGGAGGGCTTCACGGTGTTCCGTGACCAGTGCTTCTCGGCGGAGACCAACTCGGCGCCGGTCAAGCGCATCGAGGACGTCTCCTTCTTCCGTACCGCGCAGTTCGCCGAGGACGCCGGTCCCACCGCTCACCCGGTGCGCCCCGACCACTACATCGAGATCGGCAACTTCTACACCCTGACCATCTACGAGAAGGGCGCGGAGATCGTGCGCATGCTCTCGAACCTGGTGGGGAAGGAGGCCTTCCGCCGAGGCAGCGACCTCTACTTCGCGCGCTTCGACGGCCAGGCCGTGACCATCGAGGACTTCGTGGGCTGCATGGCCGAGGCTTCGGGGCAGGACCTCACCCAGTTCATGCGCTGGTACTCCCAGGCGGGGACCCCCGAGATCGACGCCCACGGCGAGTACGACTACGCCAACGCCGAGTACCGCCTCATCCTGCGTCAGCGGACCCCGGCGACCCCGGGCCAGCCGGACAAGCAGGCCCTGCATATCCCGGTGCGCCTGGGCCTGGTGGGCACCAAGTCCGGCCGCGACCTGCCGCTGACCCTGGACGGTGAAACGCTTGGCACCGACGCGGTGATCCACCTGCGCGAGGAGGAGCAGGAGTTCCTCTTCACCGACGTCAGCGAGGCCCCGGTGCCTTCGCTGCTGCGCGGCTTCTCGGCCCCGGTCAAGCTGCACTTCCCCTATGCTCGCGAGGACCTGGCCTTCCTGCAGGCCAACGACTCCGACGGCTTCAACCGCTGGGACGCCGGCCAGCGCCTGGCCCTGCTGGCCCTGGACGACCTGATCGCGGCCCATCGCAACGGCGTCGAGAAGGTGATGGATCAGCGGGTGGTCGAGGCCTTCCGTGCGCTGCTGGCGGCGGAGACCGACGACGAGGCGGTGCTGGCCCAGATGCTGACCCTGCCCTCCGAGGCCTACATCGCCGAGCAGCAGCCGCTGGTCGACGTGGATGCCATCCACGCCGCCCGCACCTTCGTCAAGCAGAGCCTCGCCCTGGCGCTGCGTGACGACTTCCTGCGGGTCTACGAGGCGCATCGCATCGATGCCCCCTATGCGCCTGAGCCCGAGCAGATCGCCGCACGCAGCCTGAAGAACGTGGCGCTCTCCTACCTCATGGCCATCGAGGACGAGGCGGGGCTGGAGTTCGCCCGCGAGCAGTTCGAGGCGGACCACAACATGACCGACGTGCGCCATGCCCTGACCCTGCTGGTGCACAGTTCCCGCGGCGATATCGCCGACCCGGCCCTCAAGGCCTTCGGCGAGACCTGGGCCCACGACCCGCTGGTGATGGACCAGTGGTTCGCCATCCAGGTCACCCGCCCGCAGTCGGACGTGCTCGACCGCGTCACCTTCCTGATGGAGCACCCGGCGTTCTCGCTGAAGAACCCCAACAAGGTCCGGGCGCTGATCGGTACCTTTGCCAACCAGAACCCGGTGAACTTCCACCGGGCCGACGGGGCAGGCTATCGGCTCCTGGCCGACACCGTGATCGAGCTCAACCGTCTCAATCCGGAGATCGCGGCCCGGCTGGTCACCCCGCTGACGCGCTGGGCACGCTTCGACGAGACCCGCCAGGCGCTGATGAAGGGTGAGCTCGAGCGAATCCGCGCCGAGGAACTCTCGCCGAACGTCTATGAGGTGGTGGAGAAGGCCCTGGCCTGATGAGGAAAGGGTAATTTCCTGCTGCGCTCGGGCTCTTATAAAAGAAGCTGGCCGCCGGCCCGGTCGTCTCCTCATGTAGCGGGCTACACTCCGGCAGCTGCGCTCCGGCGGCGGCCAGCCTAACGTCGCTCGCAACGGAAATTCCTCCTTCCCTGATGCCAAAAACGTGCCGCCCAATGGGCAGCATGTTGCATTAGGGAGGGGTCAGTTGATCAGCCAGCTCAGTACCGTCACCCCCAGCAGCCACCAGATCAGGGTGGCGACGATGGCCCGGCGCATCAGCGCGGCGACGCCCTTCCACAGCAGCCAAAGGCCGATCACCAGCACCACCAGGCTAATCAGCGTGGGGGCGATGCCCAGTGACTCGGAGAGCCCCTGCATGAAGCTGCGGGCCGCATCGCCGATGTTGGCAAAGAAGCCGGTGAGGCCATCGACGATGAAGCGGATGAATTCTCCGAAGGCGTTGCCGATGAAGGCGAAGACGTCGTCCATGGGTGGCGAGTTCCAGTCTGAGAGGAAGCGGTCGTGTTTCATGCCCCGCAGGGCCAGCCTGAGGGGCGGTCGGCGTCACGCCAGGGCCCGAGTATCGCGAGAAGCGCCCCGGGGTGGCAAGTCGGTCACCCCAGTTGACTGGCACGGGAGACGACCCCGGCCTCCTCGGCGGCGCTGTCCGCCAGTGCCCGTCCGGCCTCGTCGTAGACGTGGAAAACCGCATTGGCGCCCAGCTCGCGGATCGGGTCGATCTCCTCGGGGTATTCCACCACGGCGGTGATCTTGCCCGGGAACTTCCGGGAGCGCAGCTGCTTCAGCGCGAAGAGGTTGCCCGCATGGTGCGGCATGGCCAGCACCACCATCTGGACGCCATGGGACATCAGCAGCTTGTCCCAGAAGTCCGAGTCGACGGCATCGCCCTCGAGGATATTGAAGCCCCTCGCCCCCAGCTTCTTGACGCTCTGGGGGTTGCTATCGATGCCCAGCACGCGCAGCCCGTATTCCTTCTGCAGGCGACGGTAGACGCTGCGCCCGATGCGGCCCATGCCCAGCACCACGGCCTCGGCGTCGCCGACCTCGATCGGTCGGTCGCTCGGCGAGAGGTCTTCCACGGGGACCGGCGGGAGCCGGGGCTCCAGCCAGCGGTAGAGTCGCTCGCTGAAGCCGTTGAGTATCGACGAGAATCCGAAGCTCAGTGCCACCGCCAGCGAAATCACCACCAGCCACTCCGCCGGGAGCCACTCGCTGGACACCGCGATGGCGCCCACGATCAGGCCGAACTCCGAATAGTTGGTCAGGCTGAGAGTGGCCAGCAGCGAGGTGCGGTGCCGCATCCGGAAGCGCATGAAGACGAGCTGATAGATCAGGCTCTTCAACGGCAGGATCAGTACCAGCAACATGGCGATGCCCAGCATCTCGGTGCTGGGCATCGCCGTCAGCCCGATGCTCAGGAAGAACCCTACCAGCAGCAGCTCCTTGAGGCTGAACATCGAGCGGGCGAGGGTCTGCGCCGCGGGGTGGGGGGCCAGCAGCAGCCCGATGATCAGCGCCCCCAGGTCTCCCTTCACGCCGACCGACTCGAACAGGGCGTAGCCCAGCACCAGCGCCAGCAGCATGCCGAACAGCATCTGCATCTCGCCGTGGCCGAGCCGGTCGAGCAGGGCACGCAGGGCGGGCGCCAGGGGAATCAGCAGTACCAGGCCCAGGGCCCAGGGACTGGGCAGCTCCCCGGTGGAGGCGGTGATGAAGATCACCGCAAAGATGTCCTGCATGATCAGCACGCCGATGGCCAGGCGACCGTAGGCGGTCTGGGTCTCGCTGCGCTTCTCCAGCACCTTGACCACGAAGACGGTGCTGGAAAACGAGAGCGCGAAGCCCAGCAGGCCCAGGGTGTGCCAGCCCGTGCCGTCCAGCAGACCCAGTCCCAGCCACTTGAACAGGGAAAGCAGTGCCACCATCAGCAGCGTCGATCCCAGCATGTGCAGGGAGGCGCCCCCCCAGACATCCCTCCGCAGCAGGGTGCGCACGTCGAGCTTCAGGCCGATGGTGAACAGCAGCAGGGTGACCCCGATGTCGGACAGGGTCTCGAGCAGCGGCGTCTTGTCGTAGCCCAGGGCGTTGAGCACGAAGCCACCGGCGAGGAACCCCACCATGGGTGGTAGACGCAGCCCCAGGGCAGTCAGGCCTCCCAGAAAGGCCGCAACAAGAAAGGCCGGTTCGATCATGCACACTCCCTGTTCAGCACGCTTCGGCAGACAGATAGTGTAGGGAAATCGTAAGGTGATTGGCATTCATGATTCGGCGCATGCCGTCATCCGGTGGCGGTGTCATGATTAGGATGGAACGAAGCAGGCGAGAGGAACGCACATGGCCAGGTTGATCCTCAATGGCAAGTCGGCGCAGCTGCCGGCGGTGAGGGAGGCGGTCTTCGCCCGCCGCGAGGCAGGGGACGACATCGAGGTCAGGGTTACCTGGGAGCAGGGCGATGCCGCCCGCCTGGCGGAGCAGGCCGGCCGTGACGGGGTCGGGCGGGTGATCGCCGGCGGCGGTGACGGCACGGTCAACGAGGTGGTCAATGGCCTGATGGGGCTGTCGCCCGAGCAGCGGCCCGGCCTGGGGATCCTGCCTCTGGGCAGCGCCAACGACCTGGCCACCTCGCTGGGCCTGCCGCTGGACGGCGAGTCCGCCCTGGCCTCGGCCCTGCACCTTCCCCTGCGGCGCATCGACGTGCCGCGACTGGACGACTGGCACTTCCTCAACATGGCCACCTGTGGCTTCGGTGCCGATATCACCTCCTCCACTCCCAAGACCCTCAAGCGCCTTCTCGGTGGCGGCGCCTACTCGCTGATCGGCGCCTTCAAGGCCTGGGACTACCGGCTCTATCCCGGGGTGCTGCGCTGGGAGGGCGGCGAGCGCCGTGCCGAGGTCTTCATGCTGGCCATTGGCAACGGCCGACAGTCGGGTGGTGGCCAGGCGTTGACGCCCGACGCCGCGCTGGACGACGGCCAGCTCGACGTGCTGCTGCTGCATGATGTCGCTTCCCTGGCACGGCTGTTCGCCATGCGCCGCGAGCTGGCGTCGCGTCCCGCCCGGGGCAACTACGTCGATGCCTTCCGCACGGACTGGCTCACCTTCGAGGCAGAGGAGACACTACCGGTGACTCTGGATGGCGAGTCCTGGCATCGACGGGGGTTCGAGGTGGCCATCAGCCCCGGCGCGCTGATGCTGGCGGCGCCGCCGGCGTGCCCGCTTTTCTCGCGCCCGCCATGAGGCAAGGTCCCGCGGTCAGGCCTAAGGTTAACGGCAACCGCCCCCTGGCGGCCCCATCCTCTGTCGACAAGGAATCACGACACCATGGACCTCTCGCTGATCATTCCCGTCGTGCTGCTGGGCGCCCTGCTGGTCTACGGCGTGGCCATCTACAACCGCCTGGTGACACTGAAGAATCGCTACCAGAATGCCTTCGCCCAGATCGAGGTGCAGCTCAAGCGTCGCCATGACCTGATCCCCAACCTGGTGGAGACCGCCCGCGCCTACATGAGCCACGAGCGAGAGACCCTGCAGGCGGTGACCGAGGCGCGCAACGACGCCGAGGTCGGCCTGCAGCATGCGGCGGCGCGCCCCGGCGAGCCCGGGGCCATGGCCGAGCTGGCCGGCGCCGAGTGGGCGCTGGGCGCGGCCCTGGGACGCCTCAACGTGGTGATGGAGGCCTACCCCGAACTGAAGGCCTCCGACAACATGCGCCAGCTCTCCGAGACCCTCACCAGTACCGAGAACCGCGTGGCCTTCGCCCGCCAGGCCTTCAACGATGCGGTGATGCAGTACAACGCCTATCGGCAGAGCTTTCCTCCGGTGCTGCTGGCCGGCTCCTTCGGCCACAAGCAGGATGCGGCCCTGCTGGAGTTCGCCGACAGTGCCGAGATCCAGACGGCGCCTCGGGTGAGCTTCTGAGCCGGCACTCATGGACTTCTTCACGGCCCAGGATCGCGCCCGGCGCCTGACCGGGCGGCTGGTCCTGCTGCTGGGGCTGGCGGTGGTGGCGCTGATCGTCGTCACCTCCGTGGTGGTGGCCCTCGCGGTGGTGCTGCTCGATGGCGGTCCCTTCACCGGCGAGCCCCTGGCGCGTGCCCTGCAGCCGCGGCTGCTCGTCGGGGTGGCGACGGCGGTGATCCTGGTGGTGGGGCTGGGGAGCCTCGTCCGGCACCTGCAACTGCGGGCTGGGGGCAGTGCGGTGGCCGAGGCCCTGGGCGGCCGCCCGCTCAACCTGGAGACCCGCGATGCGGACGAGCGCCAACTGCTCAACGTGGTGGAGGAGATGGCCATCGCCTCCGGCATGCCGGTCCCGCTGGTCTATGTGCTGGAGGATCAGGCCATCAACGCCTTCGCGGCCGGACACGAGCTCGACGACGTGGCCATCGGGGTCACCCGCGGCGCCATCGAGACCCTCGACCGCGACCAGCTGCAGGGGGTGATCGCCCATGAGTTCAGCCATATCCTCCACGGCGACATGCGGCTCAACCTGCGGCTGGTGGCGCTGCTCCACGGCATCCTGGTGATCGGCCTGATCGGTCGCATGCTGCTGCATGCCTCGGGCAGCGGTCGTCGCATGCGCTCCCGAAGGGGCAGGGGACAAGCCGCGGTGCTGGGCCTGGGGGCGGCGCTGATGGTGGTCGGCTATGCCGGTACCCTGTGCGGCAACCTGATCAAGGCCGCGGTGAGTCGCCAGCGCGAATTCCTGGCCGATGCCAGCGCCGTGCAGTACACCCGTAACCCCGAAGGCATCGGCGGGGCGTTGAAGGTACTGGCCGCTCACCGCCTCGGTTCGCGTCTACTCGCCACCCATGCCGCGGAGTTCAGCCACCTCTACTTCGGCAGCGGTGTCCGCTCCCTGTCGCGCCTGACCGCCACCCATCCCCCGGTGGAGGCGCGGATTCGTCGTGTGCTGCCCCGCTGGGACGGCAGCCTGCCGCCTGCCCCGGCGATCCGCTCGTC
The DNA here is from genome assembly GCF_030012485.1 of Halomonas rhizosphaerae. Classification (NCBI taxonomy): domain Bacteria; kingdom Pseudomonadati; phylum Pseudomonadota; class Gammaproteobacteria; order Oceanospirillales; family Halomonadaceae; genus Halomonas; species Halomonas rhizosphaerae. The sequence continues at coordinate 292,315 of NZ_JASCQQ010000027.1, forward strand.
TCGACCTCGCCAGGCCGGCGCTCCCGCTCCCGGTGGTTCGCGAGGTGCCGACACCCTGGCCTCGGGGGCGCTGGCCGCCGCGGTGGTGGCCAGCGTGGGTCGGCCGAGCGCCGAGGATATCGCCCGTGCCCGCCGCCGACTCGGCGAGATCGACGAACGCCTGTTCGAGGCCGCCCACGAGCCCTTCGCCGCCCGGGCGCTGGTCTACGGGATCCTGATGGGCGCCGATCCCCGCAGTCGCGAGGCGCAGCGTCAGGCCCTGAACGGCCAGGCGCTGCCCGAGGTGCTCAGCGAGCTCGAGGCCCTCGATGCCCCCCTGTCGGGGCTGGCGCCCGGACAGCGCCTGCCGCTGATCGAGCTGGCACTCCCGGCGCTGCGCCAGCTCTCCGCGGCCCAGCATGCCCGCTTCCAGGCTTGCCTGCGCCGGCTGATGGCGCTGGAGGTGCATGCGGGTGCCCTTCAGTGGGCCCTGCACCGGCTGGTGGTCCAGGGCATCCGGGGGGAGCGGCGAGCCCGTCGCGATCGCCATCTGGGCGACCTCGCCGGGCCGCTGTCACTGCTGCTCTCGACGTTGGCGCGGGCCGGCCAGCAGGACGAGGGGCAGGCACGGGCCGCCGTCGAGCGGCTCTCGGCGGTGCTGGGCGTGACCCTGGATTTCGTCGGTGAACCGGCACTTGCCACCGACCTCGACTGGGCCATGGCGCGTCTGGTACGCCTGGTTCCGGCCGAGCGGGCCCCCTTGCTGACGGCTATGAGCTGTTGCGTGGAGCATGATGGCCGGATCGACCCCGAGGAGGCAGAACTGTTGAGTGCCGTGGCCTGGACCCTGGGGTGCCCGCTGCCGTCCGCGGAGCGTTCGGCTGGCCAGGCGGACGCCGGGACGGCAAGATGAAGGCGCCGAACCCGCTCACCAACCGGAGGACTCCGTGATGCTGACTCCCTTTCACCTGGCCGTGCAGGTCCGCGACCTGGCCGAGGCTCGCCGCTTCTATGGGGAACTGCTGGGCTGCCCGGAAGGGCGCTCCAGCGATACCTGGGTCGACTTCAATCTCTATGGCCACCAGTTCGTCTGTCACCTGAACCCTGCCCTGGGGGAGAAAGGGATCGATGATCACCGCAACCCGGTGGATGGCCACGGCGTGCCGGTGCCACACTTCGGGGTAGTGCTGGAAATGACCGACTGGGAGACGCTGGTCGACCGCCTCACCGCGGCGGGGGTGCGCTTCGAGATCGAACCCTATATCCGCTTCCGTGGCGAACCCGGCGAGCAGGCCACCATGTTCTTCCGCGATCCCAGCGGCAATGCCATCGAATTCAAGGCGTTTCGCGACATCGCCGGCCAGCTGTTTGCCACCTGAGACACCACGTCGCCTTGCGGGAGCGGGGACGCTCTGGTGCAATGTCGTCCTTTTCGTCAGGAGCAAGAGAATGGCAATGAAACCCTGGATGCCGCTGGTTGCGGCCATGGCGCTGGCCATGGGACTCGCCGGCTGCGGCAACGGTGACGACGAGCCTGCTCCGGCCGAGGTCGAGGAGACGCAGGAAGAGGCCGCTCAGCAGGCCGCGGAGACCGATCAGGAGCCGGTCACCGACGGGGCCGAGTCGGCCGCGGAGGATCAGTCTGAAGTGCCTGACGAGACCGACGTCGAGGGTGAGGCGGGTGTCGAGGGTGAAACCGACGTCGGGGGTGAGGTGGACCTGGAGGCCGAGGGCGAGGTAGACGCAGAGGCCGAGACCCTGGGCGAGTCACCGGCCGATACCCTGGACGAGGATGCGGCCCTGCCCGGCGAGACGACCCGCTCCGATGTCGATGCCATCATCGAGGAGACGGAGCGGCGCTTCGAGGAAGCCAGCCGTCGCATCGACGAGCAGTTCGAGAGCGCCGAGGAGGGGACGCCAGAGCTGGAGCCCATGGAGGAGTCGCCTGCGCTCGAACCCATGGAGTCGTCCGAGTTCGAGTCCGACATCGACCTCGACGCGTCGCCGGGCGGCGACCTGGACGAGCAGGAGGCGTTGCCCGGGGAGAGCACCGACTCGGATATCGAGGCGATCCTCGAGGAGACCGAGAAGCGCTTCGAGGAGGCGAGTCGCCAGATCGACGAGCAGTTCGAGGAGGCGGAGCGTCAGGCGCCCGGCGCGTCATCGGAACTCGATGAGCTCGATCTCGAGGACACCGACGGCGCCGGTGACTGAGGCGTCGTCCCTCGAGGCTCGGGACGAAAAAGGCCCACCGTCTGGTGGGCCTTTCCCTGTGGCGACCGGGCGGCAGAGCCGACCGGTCGCTTCCGGACCAACCGAGGATCAGTCGGCGGGCCGGATGTTGGAGGCCTGAAGGCCTTTCTTGCCCTGGGTCACTTCGAATGTGACCTTCTGGCCGTCCTGCAGGGACTTGAAGCCTTCAGCCTGAATCTCGGAGAAGTGAGCGAACAGGTCATCACCGCCGTCGTCCGGGGAGATGAAGCCGTAGCCCTTGGTGTCGTTGAACCACTTGACAGTGCCAGTTGCCATCGTCGATTTCCTTAACTAACTAAATAATGGTGCTGGGCCGGGCAGGGAACATCCTCGCCGCAGACCCGTAATGCGTGGGCAAGACAAGAAGGAAGTGCGCACCGGGTGCATCGAAGGAATCGAAGTACAACTGACGACTTTTCTGCTTGCTGACCAACGCAGCGGATAGTGCAACAGCGCCAGGGTTGCGTCAACAAGGTGGCACAGGGAGACTGGCGCTGCGCCCGCAAGGTCACTGTAGATGCAAAGCCTGTGAGCGTCCAGCCTCCATCTCGCCCGTTTCACCCATGGAAGAGAGCCCCATGACCCATACCCGAATTTCCTCCCGGGACACGCACAGCAAGCTGATCGGCTACCTGCTGTGGCTGTTCGGTTTCCTCGGTGCCCACCGCTTCTACTATGGCAAGCCGGTCACCGGCACGATCTGGTTCTTCACCCTGGGGCTGCTGGGGATCGGCTGGCTGATCGACCTCTTCCTGATCCCCGCCATGGACCGCCAGGCGGACCTGCGCTTCCAGGCCGGACCCACCAACTACTCCCTGGCCTGGCTGTTGCTCACCTTCCTCGGGGTGTTCGGCATGCACCGCTTCTACCTCGGCAAGTGGTTGACCGGGCTCCTCTACCTGCTGACCTTCGGGCTCTTCGGCCTCGGGGTGCTCTACGACTTCTGGACCCTCAACGACCAGATCTCCGTGCGCCATGCCCGTCGCGGCATCTTCAGCGGTTAACCCCATGTACCTCGATGCACAGTTCTGGCCCTTCCTGGTGGCCATCACCCTGCTCAGCATGAGCCCGGGGGTCGACACCCTGCTGGTGATCCGCAATACCGCCCGGGGCGGCGTGCGCGACGGTGTGCTCACAAGCCTGGCGATCTGCTGCGGGCTCTTCGTGCACGCGACGGTCTCGGCCCTGGGGATCTCGCTGATCCTGCTGCAGTCGGCCTGGGCCTTCGGCCTGCTCAAGCTGGCCGGTGCCGCCTACCTGGTATGGCTGGGCGTGAACAGCCTGCGTTCGGCCCGGCGAGGACAGGGGCTGCCCGTGGGTGGCGTGCAGGCCGACCGGCAGGCCGTGCCGCTGTGGCGCCCGGTGCGCGAGGGGCTGCTCTCCAACGTGCTCAACCCCAAGACGGTGGTCTTCTACATGGCCTTCCTGCCCCAGTTCATCGCGCCCGGCGACCCGGCGCTGGCCAAGTCGCTGTGGCTGGCCGGGGTGCACTTCGTGGTCGCCAACCTGTGGCAGGTGGGCATCGTGGTGATGGTGGGCAGCGCCGGTCGCTGGCTGGCGAGCCCGGCCTTCACCCGCTGGCTCAATGGTGTCACCGGCGCGGTGCTGGTCGGCTTCGGCATCAAGCTGGCGCTGACGCGCCAGCCGGGCTGAGAGGGTGTCGCAAGGCAGGAGGCCCCGGTGCTGCCGGGGCCTCCTGCGGGCGGCCTGTACGCCGTCGGCTCAGTTCCTGGCCAGCAGCGAGCGATCGTAGCGCACCGTTTTCTCCGTCGGGCTCAGCATCGTGACGCCCTCGCTCTCGCCGCCCCTGGAGAGGCTCTCGAAGATCACCCGGTAGGCGAGCACGGCCTGCACATAGCTGCGTGTCTCACGGAAGGGAATGCTCTCGACGAAGAGGTCGAACGCTTCCGGCGCATCGCGCAGCCAGCGATCGACCCGGCCGGGGCCGGCATTGTAGGCGGCCGCGGCGGCCAGCCGGTTGCCGCTGTAGCGGTCGATCAGCTCGCCGAGGTAGGTGCTGCCAAGTCGGATGTTCACCTCGGGCTCGAGGACGCCATAGGGGCCGGGGTCGCCGATCCCCAGGCGCCGGCCGAGCTGGGCCGCGGTGGCAGGCATCAGCTGCATCAGGCCCCGTGCGCCGGCGGGGGAGAGGGCCTCGGGGTTGTAGGCGCTCTCCCGCCGGGCGATGCCCATCAGCAGATAGGGGTCGACCCCGGCCTCGCCGCCCCAGTGCAGGAAGTCATCGCGATAGGCCTCGGGGAAGCGCCAGGCCAGGGCGTCCCACATCTGGCCGACGATGGTGGTCTGCACCAGCTCGGCGAGCCAGCCCTTCTCGGCGGCGTAGTCGGCCAGGGCCCGTGCCTCCTCCGGGGTGCCGCGGGCCACGGCCCGGTACCATTCGCTGTTGGCCAGGCCAGGTTCGTCGATCCGGCGCAGCGCCTCGGTGCGCTTCACCGCCGGCCACTCGGCGACTTCCCGGCGGGTGGCCGCGTCGAGGGCGTTGCGCTCCAGGTTCAGGGCGTAGGGGCGACCCAGCCGGTCGGCAGCGGCGAAGCCGAAGAAGTTGCGTTCGCCGGCGGCCGCGGCATAGGCGCTCTCCGCGGTGGCGGGGTCGCCCTGCTGTTCCAGGGCGCGGCCCAGCCAATACTGCCAGCGGGCTTCCCGGCGGGTCTCGTCGGGCATGCGATGCACCCAGTCGACGACCCCCGGCCAGTCACGCTCGGCCAGGGCCGAACGCACGCGAAGCTCCAGCAGCTCGGCATCGCCGAGCCGTGCCACGACCTCGTCGCGCCAGGCGCCGTGCTGGTCGACGTCGCGCACCATCGCGTAGAAGGCCAGGTCACGCTCGATGGCGTCGCGGTGGCGGGCCTCCAGCGAGAGGTGAGGGGATACCTTGCGCCAGGCCTCCAGGGCCGCCTCGGTGTCGGCGCGGGTGAAGCCGTGCATGGCCGCGGCAAACAGCGGCCCGCTGCCCCGGCAGCCGGGCCCCGTGCAGGCCGGTACCTCCGTCACGGCCGCATAGTCCTTGCGCAGCCGGTCGAGGCTGGCCCTGGCGGACTGCCAGTCGGCATCCAGCTGCCGACCCAGGTAGTTCATGAGGCCGGTCTCGCCGGCCTGCCAGGCGAGCATCATGCGTTCCCAGACATGAGCCTGGCCGATCTCGCCCCGGGCCCGCAGGGTGTCGAAGAGGGTGTCGCAGGCATCCGGCTGGGAGCGGCCGACGAGCCAGAGGTCGCGTCCGGCCCGGGCGGCGTCTTCCGGCGCGCGATCGAGCAGGGCGGTGTAGTAGTAGCACTGGCGGGCGGTGCCCTCGGGCACGCCGTCGGCGACCGCCAGCAGGCTGGCCGGGCGCCCGGCGTGGCCGTACTTGGCGATCGCCTGGCCGCGCATCCAGTCGCTGAGCGGGGAGTCCTCGTGGCGCTCGATGAAGGCCAGCACCCGGTCGGGATCCACCTCCGGGAGGCGCTGGCGCAGGCGGTGGTAGTCGACATAGCCGGAGAGGACATGATCCTCGATGGCGTCCCGGTCGATCTTTTCCCACTGGGCGTTGCGGGCGGCCTCCAGGGCCTCGCGCATGGCGCGGTCATCGGCCTGGCTGGCCAGGGGCAGGCAGCACAGGGTAGCGGCGATCAAGGCCTTGCAGCGGCCGAATGACAGGGACATATCGTGACCTCTTGCGGTTCGCGGTCGTCAAGCTGCCATGGTGGCCGATGGCAGGGCACTTGAGTAGTGTCGCCGCTGCCCGACAGGCAGCGACTGTCCGTCATGGTGGGGATACCTTATCGTGTAGCGGTATTCCCGCAGGTCGGCAAGGAGTTCGAGATGGCCAGATTCGGTGGCGGTTTCCTGGTGGCGCGGCTGCGGCGCCGCGCCCACGTGCTGGGCCAGATGGGCCGCGCCCTGCGGCTGTTCCTGCCCATGACCCGCGATGTGCTGCTGCGACGCTATCGCCCGGTGCCCTGGGGCGCCTTCCTGTGGATGCTGGTGGCCCTGGCGTACCTGGTCTCGCCGCTTGACCTGATACCCGACATGCTCGTGCTGCTGGGGCTGGTGGACGATGTGGTGATCGTCGGCTGGCTGCTGACACGGGTCGACCGGCGCCTGGCGGGCTATCGTGCCTGGCGGGAGCGCCGGGAGGGGAGTGATCCGTCCTCCGGCGAAGGTCGAGGCGACGTGGAACCGCCGCCTTGATACGATCGTTTGAAATCTTCGTTTCCCTGCTACCGCCTGCGAGGCCCGGATGACCCACGGCCAGACCCCGAGCGACGCCGACTGGCGTCGCGCCCTGACGCGTTTCGTCACGGTGATCCCGCACACCCGCGAACTGGGCCTCGAGGTGCTCGAGGTGATGCCCGAGGGGACCACCATGCGCCTGCCCTGGTGCGACGACCTGCTCGGCGACAGCGCCCGGGGCCTGGTGCACGGCGGGGTGCTGGCCATGCTGCTGGACACGGTCTGCGGGTCGGCGGTGTTGCCTGCCCTGCCGGCGCCGGAGGTCTGTCCGACCCTGGACCTGCGGGTCGACCATTTCCGGCCGGCAGTGGCCGGGCGGGCGATTTTCGCCGAGGCGCGCGTGGTCCGGGTCACCGAGTCGGTGGTCTTCACCGAGGGCACCCTGTGGCAGGAGACAGGCCGGCCGCTGGCGCGGGGTATCGGCAATTTCGTCCGGCTGGGGCCGCGCAATACGCCCCAGGGCTTCGCCGAGGCGCTCTTTGCGGAGGAGAACGACCATGCGTGATGGCTTCGACAATGTCGAGTGGCTGGCGAGGACCCGCGCCGAGGGCGATGTCGAGGCCTGGCTGGCCATGATTCCCTATGCCCGGCGCATCGGGGTCTCGGCGGTTTCGGACCCGCAGGGCGAGGGCCTGCTGTTCCGCCTCGATCCTCGCGAGGGCAATGTCGGCAACGTCCTGCTGCCGGCGCTGCATGGCGGCGTGGTGGCCGCCTTCATGGAGACCGCGGCGACCCTGGACCTGATGCTCGCCACCCGCGCGCCACGCCTGCCGCGCATCGTCGACATCTCCATCGACTATCTGCGTACGGCGCGGGTGGCCCCGACCCTGGCCCGCTGCAGCCTGCTGCGCGAGGGGCGGCGCATGGGCAATGTGCATGTCTGTGCCTGGCAGGAGAGCGAGGCGGTGCCGGTGGCCACCGCGAGGCTGCACTTCGTGCTCGGTGATCCCGCCAAGCCAGGCGCTTGAAAAACCGCTACCGGGCCCCATATCGACGACAGTTCCGAACCGGTGGTTCCTGCCACCATGGCATGTCGAAAGAGGGGTCCCACACACATGACCACAGCCACGCATGAGGAAACCCTCGGCTTCCAGACCGAGGTCAAGCAGCTGCTGCACCTGATGATCCACTCCCTGTACTCCAACCGGGAGATCTTCCTGCGCGAGCTGATTTCCAATGGTGCCGATGCCTGCGACAAGCTGCGCTACGCGGCGCTGGACAACGATGCGCTCTACGAGGGCGACAGCGAGCTGCGCATCGAGATCGACCACGACGCCGAGGCGGGCACCGTGACCGTGCGCGACAACGGCATCGGCATGAATCGTGACGAGGTCATCGAGAACCTCGGTACCATCGCGCGCTCCGGCACCGCCGAGTTCCTCAAGCAGCTCTCCGGCGAGCAGCAGAAGGATGCCCGGCTGATCGGCCAGTTCGGCGTGGGCTTCTATTCCGGCTTCATCGTCGCCGATGACATCACCGTGCGCACCCGCAAGGCGGGCAGCGACAAGGCCGCAGGCGTCGAATGGCACTCGAAGGGCGAGGGTGAGTTCACCGTCGCCGACATCGAGCGCGAGGTCCACGGCACCGAGATCGTGCTGCACCTCAAGGAGGATGCCCGCGAGTTCGCCGACGACTTCCGCCTGAAGAGCCTGGTGCGCAAGTACTCCGACCATATCGAGGTGCCGGTGCGCATGCCCAGGGTCGAGACCGCCAAGGACGAGGACGGCAACGACATCGAGGGCAGCGAGACCACCACCTGGGAGACCGTCAACGAGGCCACCGCCCTCTGGGTACGGCCCAAGAGCGAGATCTCCGACGATGAATACAAGGCCTTCTACAAGCACGTGGCGCACGACTTCAGCGATCCGCTGACCTGGAGCCACAACAAGGTCGAGGGCAAGCTGGAGTACACAAGCCTGCTCTACGTGCCGGGCCGCGCGCCCTTCGACCTCTACGAGCGCGACGGGGCCCGGGGCGTGAAGCTCTACGTTCAGCGCGTCTTCATCATGGACGACGCCGAGCAGTTCCTGCCGCTCTACCTGCGCTTCATCAAGGGCGTGCTGGATACCCGCGACCTGTCGCTCAACGTCTCCCGCGAGCTGCTGCAGCAGGATCCCAAGGTCGAGAAGATCAAGTCCGCCCTGACCAAGCGCGCCCTGGACATGCTCAAGAAGCTGGCCAAGGACAAGGAGGCCTACCAGACCTTCTGGAACACCTTCGGCAGCGTGCTCAAGGAGGGCCCGGCGGAGGACTTCGCCAACCGCGAGAAGATCGCCGGCCTGCTGCGCTTCTCCACCACCCACACCGACAGCGCTACCCAGGACCAGTCGCTGGCCGACTATGTCTCGCGCATGAAGGAAGGGCAGGAGAAGATCTACTACATCGTCGCCGACGGCTTCAATGCAGCCAAGTCGAGCCCGCACCTTGAGATCTTCCGCAAGAAGGGCATCGAGGTACTGCTGCTGCACGACCGCATCGACGAGTGGCTGATGAGCCATCTCGACGAGTTCGAGGGCAAGCGCTTCGTCGACGTGGCCAAGGGCGAGCTCGATCTCGGCGACGTCGAGGACGAGGAGGAGAAGAAGGCCCAGGAGGAGACCGCCAAGGCCAAGGAAGACCTGGTCAAGCGCGTCAAGGCGGCACTGGGGGACGAGGTCCAGGAGGTCAAGGTGACCCACCGCCTCACCGACTCGCCGGCCTGCGTGGTGCTGCCCGAGCACGAGATGGGCTTCCAGATGCGACGCATCATGGAGGCGGCCGGCCAGTCGCTGCCCGAGGTCAAGCCGATCCTCGAACTCAACCCCGAGCACGCCCTGGTGGCGCGCCTCGAGAGCACCGAGGGCGAGGGCTTCGAGAACCTGGCGCGCATCCTGCTCGACCAGGCGATCATCGCCGAGGGCGGTCATCTCGATGATCCGGCCACCTACGTCAAGCGTCTCAATGCCCTGTTGAGCGCCTGATACCCCGGCGCTACCGCTTTCTTGCGGTAAGTGACCACTACCCCGTCGGCCCTCCCTGCCGGCGGGGTTTTTCGTTGCCGAGGGCGCAGCGGGGCCCGAGTTTTGGCGAGTGGCGCCCTAGGCCACCTTGATCCGATGGCTGCGTTGTGGTGCTCTATAGCGTTCTGGTTCTCGGCACCGGGCATCGGCACCGGTTCAGTCATTGTGGGGCCGCCCAGGGCGGCCTGAAGCAAGGAGATGGAACGTGAAGATAGGCGCACCGAAGGAGACTGCCCGGGGGGAAGCGCGTGTTGCGCTGACCCCCGAGAGCGCGAAGCAGATCCAGAAACTGGGGCATGAGTGCCTGATCGAGGGCGGGGCCGGGGTGGCCGCCGGCTTCAACGATGACGCCTACCGCGAGGCCGGGGTCACCGTCGTCGACGGGACAGAGGCGCTCTGGACCGAGGCCGAGGTGGTCATCAAGGTCCGCGAACCCTCCGAGGAGGAGGCCCGTCGGTTGCGTGAAGGCCAGACGCTGATTGCCTTCTTCTGGCCGGCCCAGAACGAGGCCCTGCTCGAGCTGTGCAAGGCCCAGGGGGCCACCGTCGTCGCCATGGACATGGTGCCGCGCATCTCGCGGGCGCAGAAGATGGATGCGCTCTCGTCGATGGCCAACATCGCCGGCTACCGGGCGGTGATCGAGGCGGGCAACAACTTCGGGCGCTTCTTCACCGGCCAGGTGACCGCGGCGGGCAAGGTGCCGCCGGCCAAGGTGCTGGTGATCGGCGCCGGCGTGGCGGGCCTCTCCGCCATCGGCACCGCCACCAGCCTGGGGGCCGTGGTACGCGCCTTCGACGTGCGTCCCGAGGTGGCCGAGCAGATCGAGTCCATGGGCGCCGAGTTCCTGTTCCTCGACTTCGACGAGAGCCAGGACGGCTCGGAGAGCGGCGGCTATGCCGCGCCCTCCAGCCCCGAGTTCCGCGAGAAGCAGCTCGAGTGCTTCCGCGAGCAGGCCCCGGACGTCGACATCGTCATCACTACGGCGCTGATCCCCGGCAAGCCGGCGCCCAAGCTGTGGCTGGAGGACATGGTCGAGGCCATGAAGCCCGGCTCGGTGATCGTCGACCTGGCGGCCGAGAAGGGCGGCAACTGCGACCTGACCCGGCCGGACGAGAAGGTGGTGACCGACAATGGCGTGACGGTCGTCGGCTACACCGACTTCCCCTCGCGCATGGCCACCCAGTCCTCGCTGCTCTATTCCACCAACATCCGTCACATGCTCACCGACCTCACGCCCGAGAAGGACGGGAAGGTCGTGCATGACATGGAAGACGACGTGATCCGCGGCGCCACTGTGACCCACCAGGGCGAGGTCACCTTCCCGCCGCCGCCGCCCAAGGTCAAGGCCATCGCCGCGGCCAAGCCCAAGCCCAAGGAGAAGGAGCCGACGCCGGAGGAGAAGAAGGCCACCGAGCTTGCCGCCTTCAAGGCGCAGACCAAGCGCCAGGTGACCCTGCTCGCCGTGGGCGGCGCGCTGATGCTGCTGCTCGGCCAGGTGGCCCCGGCCTCCTTCATGCAGCATTTCATCGTCTTCGTGCTGGCCTGCTTCGTCGGCTTCCAGGTGATCTGGGGCGTCAGCCATTCGCTGCATACGCCGCTGATGGCGGTGACCAACGCGATCTCCGGCATCATCATCCTCGGGGCGATCCTGCAGATCGGCTCCGGCAGCGTCGTTGTCGGCGTGCTCGCGGCGATCTCGGTGCTGATCGCGTCCATCAATATCGTGGGTGGCTTCCTGGTGACACGCCGGATGCTGGCCATGTTCCAGAAATCCTGAGCGGCGGAGACACGACATGTTGGGTCAAGGATTCGTATCTGCCGCGGCGATCGCGGCAAGTGTATTGTTCATCCTCTCGCTGGGTGGGCTGAGTAACCAGGAGAAGGCCAAGCGTGCCGTCTGGTACGGCATCGTCGGCATGGCCGTGGCGGTGTTCTTCACCGCCTTCGGGCCGGGGATCGGCGGCTATTGGTGGATGATCCCGATGATGATCATCGGGGCGGGTGTCGGCGTCTACGTGGCCGGCAAGGTCGACATGACCGAGATGCCGCAGCTGGTCGCGGCACTGCACAGCTTCGTCGGCCTGGCCGCGGTCTTCGTGGCCTGGAGCGCGGACCTGGAGCGGCGCCGGGTAATGGCGGCGCGGGCCGTGGATGCCTCGATGGAGGAGTTCTCGGCCTTCGCCGCCCTGGTGGCCACCAAGGCCCCGGACGAGTTGCTGTTCCTGCAGGTCGAGGTGGTGCTGGGCATCTTCATCGGCGCGGTGACCTTCACCGGCTCGGTGATCGCCTTCGGCAAGCTGGCCGGCAAGGTCGACGGCAAGCCGAAGCAGTTGCCCGGCGGGCACATGCTCAACGCCGGTGCGGCGGCCCTGTCGCTGCTGCTGGCCATCCTCTATCTCAACGGTGCCGGCTTCTGGACCCTGCTGGTGCTGGCGGCGCTGGCCTTCTTCATCGGCTACCACCTGATCATGGGCATCGGCGGCGCCGACATGCCGGTGGTGGTGTCGATGCTCAACAGCTACTCCGGCTGGGCCGCGGCCGCCATCGGCTTCACGCTCTCCAACGACCTGCTGATCGTCACCGGCGCCCTGGTGGGCTCCTCCGGTGCCATCCTGTCGTACATCATGTGCAAGGCGATGAACCGCAACTTCATCAACGTCATCCTCGGCGGCTTCGGCGGCACTCAGGGGCCGGCGGCGGAGATCGAAGGCGAGCAGGTGGCCATCGACGCCGGCGGCGTGGCCAGCGCCCTCAACGATGCCGACAGCGTGATCATCGTGCCGGGCTACGGCATGGCGGTGGCCCAGGCCCAGAATGCGGTCAGCGAGCTGACCCGCAAGCTGCGCAGCGCCGGCAAGAACGTGCGCTTCGGCATCCACCCTGTGGCCGGTCGCCTGCCGGGGCACATGAACGTGCTGCTCGCCGAGGCCAAGGTGCCCTACGACATCGTGCTGGAGATGGACGAGATCAACGACGACTTCCCCACCACCGACGTGGTGATCGTCATCGGCTCGAACGACATCGTCAATCCGGCCGCCCAGGAGGATCCCAACAGCCCGATCGCCGGCATGCCGGTGCTCAAGGTCTGGGAATCCAAGCAGGTCTTCGTCTGCAAGCGCGGCCAGGGTACCGGCTACTCCGGCATCGAGAACCCGCTGTTCTTCAAGGAGAACACGCGGATGTTCTACGGCGATGCCAGGTCGAGCATCGACTCGCTGCTGCACCTGATCGACTGACCCTTGCGCGCCCGGGCCGAATCGCCGGCCCGGGCCTCGACCTCCCGACACGCCCCTTCGCGGGGCGTTTTTCGTTACACTGCCCTTCATCCATCCAACTTCCCGGGGCGACCATGTCAGACCAACCCATGCGCGTGGCGGTGCTCGGCGGCGGCAGCTTCGGCACCGCCCTGGCCAGCATCGCCGCCGATAACGGTGCCGAGGTGCGCCAATGGCTGCGCGACCCCGAGCTGGCGGCGCAGATCACTCGCGAGCACCGCAACGGCCGCTACCTGCCCGACTACGCCATCAATGCCGCGGTGGTGGCCTCCACCGAGATGGCCGAGGTGCTCGAGGGCGCCGAACTGGTGCTGGTGGCCATTCCCTCCAAGGCCTTCCGCGAGGTGGTACGCCAGGCACGGCCCTTCCTGCACGAAGACCAGATCCTGGTCAGCACCACCAAGGGCATCCAGGAGGAGGGCTTCAAGCTGATGAGCCAGATCCTCGAAGAGGAGACCGGCTTTGCGCATATCGGCGTGATCTCCGGGCCGAACCTGGCCTCGGAGATCGCCGACAAGCAGCTCACCGCCACGGTGATCGCCAGCGACGACCCGCAGACGCGTACCCGCGTGCAGACCGCGCTGGGCTGCGACTACTTCCGGGTCTATGCCAGCAACGACCGCTTCGGCGTGGAGCTTGGCGGAGCGCTCAAGAACATCTACGCGATCGCCGCCGGCATGGCGGCGGCGCTGGGCATGGGCGAGAACACCCGCAGCATGCTGATGACCCGGGCGCTTGCCGAGATGAGCCGCTTCGCGGTCGACCAGGGAGCCAACCCCATGACCTTCCTGGGACTGGCCGGAGTCGGCGACCTGATCGTCACCTGCTCCTCGGCGCTGTCGCGCAACTATCGGGTGGGCCAGGCCCTGGGCGAGGGCAAGACCCTGGACGAGGCGGTACAGGCCCTGGGCCAGGTCGCCGAAGGGGTCAACACCGTGCGCCTGGTGCGCGACAAGGCCCACGAGGACGGCGTCTACATGCCGCTGGCCGAGGGCCTCTATCAGGTGCTGTTCAAGGGGGTGCCGGCCCGCGACATGGCGCGGCTGCTGATGCTCGGCGAGCAGAGCAGCGATGTGGAGTTCGTGCTGCCCCGCAAGGACGTGCAGCAGGATCGTCGCGACAGGGGCGGACGCCTTGGCTGAGCGGCTGCTGATCATGCGCCACGGCGAGGCCGGCCACGGCCGGCCGGATGCGGCACGCGAGCTCACTGGGCAGGGCGACCGGGAGACGGCCCGCATGGCGTGCTGGCTCGCGGCCCGCGAGGAGCCGGACCTCACGCGGCTTCGCCTGCTGGTCAGTCCCTATGTGCGGGCCCGACAGACGGCGGAGCGGATCGCCGAGCCTCTGGGGCTCGTGGTCGAGACCCTGCCGATCATCACCCCCGACGATCCCCCCGAGGCGGTGGTCGAATGGCTACTGGAGCAGCCGGAGGGGCGGCCCATGATGCTGGTCAGCCATATGCCGCTGGTCGCGGCCCTCACCGGCCTGCTGGTGGAAGGGCGGGTCGATCGCGGCCCCGGCTTCCCCACGGCCGCCGTGGCCGAGCTGGAAGCCGAGGTGTGGGCGGCGGGTTGCGCCAGGCTGGCGCGTTTCACGGCACCCGCCGACCTGGACTAGATCAGGCCGACGGCCCTGAGCCCGAAGGCACCCAGGGTGATGGTCAGGCTGGCCATCAGCGTGGTCAGGGCGATGATGTTGGCGGTGAGTGCGGCATTGCCGCCCATCGCCTTGGCCATCACGAAGGCCGCGGCGGCGGTGGGGCTGGCGAAGAACAGGAACATCACCCCGAGCTCGCGTCCCTCGAAGCCGGCCCCCCAGGCGGCGCCGGTGGCCAGTGCCGGGACGGTGACCATCTTCATCAGGCTGGCGCTGACCGCCAGCCGGCCCGAGTCGCGGATCTCCCCAAGCGAGAGGGTGGCGCCGATGCAGATCAGGGCCAGCGGCAGGGTCAGGGAAGCGAAGTAGTCGCCGGAGGTCATCAGCCAGCCGGGCAGGGGCAACCCCACGGCGGCCACGGGAACGGCGGCGACCACCGCGAGGATCAACGGGTTGGTGGCGATATGCCCGAGGATGCTGCGCCAGTCGGTGTGCCGTCCCTCCTGGTAGCTGGCCAGGGCGATCACCGAGAAGGCGTTGTAGGTGATGATCACCACCCCCAGCAGCAGGCCACCGGCGGACAGCCCGTAGTCGCCGTACATGCCGGCGGCGAGCGCCAGGCCGACGATGCCGCAGTTGCCGCGAAAGGCGCCCTGGACATAGACGCCGCGCTCCTCTCGGGGCACGCGCACAAGCGCCCAGCCCCAGCTGAACAGGAAGCTGCCCAGGGTTGCCAGGGCGAAGAAGCCGAGCAGCGCCGGGTTCAGGGTGGCCGTCAGGTCGGCACGGATGATGCTGAGGAAGATCAGCGTCGGCAGGGTGGCCTTGAAGACCAGCATCGAGGCGGTGGAGACGAAGGCGCGGTCGATCCAGCCGGCGCGCTTCAGGCCAATGCCGATGAAGACCATGGCGAACACCGGCAGGGTGATCTCCAGGGTCTGCAGGAAGAGGGTGGAGAGCTCCATGGGGCCTGGCCTAGCGCGTCAGCCAGAAGCCGACGACGATGGCGGCCACCACGGTCACCAGGAACACGCGATTGCGGGTGCGGGTATCACGGATGGGCTTGCGGGGGTCTTCCACGAGGGGCTCCTGTCGATTGGCCTGTCGCCGCCGGGCGACTTGGCGGATCATGGTAATCCCGTTAGCCTGCTATCGCCAGAAGGGTGCCGGCCGGGCGCCCGCCAGCAGGAAGAGTCCATGAGCAGATCCGACCACGCCTCGCGCATTCCCCTCGTCTTTGCCCACGCCAACGGCTTCCCGGGGCAGAGCTACCGCAGCTTCCTGGCGCCGCTGGCCGAGCGGTTCGACGTGCACCCGCTGGATCGGCTGGGCCATCATCCCGACTTCCCCGTCGGGCATAACTGGCTGGCCCTGCGCGACGAGCTGCTCGAGCACCTGGCCCGCCTCCCGGGCCCGGTGGTCGGCGTGGGCCACTCCATGGGCGGCGTGCTGATGGCCATGGCCGCCGAGCGCGCGCCCGAGAGGTTCCGCTGCGTGGTGATGCTCGACCCGCCGCTGATGCTGGGCCTGGAGGCCTGGGTCATGAAGGCGGCCAAGCGCCTGGGCCTGGCCGACCGGGTGACCCCCGCGGGCAGGAGCCTGGGCCGTCGCGACAGCTGGCCCGACCGCCAGGCGATGTTCCACTACCTGCGCCGGCGGGGATTCTTCCGGCGCTTCACCGAGGCCGCCCTGCACGACTACGTGGACGGCGGTACACGGGAGCTGGACGACGGTCGCGTGGTGCTGCTCTACGACCCCGACATCGAGGTGCAGGTCTTCCGCCACCTGCCGGACCACCTGGGTGATCTCCCCGGCCGGGTCAGGGTGCCCCTGGGGGTGCTGGCCGGTGCCGAGTCCGACCTGCTCACTCCGCGTCGACGTCGCCGTCTGGCACGGCGGGGCGTGAGCGTGGCCCAGGTCCCGGGCGGACACATGTTCCCCATGGAGTTCCCCGACCAGACCCGCTCGGCCCTGCTGGCCCTGCTCGACGACCTGCTGGAGTCGCCGGCATGAGCGAGCCCCGCTCCCTGAGACTGGCAGGCGGCCGCCTGGCGGCGCTGGCCTGGGGCGATGATCAGGCCCCCACCTGGCTGGCGCTGCACGGCTGGCTGGACAATGCCGCCAGCTTTTCACGCCTCGCCCCCCGGTTGGTCGCAGACCTCGGCATCCGGGTGGTGGCCATCGACTTTGCCGGCCATGGCCTGTCCTACCACCGTCGTGGCGACTATGCACTGTGGGACTACTGCCACGACCTCCTCGATGCCTGTGACCACCTGGGCCTCGCGCGGGTGCCCTTGCTGGCCCACTCCATGGGGGCCGGGGTGGCCTGCCTGACGGCCGCCGCCCTGCCGGAGCGCGTCGAGACGCTGGTGCTGCTCGACGGCCTGGGGGCGCTGACCACCGAGGCCGGCGAGGCACCTGGCCAGCTGCGCAAGGGCCTGCTCGCCGATCGGCGCCCCCTCTCGACGGGGCCGCGCTATCCTGATAATGAGACCGCCGTGGCGGCACGGGTGGCCGGCGGGGCGACGCCCATCGATGCGGAGACGGCGCGCCCGCTGGTGTCACGCAACCTCGAATCGTTGCCCGGTGGTCACGTGCAGTTGCGCACCGATGCCCGCCTGCTGCGCCCGTCCCTGGTGCGGCTCTCTCCCGAGCAGGTGGGGGCCATGCTGGCAGCGATCCGTTGCCCGGTGCTGCTGGTGGAGGGGGAAACCGGCATCCTGGGAGAGCGGGCGCGGGCACGCCAGGCCCGGGCGGCGGTGGCGAGGCTGACGCGCCGCGTGCTGCCGGGAGGGCATCACCTGCACCTGGAGCCGTCGGCCGCAGCAGGGGTGGTGGAGGCCATCGTCGAGTGGCACGAGAGCTGATCCTGGGAGCCGAGAAGGGGGGCGCATCATGAGCCAGCAGCGGGAAGCCGACAACACAGGGCGCAAGAGCGTGGCACTGGTGCTCGGCAGCGGGGGCGCCCGTGGCTATGCCCACATCGGGGTCATCGAGGAGCTCGAGGCGCGAGGCTATCGGGTGGTGGCGATCTCCGGCTGCTCCATGGGCGCCCTGGTGGGCGGCGTCTACGCGGCAGGGGAGCTGGCCGCCTACCGCGACTGGGTCTGCCGGCTGGACTACTTCGATGTGCTCAGGCTGGTCGATGTCACCTGGAGCCCCATGGGGGCCATGCGGGCCAACAAGGTGATGGGCAAGCTCGAGAGCCTGATCGGCGATACCCGCATCGAGGACCTGGAGATCCCCGTGACCACCGTGGCCACCGACCTGACCCGTCAGCGCGAGGTGTGGTTCCAGAGCGGCTCGCTGCTCGAGGCGATCCGCGCCTCGATCGCCGTGCCCGGGGTGATCACGCCGGTGCATCGCGGCGACCAGGTGCTGGTGGATGGCGGGCTGCTCAACCCGCTGCCGATCATCCCCACGGTGTCGGCCCAGGCGGACTGTGTGCTGGCAGTCAATGCCACGGCGCATAGCCCGCGCCCGGTGACCCTGGAGGAGTTGCTGCCCCCCGAGGAGGTCGCCGAGGAGCAGGCGCGCGAGAAGTCTCGGGAAGCCGGTGGCGTCGACTTTGCCAGCTGGATCGACGGGGTCCGCGGGGCTACCCGTCGGCTGTTCGATGGCTTCGGCAATACCAACGCCACTACCAGTACCAATGGCGGCAGGAGCGAGGTGGACGAGGCCCTGGAGCGCGGCCGTCGCGAGTGGGGACGCCTGGACATGGTGCTGGCCTCCTTCGACATCACTCAGGCGGCCCTGGCCAAGTACAAGGTAGCGGGCTATCCGCCGGATGTGCTCATCGAGGTACCCAAGACGGTCTGTGGTGCCTATGAGTTCCACCGCGCCGAGGCGTTGATCAGTCTCGGCAGGCACCTGGCCGTGGAGGCGCTGGACCGCTTCGAGGGACGTGCCCATCCCGGCTGGGGAAGCCCGTCCATCGTCGTGGAAACGCCGACCAGGGAAGGCCAGGAAGGGGAGGGGGTGTCCTGAACGGTGTCAGGCCTGACTGCCGCGCCGCCTGAGCAGCACGTAGACCGCCCCCGTGCCGCCGTCGATCGCGGTCGCCGAGCAGAAGGCCAGCACGCTCGGCCACTCCCGCAGCCAGGCATTCACGTGGCTCTTGATCACCGGATAGTCGCTGGTGGTGCCCCAGGCCTTGCCGTGGACGACCAGCACGCAGCGCCGGTGGCGGCTCGCGGCGTCGCGCAGGAAGGCCTCCAGTTCCTGCCGGGCCTCCTCGAGGGTATGGCCATGCAGGTCGAGCCCGGCCTCCCAGCCGATGCGCCCGCGCTTGAGCTGCTGGCGGGTGCGCCAGGGCAGGTCGGGCAGCGCGAAGTCGAGGAACTCGGAGGGTCGCACCGGCTCCACCCGGCCATCCGAGGTGCGACCGGCCGCGGCGAGGTCGTCAGGGGCCGAGGTCGCCGCGGCCCGTCGCTCGGCCGCGGCGGGATCCCCCCGGCGCCGGCGCCCGGGATCGGCCCGGTTGCTGGCGATCGGGCGCACGCCGGCCTCTTTCAGGGCCTGGCGAAAGGCACTGATCTCGTCCTCGTCCGAGGGATGGCGGTCTCGACTCATGGGGCATTCGGCTTGTGACGCAAAGCGCCAGTATACCGCCCCTGCCGTGGCTGTGAACCGCGGGCCCGGTTACAATCGGCTCTCGTCCCGACCCGAACCCTCCGACTCCAGGATGCCCCGTGGCTGAATCTCTCCCTGATGCGTCTTCCTCCACCCTCGTGCTCAGCGACGAGGCCCTCGCCGATGGCCTGGTCACCCTGCGCGACTGCCTGCGCTGGGCCGCCAGCGAGTTCCACCTGGCGAGCCTCTTCTACGGCCACGGCACCGATTCCGCCTGGGACGAGGCCGTGGCGCTGACGCTGGGCGCCCTGCACCTGCCCTGGAACGTCGACCCGGCGGTGCTCGAGGCGCGGCTGCTGCCCATGGAGCGTGCCCGCATCGTGTCGCTGGTTCGCGCCCGCATCGAGACCCGCCGCCCGCTGCCCTACCTGTTGGGCGAGGCCTTCTTCGCCGGTGTCCCCTTCAGCGTCGACGAGCGGGTGCTGATTCCCCGCTCGCCCATCGCCGAGCTGATCGAGCATGGCTTCGCCGCCTGGTTCCCCGTCGAGCCGCCGAGGCGCGTGCTCGACCTCTGCGCCGGATCGGGCTGCATTGGCATCGCCACGGCGCTGCACCTGCCCGGCTGCGAGGTCGACCTGGCCGACATCAGCCCCGACGCCCTGGCCGTGGCCCGTATCAACATCACCCGCCACGAGGTGGGCGAGCGGGTTCGTGCCGTGGCGTCCGACCTCTTCGCGGGGCTCGCCGGCCAGCGCTATGACCTGATCGTCTGCAACCCGCCCTATGTGGACACCCGCGACCTGACCACCATGCCCGCCGAGTTCCGCCACGAGCCGGCATTGGCGCTGGGCGCGGGGGCCGACGGGCTGGATATCGTGCGCCGCATCCTGCGCGAGGCTCGCGAGTACCTCACCGACGCGGGCGTATTGATCGTCGAGGTCGGCAACTCCGACCATCACCTGGAGGCTGCCTTCCCCGAGGTGCCCTTCCTGTGGCTCGAATTCGAACGCGGTGGCCAGGGGGTGTTTGCCCTGACCGCTGCAGAACTCGACGCCCATGCGGCGTCCTTCGCCTGATTTCCATCTCCCGACCCAGGAGGAGCGCCCATGTCCGGCAACACCTTCGGCAAGCTGTTCACCGTCACCACCTTCGGCGAGAGCCACGGGCCTGCGCTGGGGGCCATCGTCGACGGCTGCCCGCCGGGACTGCCGCTCACCGAGGCGGACCTGCAGCGCGACCTGGATCGCCGTCGCCCCGGCAGTTCCCGCCACACCACCCAGCGGCGTGAGCCCGACCGGGTACAGATCCTCTCCGGCGTCTTCGAGGGGGTGACCACCGGCACGACCATCGGCCTGATGATCGAGAACACCGACCAGCGCTCCAAGGACTACTCGAAGATCAAGGACCAGTTCCGCCCGGCCCACGCCGACTACAGCTACCACCACAAGTACGGTATCCGCGACTACCGCGGCGGCGGGCGCTCCAGTGCCCGGGAGACCGCCATGCGAGTGGCGGCCGGGGCCATCGCCAAGAAGTATCTTGCCGCGCAGGGGATCTCCGTCCGCGGTTACATGAGCCAGCTCGGCCCGATTGCCATCGACTTCAAGCAGTGGGACGCGGTGGACGAGAACCCCTTCTTCTGCCCCGACCCCGATCGCGTGGCGGAGCTCGAGGCCTACATGGACCAGCTGCGCCGTGACCAGGACTCGGTGGGGGCAAGGATCAGCGTGGTGGCAGAGGGCGTGCCGCCGGGGCTTGGCGAGCCGGTGTTCGATCGCCTGGACGCCGAACTGGCCCACGGCCTGATGAGCATCAACGCGGTGAAGGGCGTGGAGATCGGCGACGGGTTCGCCGCCGTGGCAAGCCGCGGCAGCGAGCATCGCGACGAGATGACCCCCGAGGGCTTCCTTTCCAACCATGCCGGCGGGGTGCTCGGCGGCATCTCCAGCGGTCAGGCGATCATCGCCCATCTGGCGCTCAAGCCTACCTCCAGCATCACCACGCCGGGGCGCAGCATCGACGTCCATGGCCACCCGGTCGAGGTGGTTACCAGGGGGCGCCACGACCCCTGCGTGGGCATCCGTGCCACGCCCATCGCCGAGGCGATGATGGCGCTGACGCTTATGGACCACCTGCTGCGTCACCGCGGCCAGAATGCCGAGGTCCAGGTGTCGACGCCCCGATTGCGCTGAGCCGCGCTATCCGGCATGGCTGCTACACTTCAGTGGACCATCCACAAGAGTGACGCCATGAAGATCAACGTCGAGTTCGACCTGACCCCCGAGGAGTTTCGCCGGGCGCTGGGCCTGCCGGACGTGGAGGCCTTCCAGAAGGACCTGCTGAATCGGATCTACAAGCAGATGGAGTCGGGTACGGAAGGGTATGACCCGATGAGCCTGATGCAACCCTTCCTGCAGCAGCCCGGCTTGTCCCAGAACCTCTCCCAGGGGCTCTCCCAGGGCCTGTCCAGCTTCGGCAACTACCAGCAGATGATGCTCGACATGCTGACCAAGGCCGCCAGTTCCGCGAGCAGCGGCGGCGGGACAGCGAGCGGAGACCAGAAGGGAGGCCAGAAGACGGACGCGGGGGAGTCCGGGAGTTCGGGTAAGTCGTCCGGTGGCTCAGCCGGGAAGTCCAGCGCGGGCAGCACCTCCCGCAAGTCCACGGCCAGTGCCCGCTCCCGCAGCAAGCGCGAGAGTTGACGGCGGAAGCCGACGGGGCGCATTCGACCTTCGCGGGGGGCGCCATTAATACGGTTGCAACACAGCTGGTGGCAGACTAGGCTTTGTGCAGTGCAGCAAGCCGTTCGTTATCGATCCTCCAGGAGGAGTTCGACATGCAAGACCAAGACAAGATGATCAACGCATTCAACGAGCAGACCCGTCAGTTCTTCGAACCGATGCGCAAGCTCAACTCCCTGATGCTGAACAACATGGAGAAGATGACCCAGTATCAGATGGAGTCCATGAAGCGCTACAGCCAGATGGGCACCGAGCGCATGCGAGACGCCGGCGAAGTGACCGACGCCGAGAGCATGCGCGACTTCGGCACCCGCCAGGCCGAGATGATGAACGAGCTCTCCAAGCAGATGCTCGAGGATGCCAAGGCGATGAGCGAGATGAGCCTGGAGTTCAAGGCCGAGCTCGAGAAGCTCTATGCCGAGTCGGGCAAGCAGCTCGCCGAGCAGGCCGAGAAGGCGGGCCAGGCCGCCAAGGGCGAGGCACCGAAATCGGATGAGCCCGCCAAGGCGACCAGCCAGTCCTCGTCGCGCAAGCGCTGATAACAGGATAAGCTAGCCGTGCCTGTCCGGTGCCCGGATCCCGGGTGCCGGACCTTGCCGTGGTTGGCCAAGCCTTGCCCGTCGCAAGGTGATGCGGTAACAGACTACAAGGCCTTAGGCCGGTGTCAGTGTCCGGCCGTCAGCAACACCGGCCTTGATGAATAACAGGAGGGGTCAATGCAGTCAGGGGTGCAAGCACCGACACAGGCCGAGCTCGAGGCGTGGAATGCCCAGCTCGCCGTGATCGGCGAGGAATACAAGGCCTTGATGCAGGATCTGCTGGCACGCATGGTGCCCAGCGATGCCGCGGAATCGGTCCATGAAGACATGCGCCAGTGCTTTCAGGCCGGTGCCCAGTCGCTGATGCAGAACCCGCCCCTGCTGTGGCAGACCCAGTCCCGGCTGCTCCAGGACCAGTTCCAGCTGTGGCAGCAGTCGCTGCGCAGCCTCGCCGGCGAGGAGGTCGAGCCGCTGATCACCCCGGACAAGGGCGACCGCCGCTTCCGGGACGATGCCTGGCGCGATGATCCCTACTACCTGGCGATCATGCAGCAGTACCTACTGTTCTCGCGCATGGTGGAAGAGCTGATCGAGCGCCTGGATGGCCTCTCGGAGGACCAGAAACGCAACCTCGGGTTCTATGCACGCCAGCTGGTCAATGCCATGGCGCCGACCAACTTCGTCACCACCAACCCCGAGGTGATGCGCAAGACCATGGAGACCCGTGGCCAGAACCTGGTCGAGGGCCTGGCCCGGCTGCGCGAGGACCTGGCCAACTCCGCCGAGGGTCTCAATGTCACCATGACCGATCGCAGCGCCTTCGAAATCGGCGAGAACATCGCCGTCACCCCGGGGGCGGTGGTCTACGAGAACGAGCTGATCCAGCTGATCCAGTACACGCCGGCCACCGAGCAGGTCTACAAGACCCCGCTGCTGGTGGTGCCGCCCTGGATCAACAAGTACTACATCCTCGATCTTCGTCAGGACAACTCCCTGGTGCGCTGGCTGGTGGAGCAGGGCCACACCGTCTTCCTGATCTCCTGGCGCAACCCCGGCCCCGACCAGCGTGACCTGACCTGGGCCGACTACATGCAGATGGGCCCCATCGCCGCCATGGGGGCCATCGAGCAGGCCACCGGCGAGAAGTCGGTCAACCTGATGAGCTATTGCATCGGCGGGACCCTCGCCGCCTCGACCGTGGCCTACCTGACCAGCACCCGGCGTGGCCGCAAGGTCAAGTCGGTGACCTACATGGCGACCCTGCAGGATTTCCGCGATCCGGGCGAGATCGGTGTCTTCCTCTCCGAGCCGGTTCTCGAGGGCATCGAGGCCAAGCTCGAGCGGGATGGCTACCTCGACGGCCGGGTCATGGCCTACTCCTTCAACCTGCTGCGCGAGAACGACCTCTTCTGGTCCTTCTACATCAATAACTACCTGAAGGGCGATGCACCCGCCCCCTTCGACCTGCTCTACTGGAACACCGACGGCACCAACCTGCCGGCCGGGACCCACGCCTGGTACCTGCGGCACATGTACCTGGAGAACCGTCTGGTCCAGCCGGGTGGCATCGAGCTCGACGGGGTCAAGATCGACCTGCGCAAGATCTCCACGCCGAGCTACTTCATCTCCACCCGGGAAGACCACATCGCCAAGTGGAACAGCACCTACTACGGCGCCCTGCTGCCCAAGGGGCCGGTCAAGTTCGTGCTGGGTGGCTCCGGCCATATCGCCGGGATCGTCAATCCGCCCAGCAAGAACAAGTATGGCTACTGGACCAACGACGAGCTGCCGGGCACCGCCGAGGAGTGGCTGGAGGGCGCCGAGCCCCATGAGGGCTCCTGGTGGCCCCACTGGCAGGCGTGGATCACCGAGAACGGCTATGTGGACACCGAGAAGCTGGTGCCGGCGCGACAGCCCGGTGACGGCGAGCTCGATATCCTCGAGCCGGCCCCGGGGCGCTATGTGCGCATGACCATCCCCGAGGTGCTGGGCGAGAAGTAAGCGCCGAGCTACAAGCGCCGAGCTACAAGCGCCGAGCTACAAGCGCCGAGCTACAAGCGAACCCCGAGGCCATGACCTCGGGGTTCGCTTTTTTCGGGAGCAGCACACACTGATGGCTGCTTGGCTGCTTGGCTGCTTGGCTGCTTGGCTGCTTGGCTGCTTGGCTGCTTGGCTGCTATTTTGGCTGCTATTGGCTCGGCGCTCGGCGCTGAATCCCCGGCAGCACCAGCAGGGCCGCCAGCAGCCAGGCTGGCCAGCTGCCCGTGCGGGTAAAGGGCGTGAGGCCTTGCATGGGCGTGACCTCGCCCTCGAGGACGGTGGCCTCGAACTGCGGGGCCCGGGCCGTGACCCTGCCCTGCGGGTCGATGAGGGCAGTCACGCCGTTGCTGGTGGCACGCACCACCGGGCGGCCGTTCTCCAGGGCCCTCAGGCGGGCCATCTGCAGGTGCTGCAGCGGCCCGATGGAGCGCCCGAACCAGGTGTCGTTGGAGACGGTGAGCAGGACCCCGGCATCGCGGGCTCGCGAGGCCACCAGGTCGGCATAGATGATCTCGTAGCAGATGGCGTTGCCGATGGTCAGCTCGCCGGCGCGGATCGGCGCCTGGTTGGCCGGTCCCGGGGCCATGGTCGGCGCCGGCAGGTCGAAGAAGGCGATGGCCCCGCGCAGCAGGCTCTCCAGCGGCAGGTACTCGCCGAACGGCACCAGGTGGGCCTTGCGATACTCGCCCTCCACGTCGCCCCGACCGACGACGCTGTTGTAGTAGCGGCCCTCGTCGTCACGCTGCAGGATGCCGGTGAGCAGGTCGGTGTCCCTCGGCAGGCCGGCCCGGGCCCGGTCGAGGTGGGGGGCGGCCTGGTCCTCGAACATGGGCAGGGCGGCCTCGGGCCAGATCACCAGGTCGACGTCCGTCTCCAGTTCGCGGGTCATCGAGAGATAGGTGTCGACCGCGCGGCGCTGCCCCTCGGGGGTCCACTTGATCAGCTGGGGGAGGTTGCCCTGGAGCAGGGCGACGCGCACCGGCTCGCCGGCGGGGGAGGTCCACTGGGCGGGCAGGGCCAGCGGCACCAGCCACAGCGCGGCGAGCGGCGCGGCGGCCCAGGCGCGGCGGCGAAGGAGCTCGACGCCGAGGCTGCCGGTGAGGGCGGTGATCAGCGTCAGCAGGTAGACGCCGCCCACCGGGGCCCAGGGGGCCAGCGGAGAATCGACCTGGGCGCTGCCCAGCAGCAGCCAGGGGAAGCCGGTGAACAGCCAGGTGCGCAGCCACTCGCCCAGTACCCAGGCGCCCGCGAAGCTCAGCGCGGCGAGGCGCGGCCCGCACAGCCGCCGGTAGAGCCAGAGGGTGAGGGCGAAGAACAGCGCCAGGCCGGCGACGAACAGCGCGGTGAGCAAGAGCGCCAGGGGCACGCCGGTGTAGCCGTAGTCATGGATCGAGACGTAGACCCAGGAGGCCCCGGAGCCGAACAGGCCCAGCCCGTAGCACCAGCCGCGAAGCGCCGCCTGGGCGGGCGTCAACGCATGCAGTCCCAGGTAGACCAGACCGGCGGCCACCGGGCCCAGCCACCAGAGCGCGAAGGGAGCGGCACTGAGGGTGGTCAGGCCGCCGGCGAGCAGGGCCGCCAGGCAGCCCAGTGCCGGGGTCAGTCGGGCGTCAGCCATGGTGTCCATCCGTGGTCATGGGGCCGCGTCACTCCTCGGCGCTCTCCTCGCAGGGTTCGGCCTCGAGCAGGCGGATGCGGCGGTTGTCGGCGTTGAGTACCGTGAAGCGCCAGCCACCGATCTCGGTGTGTTCGCCGCGTCCCGGCAGGTGCCCGAAGCGCTGCATCACCAGGCCGCCGAGGGTGTCGAACTCGTCGTCCGAGAAGCGGGTGCCGAAGCGGTCGTTGAAGTCCTCGATGGTGGTCAGGGCGCGAATCGCATAGCGCTCGTCCCCCAGCTCGCGGATATCGATCTCCTCGTCGATGTCGTGCTCGTCCTCGATCTCGCCGACGATCTCCTCGAGGATGTCCTCGATGGTGACGATGCCCGCCGTGCCGCCATACTCGTCCACCACCACCGCCATGTGGTTGCGGGTGTCCTGGAACTCCTTGAGCAGGCTGTTGAGGCGCTTCGACTCGGGCACGAACATGGCCGGTCGCAGCACCTCGTCGAGCTGGAAGGGCATGCCGTTCCCCTGGCCGCCACGCAGCAGCGGGAGCAGGTCCTTGGCCAGCAGGATGCCCTTGACCTCGTCGAGGTTCTCGCCAATCACCGGATAGCGGGAGTGGCCGGTCTCGAGTATTACCGGCAGGTATTCCTCGAGGGGCTGGTCGAGGGCGATGGCGGTGATCTGGGAGCGAGGGATGAGGACCTCGCGCACCTGCTGGTCGCTGATGTTCAGGGCGCCCTCGATGATCATCATGGCGTCCTGGTCGAGCTTGAGGCGGGAACCTGCCTGGCGCAGGAACTCCAGCAGTTCGTCGCGAGAGCTGGGTTCATCGCTGTCGCTGGACAGGGCACTGAACAGCTTGTCGAGCCAGGACTTGCTGCCCTGACTGCTCGATCGGTCTTCGCTCATGCGTCGGCTCTCTCGTCCTCGGTATCGGAATCGTGATTCGACGGCGCATAGGGGTCGGCGATCCCCAGCGACGCGAGTATCTCACGCTCGAGGGCCTCCATGGCCTCGGCCTCGGTCTCCTCCAGGTGGTCATGACCCAGCAGGTGCAGGGTGCCGTGGACCACCATGTGAGCGTAGTGAGCGCGCAGCGACTTGTCCTGCTCCGCGGCCTCGCGGACCACCACCGGGTGGCAGACCACCAGGTCACCGAGCAGCCCCAGATCGACCCCGGGCGGGTTCTCGAAAGGGAAGGAGAGCACGTTGGTGGGCCTGTCCCTGCCGCGGTAGTCGCGATTGAGGGCCCGACTCTCGGCGTCATCGACGAAGCGGATGGTGAGCTCGTGGCGTGGCTCATCGGCATGACGGGCCAGCACCACGGCCACCCAGGCCTCGAGCTCGGCCTGTGACGGCAGGCCGTCGACCTCGAGCGCGACCTGGCGGTCGATGAGCAGGGCGCTCATGAGTCGACGGGCCCCTGGTCGTCGTGGCGCTGCTTGTCCTGCCGGGCGCGCTCCAGGCGTTCCTGCCGCAGGGACTCGCGCTCCTCGCGCTGGGCGCGCTCGGAGGCTTCCTGCTCGGCCTCGAAGTGGTCATAGGCCTCGATGATGCGCTGTACCAGCGGGTGGCGCACCACGTCCTTGGCGGCGAAGTGGGTCACGCCGATGCCGGGGGTCCCCTTGAGTACCTCGAGCACCTGGATCAGCCCCGAGGTCTGGCCGCGGGGCAGGTCGACCTGGGTGACGTCGCCGGTGATCACCGCGGTGGAGCCGAAGCCGATGCGGGTCAGGAACATCTTCATCTGCTCGCGGGTGGTGTTCTGGCTCTCGTCGAGGATGATGAAGGCGTTGTTGAGGGTGCGCCCGCGCATGTAGGCCAGCGGGGCGATCTCGATCACCTGGCGCTCGATCAGCTTGGCCACCTGCTCGAAGCCGATCATCTCGTAGAGGGCGTCGTAGAGCGGGCGCAGGTAGGGGTCGATCTTCTGGGCCAGGTCCCCGGGCAGGAAGCCGAGCTTCTCGCCGGCCTCCACGGCCGGGCGAACCAGCAGGATGCGGCGCACTTCTTGCTGGTTGAGCGCCTCCACCGCCGCCGCCACGGCCAGGTAGGTCTTGCCGGTACCCGCCGGGCCGATGCCGAAGTTGATGTCGTGGGCGCGAATGCTCTGCACGTAGCCCTGCTGGTTGAGGCCGCGGGGCTTGATCAGCGTACGCGGAGTACGCAGCAGCACCTCGTCCTCCGGCTCGCCACCTTCCTCCTCGTCCAGCGCTTCCAGGCCCGACTCCTGCAGGAAGAGGTGCACGGTGTCCGGCTCCAGGTCGCTGGCCTCGGTCTCGCGATAGAGGTGTTCCAGCACGTTGGCGGCCGCCTTGACGCGATGGGTCGGTCCGGCGAGCTGGAAGATGTTACCGCGGTTGCGCAGGGTGATGCCGAGCCGCGACTCGACCAGCTTGAGATGTTCGTCCCGCTGGCCGCAGAGGTTGGCCAGGCGCCGGGGGTCGTTGGGCTCGAGGTTCAGGGTGACGATGCGATTGGCCGTGGAAGATGGCTGGCTCAAGGCAGGGGGATCCGTTTAAGGGAATGTGGGGGTCAGCTTACTGCCCCGGCCTTGGCCGGGGCAATCGTGGCACTCAGAAGCGAGCAGGGGAGGCCAGCTCGCCGCGCAGCGAGTTGGGCAGCGCCTCGCTGATCTCCACGTCGACGAAGTAGCCGATCAGCTCGAAGGGGTTGGCGGCACGGAAGTTGACCACGCGGTTGTTCTCGGTGCGCCCGGAGAGCTGCCCCGGGTCCTTCGGCGAGAAGCCGGTGACCAGGATGCGCTGGGTGGTGCCCACCATGCGCCGGCTGATCTGCATCGCCTGCTGGTTGATGCGCTCCTGGAGGATCGCCAGGCGCTGCTTCTTGATGCCTTGCGGGGTGTCGTCCTCGAGGCTGGCTGCCGGCGTGCCGGGGCGTGCCGAGTAGACGAAGCTGAAGGAGTGGTCGAAGCCGATGCGGTGGATCAGGTCCATGGTGGCCTCGAAGTCCGCCTCGGTTTCGCCGGGGAAGCCGATGATGAAGTCCGAGGAGAAGCTGATGTCCGGGCGCAGTGCGCGGATGCGCTCCATCTTCTCGACGTACTCCTCGATGGTGTGGCCGCGCTTCATGGCGGCGAGCACGCGATCCGACCCGGCCTGCACCGGGAGGTGCAGGTGGCTGACCAGCTCGGGGATCTCCCCGTAGGCCTCGATCAGGCTGTCGGAGAACTCCACGGGATGGGAAGTGGTGAAGCGGATCCGGTCGATGCCCTCCACCGCCGCCACGCAGCTGATCAGCTCGGCCAGGTCGATCTCGTCGCCCAGCTGGTTCTCGCCGCGGTAGGCATTGACGTTCTGCCCCAGCAAGTTGATCTCGCGCACGCCCTGGTCGGCCAGGTGGATCACCTCCTCCATCACTGCCTCGAAGGGGCGCGAGACCTCCTCGCCGCGGGTATAGGGCACCACGCAGAAGGTGCAGTACTTGGAGCAGCCCTCCATCACCGAGACGAAGGCGGTGGCGCCGTCGGAACTCGGCTTGGGCAGGTGGTCGAACTTCTCGATCTCGGGAAAGGTGACGTCGACCACCGAGATCTGGTCGTTGCGCCGCGAGTCGAGCATGGACGGCACGCGATGCAGGGTCTGGGGCCCGAACACCATGTCGACATGGGGCGCGCGCTTGCGCAGCGCCTCGCCCTCCTGGCTGGCCACGCAGCCCCCGACGCCGATCACCAGGTCGGGGTTGGCCTCCTTGAGCTTCTTCCAGCGCCCCAGCTGGTGGAACACCTTTTCCTGGGCCTTCTCGCGAATGGAGCAGGTGTTGAGCAGGATGACGTCGGCATCGCGCTCGTCGTCGGTGAGCTCGAGCTGATGGGATTCGCCGAGCAGATCCGCCATGCGCGCGGAGTCGTACTCGTTCATCTGGCAGCCATGCGTCTTGATGAAGAGTTTCTTCGCCATAAGAATAGGTCGCGGCATCTGGCGCGACGGTGCACCGGTGGATGGACGTTGGCAGATGGCCGAATGGCCACCCGGACAAGACCCCATATTATACGCGGCGGCCGCCATCGGGGCCAGCTGACGGCCGGCGCGACTGTGGTACCCTGTGCGCCTTCAAGGGGCGGGCACGGGTGCGTGCCCTGGTCAGAAAGTGACCGGCAGCGGCAAGGGGCGGTTGGCATGCCGGCTGCGGGTGGCTTTCCAGCGGTTTTCCCGATGGTTGTCCACAGTCGCTGTGGGTAACCCGATACCACGAACAGCATCGCCGCCGCGGCCGGCAGGGACGTCCGCAGGTGGTGCGCCCTACGCGACAGAGCCGCGACACGCGAGCCTTGGACAGCCAGGATAACGGCATGACGATACATAGACTCAAGATTCTGACACTGGGCGTGGCGCTCGCGACGCTCCCCCCCATGTTGCATGCCCAGGAGGCGGCCGACGGCACCGCCTGGGTGTCGGATGAGCTCACCACCTATGTGCGCAGTGGCCCGACCGACGGCTATCGGATCGTCGGCACCCTGACCGCCGGCGAGCCGGTGACGGTCCTCGAGACCAGCGGCGACTACAGCCGGGTGGAGGACGCCGATGGCGACGACGTCTGGGTGCTCAGCAGCGAGCTGCAGGAGGACCCCAGCGCCCAGCAGCAACTGCCCGCGCTGGAAGCCCGGGTGGAGGAGCTGACCGACGAGCTTTCCGGCATCAACGACACCTGGGAGAGCCGTACCGCGTCGATGACCGAGACCCTCGAGGTCCGCGAGCGGCGCATCGCCGAGCTCGAGGCGCACAACTCGGCGCTCGAGGGGGAGACCGAGCAGTCGCGCTCCACCATCCGCGAGCTCCAGGCCCGCCTGGATACCCAGGAGGAAGACCTGCTGATGCGCTACTTCATGTACGGTGGCGGGGTCGCCGGGGCCGGCCTGCTGGTGGGGCTGATCGTGCCCCACCTGCCGCGTCGTCGCCGCAAGCGAGATCGCTGGTTCTGATGCCGGGCCGGCAGGGGGAGTGATGGCCAACGAATGGCTGGAGCGCTGGCGCGAGGGGCGCATCGGTTTCCACCGTGACCGGCCTCATCCGCTACTGGTCCGCTACTGGCCCGGCCTGGGGGTGCGGGCCGGCACCAAGGTGCTGGTGCCGTTGTGCGGCAAGAGCCTGGACATGCGCTGGCTGGCGCGCCATGACCATCCGGTGCTGGGCATCGAGCTGGCCGGGCAGGCCATCGAGGCGTTCGTCGCCGAGGGCGTGGGGGAGGTGACCCGCTACCGTCAGGCCGGTTTCGACATCTGTCGCCAGGGCAGCGTGGAGCTCTGGAGCGGCGACTTCTTCCACTTCCATATCGAACAGGCGGCGGAGATCGGGGCCTTCTACGACCGCGCCGCCTTGATCGCCCTGCCGGCGGCCACCCGCCAGCGCTACGCCTTCCACCTGGCCCAGCTGATCCCCCCCGGTGCTCGAGGGCTGCTGATCAGCCTGACGCGTGGCCCGGGGGGGCCACCATTCAGCGTGTCCGCCGAGGAAGTGCGCGAGCTGTTCGAGCCCAACTTCCGCATCACCCACCTGGAGGACGGCGAGCCGGAGCCCAACGGCTTTCGCGAGAGTGCCTGGGCGCTGGAGCGCCGGGGCCCGCTGACCTGAGGCGTTCAGCGTGCCAGCAGGCGTCCCAGCTCGGGGTCGCGGAAGGCACGGTCGAGGCTGTCGGAGAGCAACTCGTTGACCATGCGGGTGTTGGCCTCCTTGTCGGGGCGCACCGCATAGCTCTGGGTGCGGCGTGAGGTATAGGTGCCGGTATAGGTGTTGCCGCCGTTGATCGCCTCGGCGACCAGCACTGCCTCGAGCCGTGCCTCGTCGATGACCGGACGGCTCTCGCCACGCTCGTAGCCCAGGTGGTCCAGGGTCAGCGTCAGGCTGGGTCGTCCCTCGGCGCGCTCGGTGGTCGGGGTGAAGCCCATTTCCCGCACCGCGCGTTCCGCCTCCGCCTGCAGCCGCGGCACCAGTTCGTGGGCGTTCACGGTGATCACGGCGGTGGACATGGCACTGCCGGTCCGGGTGCCGATCACCTCGCTGTCACGACCATCCACGGCCGTCACGGTGACCTCCTGACCGCTGCCGCTCTGCGGCACCTGGGCCGTACGCCTGGGGTCGAGCTGCAGATAGTGAGGGCTGGCACAGCCGGCCAGCCAGCCGGTGGCGAGGAGCAGGGCACAGGCACCCAGGAAGTGACGACGCTGCATGGAAAGTCTCCCGATGATCGCAGGGCTCCGAGTATATCCCCCGGCTCTGGTGGCCGAAACCGGTGGGGCGACCCGTCCCGTGCGAGGGGTTACACTGCAGTGATAGCCACAGGAGCCGCGACATGATCCGACCCGCCACCCGGGAGGAGTTCCCGCAGCTTGTCGACATCTGGCTGCGCGCCTCCCAGCAGGCTCACCCCTTCATCTCCGAGGCCTGCTGGAAGGCACGTGCCGATGACATGGCGCTTCGCCGCCTTCCCGCCTGCGAGGTGCAGGTGCTGGAGGCCGGCCGACGCGTGATCGGCTTCTGCGCCATGCACGGTGATCATCTCGAGGCGCTGTTCGTGGATCCCGAGGTGCAGAGCTTCGGCCATGGTTCCGGCCTGATGGCCCACGCCATGGAGGGTCACCAATGCATCACCCTGTGGGTCTATTCGCGCAACGTGAGGGCCGTCTCCTTCTACCGGCGGCTGGGGTTCAGCATCGTCGATGAGCGTGAGGACCCGGAGACCGGGGAGCAGGAGTCGCTCATGGCCTGGTCACGCTGACGGCACGGGGCGCCATGCTCGGAGACGCGGCACCGTCGGCGGTGCAGGGCGGGAGCCCGCATGAGGCGCCGGGCGAGGTCCTGACCCTCGCGGGCCTCTGGTAGAATGCCCGGGATCGCGTGATCGCCTGCACACCCCCATGACGGACGACTCCATGACCGACACGACCCGCGACTTCCTCATCGCTCCTTCCATCCTCTCCGCCGATTTCGCCCGGCTGGGCGCGGAAGTGGATGATGTCCTGGCCTCTGGCGCCGACATCGTCCACTTCGACGTGATGGACAACCACTATGTACCGAACCTCACGATCGGGCCGATGGTCTGCGAGGCCCTGCGCAAGCACGGGGTGAGCGCACCCATCGACGCCCACCTGATGGTCAAGCCGGTGGATCGGCTGATCGGCGACTTCATCGATGCCGGGGCCAGCTACATCACCTTCCACCCGGAGGCCTCGGATCACATCGACCGCTCGCTGCAGCTGATCCGTGACGGTGGCTGCCAGACCGGCCTGGTGTTCAACCCGGCCACGCCGCTCTCCCATCTCGACCACGTGATGGACAAGATCGACATGATCCTGCTGATGAGCGTCAATCCCGGCTTCGGGGGCCAGTCGTTCATCCCTGGGACCCTGGACAAGCTGCGCGAGGCGCGCCGCCGCATCGATGCCTCGGGTCGCCCGATCCGCCTGGAGATCGATGGCGGGGTGAAGGTCGACAACATCGCCGAGATCGCCCGGGCCGGTGCCGATACCTTCGTGGCCGGCTCGGCGGTGTTCAAGGCGCGCAACGAGGCCGACCCGCACCGCTACGACAGCGTCATCCGCGAATTCCGCGACCAGCTGGCCAGGGCATAGGGCGCCCCGTGAAGGAGGCGGTTCCTGCTCCCCTGTGGCATCTCTACCTGGTGGAGACGGCCGGCGGTGCGCTGTATACCGGGATCACCACGGACGTGGCCCGGCGCCTGGCCGAACACCGTGCCGGCCGGGGGGCCAAGGCGCTGCGCGGCAAGGGACCGCTGGTGCTTCGTCACCAGGAACCCGTCGGCAGCCGCGGTGAGGCATTGCGCCTGGAGGCACGCCTGAAGCGCCTGACCGCGCGGGCCAAGCGCACCTGGCTGGCACAGCGGCAGGTGGAGCCGGGAGAGGTCCCGATGGCCTGACGGTCAGTCCGGATGAAGGGGCTGGGTCAGTGTAGCTTCATGCGTGGCTTGAGGAAGCGGTTGATGCCATCCACCACCACGATGAGGCCCGTCTTGAGCGTGCCGTGGATGGCACGCTGGTGCATGCGGTAGAGCGAGGCGTAGAAGAACTTCGCCAGGTGGCCCTCGATGAACAGGCTCCGTGCCGAGGCCCCGCGCATCAGGCTGCCGACGGCCTCGAAGTGCGCCAGCGAGATCAGCGATCCCCGGTCCCGGTAGACAAAGGGCTTGAGCGGCCTGCCGTCCAATTGTGCCCGCAGGTTGCGATAGAGCGTCGCGACCTGCTGGTGGGCGGCCTGGGCGCGCGGGGGCACCGTGCTGCCATCGCGCTGGGGGCAGCTGGCACAGTCTCCCATGGCGAAGACAAGGGGGTCTTCCGTGCTCTGCAGGGTCGCGTGAACCTTGAGTCGGTGATTGGACTCCGTCGGCAGTCCCAGCTCTGAGAGGAAGGGCGGGGCCTTGATGCCCGCCGCCCAGACGGCGAGATCCGTGTCGATGCGCTTGCCATCGGCGGTATGGATCGCGTCGGCCTCCACCCGGGTCACGCGGGTGGCGGGATGGAGGCGCACGCCGAGGCCCTCCAGTTCCTGGTGGACCGCCTGGCTGATGCGCTCGGGCAGGGCCGGCAGGATGCGGGGGGCGGCCTCGAGCAGGTGAACCTCGAGGTGGTCA
The DNA here is from genome assembly GCF_030012485.1 of Halomonas rhizosphaerae. NCBI lineage: Bacteria > Pseudomonadati > Pseudomonadota > Gammaproteobacteria > Oceanospirillales > Halomonadaceae > Halomonas > Halomonas rhizosphaerae. The sequence goes on from NZ_JASCQQ010000027.1 coordinate 326,753, forward strand.
CTGTCCAGGTCCGTGACGCCGTAGCTTTGCAGCATGCGCGAGGCTTCGTGGAGTTCCGCCGCCAGTTCCACCCCGGTGGCGCCGGCGCCGACGATGCCGACGACCATGCGCGCATGCTTGTCCCGGCGCGGATTGTTGTAGCGCAGGAAGGTATTGAGCATGTCCCGGCGGAAGGCCTCGGCCTGCTGCGGGCTGTCGAGGAAGTGGCAATGCTCGCCGACGCCCGGCGTGTCGAAGTCATGACTGACGCTGCCCAGCGCCAGCACCAGGAGGTCGTACTCGAGCATGCGGGAGGGCAGCACTTCGCTGCCGTCCTCGTCGAGGATGGGGGCCAGGTTCAGGGTGCGAGCCTCGCGGTCGATATCACACAGGGTGCCGCGCTGGAAGCGGTAGCCATGGACGGCGGAGTGCCCCTGATAGGAGATCTCGTCGAGCCCCGAATCCAGCGCCCCGGTAGCGACCTCATGCAGCAGCGGCTTCCAGATGTGCGTCGCATTGCGGTCGACCAGCACGATCTCGGCTCGCCCGCGCCTGCCGAGCTTGCGGCCTAGGCGCGTGACCAGTTCGAGGCCGCCGGCACCACCCCCGACCACGACGATTCTTGGCACACTCATGCAGCGACTCCAGATAAGGGACGGGTCTCCAGCATAAGCTCTTGCCCGATTTCCTGCCCATGGCCTGTCCGGCATAATGTTCGCCCGACCGCATCGCGAGAGGCATCATGCACCCCCTACTGAACGACATCCGTCTGGTGACCTTCGACCTGGACGGGACCCTCGTCGACTCCGTGCCCGACCTGGCCGCGGCGGTGGACGCCGCCCTCGCGGATCTCGACCTGGCGCCCCCCGGCGAGCCCCGGGTCCGCGACTGGGTGGGCAATGGCTCGCTCAGGCTGATGGAGCGCGCCCTGCGGGACGCCCTGGGCCGGGACCCCGAGGCGGGGCTGCTGGCCCGGGCCCACCAGGGCTTCCTCCACCACTACGGTCGCGACCCCAGCGCCCGCACCCGGCTCTATCCCGGGGTGCGGCAGGCGCTGGACGCCCTGCACGACCGGGGGCTGCCCCTGGCGCTGGTGACCAACAAGCCCAGCGCCTTCATCGCGCCGATCCTCGAGGCCTTCGGCCTGCAGGCGCACTTCGGCCTCTGCCTGGGGGGCGACAGCCTGGCGCAGAAGAAGCCCGACCCGGCCCCGCTGCTGCATGTGGCGGCCCACTTCGACGTCTCGCCCTCGGCCTGCCTGATGGTCGGTGACTCGCGCCATGACATCGAGGCCGGCCGCGCCGCGGGTTTCCGCACGCTGGCCGTGCCCTACGGCTACAATCACGGCGAGCCGGTGCGCGATAGCGCCCCGGATGGCGTGGTTGAATCGCTGGCGGAACTCGTTTAACGTGAGTCCGGCTAATGCTATAAGCGCGGCCCAATCAATATGTTATTGCTATAAGACGCGGAAACCCCTCGATGATCAGCCGCACGAAGCCGGACCCCCTCTCGACCGCCGTCCGACGCCTGCCCCGTTCGCCTGCCCGCGGCGGCTGGCGATGGTGACGCTCGCCTCGCGAGCCTGACCCGCGGCGTCCCTGCGCCCGCCATCGCCAACCCGTCACATCGAGGACCCGGGCATGATGACTCCCGAACGCTTCCACGAGCTGGCCGACGCCGGCTACAACCGCATTCCGGTTACCCGCGAGGTGCTGGCCGACCTCGACACGCCGCTTTCCACCTATCTCAAGCTGGCCGACGCGCCCTGGACCTTCCTGCTGGAGTCCGTGCAGGGCGGCGAGAAGTGGGGGCGCTACTCGATCATCGGGCTGCCCTGCCGAGAGCGCCTCGAGGTCCGTGGCTTCACCGTCAGCCATATCGTCGATGGCGAGCTCCAGGGCGCCGGCGAGGTGGAGGATCCGCTGGCCTGGATCGAGCAGTTCCAGGCCCGCTTCAAGGTGCCGCGTCTCGATGACCAGCCGCGCTTCGACGGTGGCCTGGTGGGGTACTTCGGCTACGACACCATCCGCTATATCGAACCGCGCCTTCGAGGCGTCGAGAAGCCCGACCCGATCGGCGTGCCGGACATCCTGCTGATGGTCTGCAACGACCTGGTGGTGTTCGACAACCTCTCCGGCCGCCTGGCGCTCTGGACGCATGCCGACCCCGCCGAGCCGGACGTCTACGCCCGCGCCCTGGACCGGCTGGAACGCCTGGAGGTCCGCCTGCGCAGCGCCACCCTCAACACCATCAGCCCCGGCACCGGGCGCGCCGCGGTGGAGGAGGGGCACTTCACCTCGGGCTTCACCGAGGAGGGATTCAAGGCGGCCGTGGAGACCATCAAGGAGTACGTGCTGGCCGGCGATGTCATGCAGTGCGTCCCGTCCCAGCGCATGTCGATCCCCTACCAGGCGCCGCCGCTAGACCTCTACCGGGCCCTGCGCAGCCTCAACCCCTCGCCCTACATGTTCTACCTGAACCTGGGCGATCATCAGGTGGCGGGCTCCTCGCCGGAGATCCTCACGCGGCTGGAGGAGGGCGAGGTGACGGTGCGGCCCATCGCCGGCACCCGCAAGCGCGGCCACAGCGAGGAGGAGGACCGCGCCCTGGAGGCCGACCTGCTGGCCGATCCCAAGGAGCTCGCCGAGCATCTGATGCTGATCGACCTGGGGCGCAACGACGTGGGTCGCATCTGCGAGACCGGCACGGTGAGGGTGACCGACCGGATGGTGGTCGAGCGCTACTCCCACGTGATGCACATCGTCTCCAATGTCGTCGGGCGCTTGAAGCCGGGGCTTTCCGCCATGGACGTGCTGCGCGCCACCTTCCCGGCGGGCACGGTGTCCGGCGCACCCAAGATCCGGGCACTCGAGATCATCGACGAGGTCGAGCCGGTCAAGCGCGGCGTCTACTCCGGCGCGGTGGGCTACCTCTCCTGGCACGGCAACATGGACACCGCCATCGCCATCCGCACGGCGGTGATCAAGGATGGCCAACTGCACGTCCAGGCCGGCGCGGGCATCGTCGCCGACTCGGTGCCCGAGATGGAGTGGCAGGAGACGCTCAACAAGGGCCGCGCCCTGTTCCGTGCCGTGGCCATGGCCGAGCGTGGCCTGGATAACCTCGAGTGACCCCTGATTCCTGTTGTCCGGCGCTGGCCGGGCGAGTGCCGGAGAGCCTGCCATGTCCGTGCTGATGATCGACAACTATGACAGCTTCACCTTCAACGTGGTGCAGTACCTGGGGGAGCTGGGCGCCGAGGTGGTGACCCACCGCAACGACGCCATTACCCTGGAGGAGATCGAGGCCCTGGCCCCGAGCCACCTGGTGATCTCGCCGGGGCCCTGCACGCCCGACGAGGCCGGCATCTCCATGGCGGCCATCCGTCGCTTCGCCGGGCGGATCCCCGTGCTGGGCATCTGCCTGGGTCACCAGGCCATCGGCCAGGTCTATGGCGGCAAGGTGGTCCGCGCGCCCCAGGTGATGCATGGCAAGACCTCGCGGATCCGCCACCTCGGCCAGGGGGTCTTCGAGGGCCTCGAGGATCCCCTGGAGGTAACGCGCTACCATTCGCTGGTGGTGGAGCGCGAGGGCCTGCCTGACTGCCTCGAGGTCACCGCCTGGTGCGACGATGACGATGTCACCCCGGGGCTGATCATGGGGCTGCGCCACCGTGAGCTGGATGTCGAAGGGGTGCAGTTCCACCCCGAGTCGATCCTGACCCGCCAGGGCCATGAGCTGCTGGCCAACTTCCTGAAACGTCGCTGAGCCGCGCCCATGCCAGAGGAGAGCAACGTCATGCAGATGCGAGAGGCCATCGGTGCGGTGATGCGCCGCGAGAACCTGAACTTCGCCGAGACCCATGAGGTGATGCGCCAGATCATGACCGGCGAGGCCAGCGATCCCCAGATCGCCGCCTTCCTGGTGGGCATGGCCATGAAGGGCGAGACCGCCGAGGAGATCAGTGCCGCGGCCCAGGTGATGCGCGAACTGATGAACCCGGTCCGGCTGCAGGCCGACAACGTGGTCGACATCGTGGGCACCGGGGGCGATGGCGCCAACCTCTTCAACGTCTCCACGGCGGCAAGCTTCGTGGTCGCCGCGGGCGGGGCCCATGTCGCCAAGCACGGCAACCGCGGGGTCTCCTCCTCGTCGGGCAGTGCTGACCTCTTCGCCGTGGCCGGCATCAACCTGAACCTGGATGCCGAGCAGGTGGGCCGCTGCATCGAGCAGGTGGGGGTAGGCTTCATGTTCGCGCCCAACCACCACCCGGCGATGCGCTATGCCGTGGGCCCGCGTCGCGAGATGGGGGTGCGCACCCTGTTCAACATCCTGGGGCCGCTGACCAACCCCGCCGGCGCCCCCAACCAGGTACTGGGGGTCTATGCCCCCGAGCTGGTGCCGCTGATGGCCGAGGTGCTGCGGCGCCTGGGCAGCGAGCACGTGCTGGTGGTGCATGCCGAGGACGGCCTCGACGAGATCTCGCTGGCGCAGCCGACGCTGGTCGCCGAGCTGAAGGCGGGCGAGATCCGCGAGTACACCATCACCCCCGAGGACTTCGGCATCGCCCGCCAGTCCCTGGACCCGCTACGGGTGAAGACCGCCGAGGACAGCCTGCGACTGGTCGAGCAGGCCCTGGTGGGCGAGGGGCCGGCGGCGGACATCGTCGCGCTCAACGCCGGCGCCGCCCTCTATGCCTCGGGGGTGGCCGACAGCCTCGCGGAGGGCGTGGCCATGGCCCAGGACGCCCAGGCTTCCAAGCTGCCGCTCGAGAAGCTCCGGGAGCTCGCCAACTTTACCCGCGTGTTCACCCAGTGAGGCCCGACATGACCGAACCCCGTCCCCTGCCCACCATCCTCGAGCGCATCCTGGCCCGCAAGGAGGAGGAGGTCGCCGCACGGCGCCGTGTCGTCTCCGAGCAGGAACTGCTGCGCCTCGCCGCCGAGCAGGCCGCCCCGCGGGGCTTCGTCGCCGCCCTCGACCGCGCCATCCAGGCCGGCGATCCGGCGGTGATCGCCGAGATCAAGAAGGCCTCGCCCTCGAAGGGAGTGATCCGCGAGGACTTTCGCCCCGGCGAGATCGCCGCGAGCTATGCCGAGGGCGGAGCGGCCTGCCTCTCGGTGCTCACCGATGCCGACTTCTTCCAGGGCCACGAGGACTACCTGATCGAGGCGCGCGAGGCCTGTGGCCTGCCGGTGATCCGCAAGGACTTCATCACCCACGGCTACCAGGTCAGCGAGGCACGCGCCCTCGGCGCCGACTGCATCCTGTTGATCGTCGCCGCCCTGGACGATGCGCGGATGGCGGACCTGCATCGCCAGGCCGTGGCGCTGGGCATGGACGTGCTGGTGGAGGTGCACGACGCCCTGGAGCTCGACCGGGCCCTCAAGCTCGACCTCGCCCTGGTGGGCATCAACAACCGCGACCTGCACTCCTTCGACACCCGGCTCGAGACTACCCTGGAGTTGCTGCCGCGGATTCCCGCCGGCGTCAGCGTGGTCACCGAGTCCGGCATCCATACCCGCGACGACGTGCTGCGCATGCGCGAGCATGACGTCAACGCCTTCCTGGTGGGCGAGGCCTTCATGCGTGAGGCCGACCCCGGTCAGGCCCTGCGGCGGCTGTTCTTCTGATCGCCTGTCCTGCGCAAGCGACAGCGGGCAGCCTTCGGGCTGCCCGCTGTGGTTTCGGGCATCGGGAGTGGCTCACATGCCGAGTTCAACTCAGCGCTGGAAGACCCAGAGGATGGCCGAGACCACCAGGCTCGCCAGGATCATGGTGGTGATCGGGAAGTAGAACGAGACATTCTCGCGGCGGATGACGATATCGCCGGGGAGCTGGCCCAGGGGCAGCTTGGAGAGCCAGGGCCAGAGCAGACCCGCGGCGACGACGATGAGGCCGATCAGGATCAGGGTGCGGTTCATGGGGCAGCGCCTCCTCGGGCCGACACGCCTATGCCTGGTTCAAGGGACCGTGTCGGCGGTGACCGGTTCGCGACAGCAGGGTGACGGTCAGCGCCGGCAGGAAGGTCAGCGTCACGAAGGCGGTGCCGAGCAGGCCGAACAGCACGATGGCACCCACCCCTCGGTAGAGCTCGGTCCCTTCGCCGGGCAGGAAGACCAGGGGCGAGAGCCCGCCGATCGTGGTCAGGGTGGTCATGGCGATGGGGCGCAGGCGGCTGGCCACGGCGTCGTGCACCGCCTGGCGCACGTCCGCGGTGGCCTCGCGCAGATTCACGCGGGCCTGGTGCACGACCAGGATGGGGTTGTTGACCACCGTGCCCATCAGGATCAGAAAGCCCAGCATGGTGATCATGTCGAAGGGCTGGCGGATCTCGGCGAGCCCCAGCCGGGGCAGCCAGCCACCCACCAGGTTCATCAATGCCAGGCCGACGATGCCGCCGGCCGCACCCAGCGGGATGGTGGCCAGGATCAGCAGCGGATAGCCCCAGTGGGCGAAGATCGCCACCAGCAGCAGGTAGACGAGGACCAGGGCGATCAGGCCGTTGTCCATCAGCGAGGCGCGGGTGGCATCCAGCTGGTCACTGGCGCCGGTGAGGGTGACATCGATATGCCCCGGCAGCGCCCCCGACTCGCGCAGGTGCTCGATCACCTCGCGGTTCACCCGCTCGATCCCGGCCTCCAGGGGCACGTCGCGCGGCGGGATGATGTCGAGGGTCACACTGCGGCGGCCATCCACGCGGCGCAGGGTGGCGGTGGCGACGGTCTCGCGTATCTCCGCCAGGCTGCTGAGCGGCAGGGTGACGCCGAGGGGCGTGTGGACCGGCAGGTCGACGAGGTCGTCCAGAGCGGCGGCGTCCACACCGTTGCCATAGCCGTAGAGGTCGATCTTCTCGCCCTCGAAGTAGACGTCGTCCAGGTAGGTGCCGTTGCTCAGGGCGGCCACGGTGGTGCCCAGGTCGTCGGCGTCCAGTCCCACCTCGGCGGCACGGTCCCAGTCGGGATAGACCTCGATCAGGGGCTGCCCCAGGTCCAGCGCCGAGGGACGCGACTGGATGCGCGGACTGGCAAAGACCTGCTCGGCGCGGGCGTACAGCCGGTTGGCCGCCGCGTAGAGTTCGGCGAGGTCGTTGCCGGCGATGTCCAGGGTGATGCTGCGCGTGCCGCCGTCGTTGCTGGAGATGATCGAACCGCGCGAGGCGAAGGCGCGCATGTCGGGATAGGCCTCGAAGCGCTGGGTCAGGGCGTCCATCAGCGCTTCGATATGCGCCGGGTCGCGGGTCTCGGCGATGATGCGCAGGCTCTGCGGCCCGACCTGGGTGCCCATGGTGCGTATGGCGGGAATCTCGCTTCTGCCTTCGTCGAAGTCGCTCGGGTCGGCACCTACGTGGGGCAGCAGCTCGGCCTGGACCTCCTCGGCAATGGCCGCCATGGTCGAGAGGTTGTAGCTGGCCGGGGCATTCATGCTGGCGAAGGTCTTGGCCTCTTCCCCTTCCGGCAGGTAGGCGGCCGGCGGCGTCAGCCATGCGAAGATCGCCAGGCCGCCCGCGAGCGCCATGGCCATGGCCGCCCAGCGCCGCGCCGTGGAGGCGATCAGCGCATCGACCAGGCGCAGGCAGCCGCGCATCCAGCGTGGCGCCTGGTGGCCGGCGGACGAGCCGCGCCCATGGAAATCGAGGTGGGCGCCGAGGGTCGGTATCACGGTAATCGCCACGACCAGCGAGGCGAGGATCGAGGTGGCGATGGCCACGGCGATGTCGGAGTAGAGCTGGCCGGCCTCCTCCTCGATGAAGAAGATCGGCACGAACACCAGCACGGTGGTCAGGGTGGAGGCGAGCACCGCCGGCCAGACCTGCTGCACGCCCACCAGGGCGGCCTCGAAGCGCTGACGGCCGTTGCGGCGCTGGGTCTCGATGCTCTCCAGCACCACGATGGTGTTGTCGATGGTCATGCCGATGGCGAAGGCGACCCCGGCCAGCGAGATCACGTTGAGGCTGCGGCCGGCCAGCAGCAGCCCCAGGAAGGCGGCGATGGTGCAGATGGGGATGCCGATCACGCCGGCAAGGGTGGCGCGCGGCGAGCGCAGGAAGGCGAACATCACCAGGGTGGCGAACAGTGCCCCCAGACCGAGATTGGTCCAGACATTGGCGATCGAGGCCTCGACATAGCGCACGTCGTCGCTGGAGAGCGCCAAGTGCAGGCCCTGCTCGGCGAGCAGGCCGTCATTGAGCGACTCGACCTCTGCCAGCATGCCGCGCTTGATGTCGATGACGTTGGAGCCGGGCTGGCGACGCACCTGGACGCTGAGCACCGGGTCGCCCCGGGAATCGAAGGAGCGCTCGCTCAGTTCGGCGTGGGAGAGGCGTGCCTCGGCGACATCCCCGAGCCGGATCACGGTATCCCCGCGGCGCGTGAGGATCAGCGACTCGAGCTCGGGGATGTCCTGGAAGCGTCCCACCGTACGCAGCAGGTAGCGCCGCTTGCCGCTCTCCAGGTCGCCGCCGGAGACGTCCTGGTTGCGGGCCTGCAGGGCGTCGCGAATGTCGCCGATGCCCAGCGAGTGGTCGGCCAGGGCATCGGGGTCGATGAGCAGCTGCATCTGCCGTTCGGCGCCGCCCGACACGGTTACCTCGGAAACGCCCGCCACGCTCTCCATGCGCGGGCGGACATTGTCCTCCAGGTAGTCGCGCAGCGCCGCCGTGTCGAGGTCGCGGGGGTTGCCCTCGCGGGGTGCCACGTTGAAATACATGAAGGCGTTGGCCGAGAAGGAGTTGGCCACGATGCGCGGCTGGTCGACGTTGGTCGGGTAGGAGGGCACCTGGCTCAGGGCGTTGTTGACCCGAATCAGCGTCTCGGTGAGGTCGATACCGAAGGGAAAGTCGAGCTCGATCTCCGCCGCGCCGCTGGTGGCGGTGGATTCCATCCGCACCAGGTTGGGAACGTTGCGCAGGTATTCCTCCTGCTCGATGAGGATGTCCTTCTCGATGTCCTGGGGTGTGGCGCCGGGCCAGCGGGTCTCGACGCCGATGGTGCGGACCTCGAGGTCGGGAATCATCTGCACCGGAATCCGCCAGATGGCGGCAATGCCCAGCACCAGCAGGATCAGCACCACGACGCTGACCAGAACGCCATGACGGATAATCGCCGCGAACATGGAATCAGGGCTCCTTCATTCGTCGTCCAGGGTGAGGCGCTGCCCTTCTTCCAGGCGCTCGTTGCCCCTCAGGACAACACGATCACCGGCCCTGACGCCCTGCTGGATGGCGACCTGGCCGTCGTGGCTGGCCCCGGTGGTGACGCGTCGCTCGTCGGCGTGCCATTCGCCGTCCTCCTCGCGGGCCAGCCAGAGGCTGACGCTGCCGTCCGGGCGGCGGATCAGGGCGTCGCGTGGCACGGCGGGGCGGCGTTCGCCGCTGAGCAGCAGCCGACCCTGCACAGCCATGCCCGGCAGCATGGGCGGGGGATCATCGAGGGTGGCGCGTAGCAGGAACTGGCGCGAGGCGCCGTCCTCGAGCGGGACATCGGCGATGGGCCGGGCGGCTAGCCAGGCGTCGCTCCCCGGCAGGCGTACTTCGATCTCGGCGTCGCTGAGCCGGTGATGCAGGTCGATGGGCACGGCGAAGTCGAGCGTCAGCCGTTCGAGGTCGATCAGCGTCAGGATCGGCGTGCCGGACGCCGCCCACTCGCCGATGGCCACATCGCGGTGCGTGAGCCTGCCGGCGAACGGGGCCCGCAGGTGGTGGCGCTCGAGGCCTACCTGGAGGCGGTCACGCTCTGCGCGGCGACGCTCGAGCGTTGCCTCGGCAATGGCGATATCGGTCTCGCGCTGACTCAGCTCGCTGCTGGCAATGTTGCGCCCTTCGCCCAGGCGGGTGGCTTCCCGGAGTCGCCGGCGGGCATTGTCCCTTGCCGCCAGGGCTTCGCTGACGTCGGCTTCGGCGCTTCGTGCCTGGAGCGCGATCTCCTCGGCATCGATGCTCAGCAGCCGGTCGCCGGTTTGCACGTCGTCGCCGAGCGAGACTGGCAACGCCGTGATGCGCCCCTCGACATCGCTGGAAAGGTGTGCGGTGCGCGGGGCCGTCACGCTGCCGTTGATGTCGATCGTCTCCACGATGACGCGCTCCTCGACCCGGGCGGTGGTGACGAGGGCATCCTGGGCCAGCAGCGGGGCGGGGAGTCCGAGCAGCAGGCCCAGGCCGAGGAAGCAGCGCGTGGAACGGATGATGGTCACGGTTCTCCTTGTAGTATCGGGCGTCAGCCTGCCGCCAAGGGGGTATCCTGCGCCTGGTTCGGCCCGAGGAACGGCAGCGAGTCCCATTGGCCGGGATACTCGCCGCTCAACCTCGAGCGATGCGCAGCTGCTGCAACAACCCCTGAAGCGGGTGGGCCAGGCCCTGGTCCGAGAACCGCTTCACCTGGCTGCGACAGGAGTATCCGGTGGCCAGCAGGCGGCCGGCGCTGGTCTTATCCTCCACCACCGGCTGCCATGACTGGGCGTAGATGGTCCTGGAGGTCTCGCGATTGCGCGCCTCGTGGCCGTAGGTGCCGGACATGCCGCAGCAGCCGGTACTGACCAGCTCGAGCTCCAGGCCGAAGGCGGCGAAGACCTGCTGCCACGCCCTGGGGCTGCCGGGCGCGTTGGTCTTCTCGGTGCAGTGGGAGAGCAGTCGGTAGCCCGGATCGTCGAGGCTCAGGCCCGGGGGCGCCAGCCGGGCGGCCTGGGTCACCAGCCACTCCTGCAGCATCAGCACCTCGGGCACGGCGTCCGGTCCCAGCGCCTTCACGTACTCCTGGCGATAGGTCAGGGTCATGGCCGGGTCGATCCCCACCAGCGGCACGCCGAACGCCGCCAGGGTCCTGAGGCGTCTGGCCTGCTTCTCGGCGGTGCGTTCGAAGGCGCCCAGGAAGCCCTGGACATCGAGCGGCTTGCCGTTGGGCGAGTAGGGCGCGACGAAGACGCGCACGTCCAGACGCGAGAGCAGCTCGACGATGTCCATCACCAGCCTGGCCTCGAAGTGGCTGGTGAAAGCGTCCTGGACGAGCACCACGCTGCGCGCCTTCTGCGCCTCGGTGAGCAGGCCGAGCGACGTCGGCGTCGCCTCCGCCACGCCCCAGGCGGCGAGCTGCTTCCTCAGGCTGGCGCGGGAGAGCTTCGGGCTGTCCACCAGGCCGAGCGGGCCGGCCAGCAGCCGGTCGACCAGGCGGTTGCCCAGGGCGGCGTTGTAGAGCGGCGCCATCCGGGCCAGCGTCGGCACCAGGAACTCCATGCCACCCACCAGGTAGTCGCGCAGCGGGCGAAGGTAGCGGCCGTGGTAGACCTCGAGGAAGCGCGAGCGGGAATCCGGGACATTGACCTTCACCGGGCACTGGCCGGCGCAGGACTTGCAGGCGAGACACCCCGCCATGGCGTCGTACACCTCGTGGGAGAAGTCTTTCTCGCCGCGCCGCCTGGCCAGGGTGTTCCTGAGCCGCAGCGGGAAATCCTTGACGAAGCCCCAGGCGCCCTCGGCCTTCTTCTTCCTCGACTCATCGACCAGGTCGGTGCCGGCCTCGCCCTGGAGGCGCAGCCATTCGCGGATCAGGCTGGCGCGTCCCTTGGGGGAGTGGATGCGGTCACGGGTGGCCTTCCAGGAGGGGCACATGGCGTCATCGGGGTCGTAGTTGTAGCAGGCGCCGTTGCCGTTGCAGTAGACGGTGGCCGCGTGGGCCTGCCAGACCCGCTCGTCTATGGTGCGGTCGAACTGGCCGCGGGTGGGGACCCCGTCGATGGTCAGCAGGTTGGGATCGACCCACTTGACCGTTACCTCTTGATCAGAGGCGCTGGTTTGTGAGGCCTTACCCGCGGCATCGGGCGGGATAGAGAGCGGCGAGGCGATCTTGCCGGGATTGAGCTGGTTGTGGGGATCGAAGGCCGCCTTGACCCGTTGCAGGCTGGGATAGAGTTCGCCGAAGAAGCGGGGGGCATACTCCGAGCGCACGCCCTTGCCGTGTTCGCCCCACAGCAGGCCGTGGTACTTCTTCGTCAGTGCGGCCACCTCGTCGGAGACCTCGCGGATCAGCCGGGCCTGGGCCGGGTCCTTCATGTCGATGGCCGGCCGCACGTGCAGCACCCCGGCATCCACGTGGCCGAACATGCCGTACTCGAGGCCCCGGGCGTCCAGGGCGGCGCGGAACTCGGCGATGTAGTCGGCCAGGTGCTCCGGCGGGACGGCGGTGTCCTCGACGAAGGGGATCGGGCGCTTCTCGCCCTTGGCATTGCCCAGCAGGCCAACGGCACGCTTGCGCATCCCGTAGACCCGCTGGATCTGCTCGCGCCCCTCGGCCAGCGTATAGCCGAGGCGGGGCACGCTCGTATCGGCCTCCAGGTGGCGACAGAAGGCCGCGACCCGGTCCTTCAGCCGGTCGGGGTCGTCGTCATTGAATTCGATCAGGTTGATGCCGCGCACCGGCGTCTCGCCCGAGGGAAAGAATTCCGCCACGCTGTCCCAGACGAAGTCCTCCATGGCCAGCATCAGTACCTTGTCGTCCACCGTCTCGATGGAGGTGGGCTGTGCCTGCGGCTGGGCTGTTGAAGCGCCGAGCGCCTGCGGCTGGTCTTGTGAAGAGCCCATCAGGGCCCGAGCGTCGCGCAGGGCGTCCATGAAGCCGGCATAGCGCACGTTGACCAGGGTCGAGTGCTTGGGGATCGGCAGCACGTTGAGCACCGCCTCGTCGAGCAGGCCCAGCGACCCCTCGGCGCCGCACAGCAGGCTGTTGATATCGAGGCGACCCTTGGCGTCGCGCAGGTGCGCCAGGTCGTAGCCGGTCAGGCAGCGGTTGAGCGGCGGGAACTTGGCCTCGATCAGCTCGCCCTGGGTATCGATGATCTCCCGCGCGGTGCGGTAGGCCGCCCCGGTGACGTCCTGGCGCTCGCACCGGCGGGCGAGCTCGGCGTCCTCCAGCGGGCGGCTAATGAGCCGCTCGCCGCCCAGCAGCAGGGTCTCGAGTTCGAGCACGTGGTCGCGGGTCTTGCCGTACTCGCAGCTGCCCTGGCCGCTGGCGTCGGTGGAGATCATGCCGCCGATGGTGGCGCGGTTGGAGGTGGAGAGGTCCGGGGCGAAGAAGAGCCCATGGGGCTTGAGCGCCGCGTTGAGCTGGTCCTTGACCACGCCGGCCTGGACCCGCACCCGGCGCTGCTCCACGTCGATCTCGAGGATCGCGTTCATGTGCCGCGAGACATCCACCACCAGGCCGTCGGTGAGCGACTGACCGTTGGTGCCGGTGCCGCCGCCGCGCGGGGTCAGCGCCACCCGGCGGTGTTCGTCACGGCCGGCCAGCCGGGCGATGCGCTCGAGGTCGGCGCCGTGCCTGGGGTAGAGCACGGCCTGGGGCAGGCGCTGGTAGATGGAGTTGTCGGTGGCCAGCACGGTGCGGGCGGCATAGTCCGGGGCGATCTCGCCCTCGAAGCCCGCGTCGCGCAGGGCGTCCAGGAAGCGCAGGTAGCGGTTGTCGAGGCCCTCGATGCGGCGCGAGTCGGCGGTATCCAGTCGTGCGATCATGGCGCTCTTGTCTGGGGAGGAGAGAGTGGCGCTACTTTACCGCGAGAGGGCAGTGTCGCGCATCCTGCCCCGGGCGATCGTCCGGGACAGGTGGCGGAACGCGGTGGTGCGTGGCGCCGCTGTGGCCTTTTGCCTACAATGGCTGCCCTGTCTGCCGATGCCATTGCCGGCGCTCCCGGCCCTGGCGACTCCCGACTTCACGACTGCAACGGACTGGATGCCATGCTCGACCCCAAACTGCTGCGCAGCGACCTCGACGCTGTCGCCCAACGACTCGCCAAGCGGGGCTTCGTCCTCGACACCGACCGTCTCGAGGCGCTGGAGTCCCGTCGGCGCGAGCTGCAGGCCGAGACCGAGTCCCTGCAGGCCGAGCGCAACACCCGCTCCAAGGCGATCGGCAAGGCCAAGTCCCAGGGCGAGGACATCCAGCCGCTGCTCGACGAGGTCTCCGACCTGGGCGAGCGCCTGGACGCCGCCAAGGTGCTCCTGGCCGAGGTGCAGGCCGAGTGGGACGCCGTGGTCAGCGGTTTGCCCAACCTGCCCCACGAGAGCGTGCCGGTGGGCGAGAGCGAGGAGGACAACGTCGAGCTCCACCGCTGGGGGACGCCACGCGCGTTCGATTTCGCGGTGCGCGACCACGTCGACCTGGGGGCGCTCAGGAGCCACCTGGACTTCGAGCTGGCGGCGAAGCTGACCGGGTCCCGTTTCGCGGTGATGCGCGGCCCCATCGCGCGGCTGCATCGGGCGCTGACCCAATTCATGCTCGACAAGCAGACCCTCGAGCATGGCTACGAGGAGTGCTATGTCCCCTACATGGTCAACGAGGCGTCGCTGTACGGCACCGGTCAGCTGCCCAAGTTTGGCGAGGACCTGTTTCGCCTCGACGACGAGCGCGGCTACCACCTGATCCCTACCGCCGAGGTGCCGTTGACCAACTTTGCCCGTGACGAGATCCTCGACCACAGGGCGCTGCCGATGAAGCTCACCGCCCATACCCCGTGCTTTCGCAGCGAGGCGGGCTCCCACGGACGCGACACCCGCGGCATGATCCGCCAGCACCAGTTCGACAAGGTCGAGATGGTGCAGCTGGTCGACCCGGCCACCAGCTATGCGGCCCTGGAGGAGATGCGCGGCCACGCCGAGGCGATCCTCCAGGCGCTGGAGTTGCCCTATCGGGTGGTGACGCTCTGCACCGGCGACATGGGCTTCGGGGCGGCCAAGACCTACGACCTGGAGGTGTGGCTGCCGAGTCAGGACACCTACCGCGAGATCTCCTCGGTCTCCAACTGCGAGGCGTTCCAGGCGCGGCGCATGCAGGCGCGCTTCCGCCACCCCGAGCAGAAGAAGCCGCAGCTGCTGCACACCCTCAACGGCTCCGGGCTGGCGGTGGGGCGCTGCCTGCTGGCGGTGATGGAAAACCACCAGCGCCCCGATGGCTCGATCGGCATCCCCGAGGCGCTGCGCCCCTACATGGGCGGGCTCGACACCATTAACGCTTGACGCCCCGCGGCGCTACTGCGCGATCTCCCAGCTGACACTGACGCCTGCCTCGATGGTAATGGTGCCGGGGCGGTACTCGGCCTGGGGCAGGCTCTCCCGGGCGTCGGCACTCATGGCCATCATCCGCGGCTGGAAGATCGGCGAGCGGGTCTCGTTCACGGAGACCACCTCACCCAGGCCGATGCCCAGGGTCTCGGCCATCAGGGTGGCCTTGTGGCGGGCCTTCTCCAGCGCCTTGACCAGCGCCTCGTCGGTCGCGGCATCGCGGTCGGCCAGGTCATAGCTCACGCCGTCCAGGGCATCCACGCCGGCCTCGGTCAGCGCATCGAGCAGCACAGGCAGTTGCTCGAGGTCATCGAGCTGGAGGCGAATCGGGCGCTCCAGGCGGGTGCGTACCAGCGTCTCGCGCTCGCCCTCCTCGTGCCGCTCGCCCGGCAGGTGCTCGGGTTGCACGTTCAGGGAGCCGGCGCGGATCGCCTCGCGCGCAAGCCCCACCTCTTCCAGGGCGCGAATCAGGTCGGCGGCACGGGCTTCCAGCTTGTCGCGGGCCTCGCGCAGGAGATCCGGGTCGTTCGCGGTAGCCTCGCGCTGGGCGACGGCCGGCGTGTGTTCCCAAAGGCGAGCGTTGAGCGTGGCACGGTCCGGCACCACCTGCAGGTCGGCCTCGGCCTGGACCTCCAGGCGGCGCGGCGTCTCTTCGGCGTGGGCGTGGGCCAGCATCGGCGGCGAGGCCGCGACCATCAGCGCGGCCAGGGCCGGCACGAGCAGCGGGCGGAAGGGGCGGGCAATCGGCATGGCGTTCTCCTTGTCACATAGCGGACACCCCGGCTTCGAGCCCGCGGGTCGGGGATGGTTCCCGTCCTTTGCATTTGCCTCGCGTCCCGGCATCATGACGGGACCTTCAACGGTCGTGAGTCCGGGCATGCCCCATCCCAAAGACAGCAATTCGAGCACCATCCCGCTCAACCTGATCCTGGCACTGGCCGCGCTGGTTATCATCATTACCGGCATGAAGGCCGGCTCGAGCCTGCTGGTGCCCTTGCTGCTGGCGGTATTCATTGCCGTGGTCTGCACGGCACCGGTGCAATGGTTGGCGCGGCTGGGGGTGAGTCCATGGCTGGCGGTATGGCTGACCCTGCTGGTGCTTGGTGGATTGTTGTCGCTGCTCGGTCTGCTGCTGGTGAACAGTTTCGGTACCTTCGTCGATGCCTTGCCGGGGATCGAGCAGAAGCTCTACCAGTACTACCTGGGCCTCCTCGACGGGCTGGCGGGGATGGGGCTTGCCATCGATACCAACCGCCTGGCGGAACTGCTGGATGCCGAGCAGTTCGGCAACTGGATCCCGACGGTGCTCGGTGAGGTGGGTAACCTGATGATGCAGAGCGTCATCGTGGCCTTGCTAGTGATGTTCCTGCTGTTCGAGACCGTCAGTTTTCGCACCAAGGTTTTCCTCGCCCTGGATGATCCGGCGCCGAGCCTGCGACGTTTCAGCGAGTTCAGCCTGACCCTGAAGCGCTACCTGGCGGTAAAGACAGTGATCAGCCTGGTGACCGGCGCGCTGATCTGGGTCGCCTGCAAGCTGCTTGGCGTCGAGTTTGCCCTGCTCTGGGCGGTGATGGCCTTCGCACTCAACTTTATCCCCAACATCGGTTCGGCCATCGCCGCCTTTCCCCCGGTGCTGCTGTTGTTGGTGAATCCCGAGGGCGGTTTCTTCGATGCGATGTTGCTGGCGGCGGCGTATCTGGCCGTCAACTTCCTGCTGGGAAATATCGTCGAACCGCGGGTGATGGGCCGGGCCCTGGGGCTCTCGACCTTCGTGGCCTTCCTGTCGCTGGTGGTGTGGGGCTGGATCTTCGGGGCGGTGGGGATGCTGCTCTCGGTGGTGTTGACCATGACCCTGAAGATCGCCCTGGACAGCCATCCCGAGACCCGTTGGATCGCTCATCTGCTGGGGCCCGCAGACGGGCCGAAGCCTGACAAGGCCGACCGGCCACCATTGGAGCGCCTGGACGATTCTGCCTGAACCGACCGGAAACGACATCGCCCCGGCCGTGGCCGGGGCGATGGAGTGACCGAGGGTCGCCGGATCAGGCGTTCTGGTCGATGAACTGGCTCAGCTGTGACTTCGACTGGGCGCCGACCAGGGAGGCGACCTTGGTGCCGGACTTGAACAGCATGACGGTCGGCACGCCGCGCACACCCTGCTCGGCGGCGATCTCGGGGGCATCGTCCACGTTGATGCTGACGACCTTGAGGTTGCCGGTGCGTTCCTCGGCGACCTCGTCGACCACCGGCGCCATCACCTTGCAGGGACCACACCAGGGGGCCCAGAACTTCAGCAGGACCGGCGTGTCGGCCTTGAGGACTTCCTGCTCGAAGTTGGCATTGGTGACATCGACGTTGTTGGCCATGTGATTCTCCAGTTTCGTTGCGCTGCATCGAGCGGATGGGGTGACATGCAGGGCATGCCCGGTCGGACGATGTTAGCGGTCGACCGAAGTGGTGGCAAATCCCCGCCGTGTGGCAGGGCGCAGGAAAGCGGTTGCACTTGCCCGGCCAGGTTATGCTATAAAGTGATCATGGGTAATTTTCTTATGTCTTGCGGGTATTTTGAAAGCCCCACGACACGCGAGGGAGGGCGGCCATGAAACTTCAGCAGCTGCGCTACATCTGGGAGGTGTCGCGCCACAATCTCAACGTCTCGGCTACTGCCCAGAGCCTCTTTACCTCCCAGCCGGGCATCTCCAAGCAGATCCGCCTGCTCGAGGACGAGCTCGGTGTCGAGATCTTCGCTCGCAGCGGCAAGCACCTGACCCGCGTGACCCCCGCGGGGCAGGCGATCATCGAACTGGCCGGGCAGGTACTGAGGCTTGCCGAGAACATCAAGGAGGTCGCCCAGGAGCACAGCGACGAGCGCCGTGGCAGCCTGGCGATCGCCACCACCCACACCCAGGCGCGCTATGCGCTGCCGCCGGTGATCCGCGACTTCACCCAGAAGTATCCCGACGTGGCGCTGCACATGCAGCAGGGCACGCCCAAGCAGATCGCCCAGATGGTCAGCGATGGCCAGGCCGACTTCGCCATTGCCACCGAGTCCCTCGAACTCTTCAACGACCTGGTGTTGCTGCCCTGCTATCGCTGGAACCGCTGCATCCTGGTGCCCCAGGGACATCCGCTGGCCGAGATGGAGACCCTGACGCTGGAGGCCCTGGCGGGCTACCCGCTGGTCACCTACGTGTTCGGCTTCACCGGGCGCTCCCAGCTCGACGATGCCTTCCGCGCCCGTGGGCTGACGCCCAACGTGGTGCTCACCGCGGCCGATGCCGATGTCATCAAGACCTACGTGCGGCTGGGGATGGGGGTGGGCATCGTCGCCCATATGGCCGTGGATGCCGAGCACGACACCGACCTGGTGGCGGTGGAGGCCGGTCACCTCTTCGCGAGTTCCACCACCAAGATCGGGATCCGCCGTGGCACCTTTATGCGCGGGTACATGTATGACTTCCTGGAAGGCTTTGCCGGCCATCTGACTCGGGACCTGGTCGACGAGGCTCTGGCCGCCGGCCCACGTCACGAGGAGGCGCTCTTCAAGGATATCGCGCTACCCTCGCGCTGAGCGGCGGCGCTCTTCCCCGGCCCAGCCTGTCGCGGGTGGTCTCGCCCGCGACGCCAACCGCGCTCATCAGTGCTGCAGGTGCAGGCCGCACTCGCGTTTCTCCTCGACCTTGGTAGGGTCGAAGTAGTCGAAGTTGTTGGGCAGGTCGTGGCTCTGCAGGTACTGATAGAGGTCGCGGGCCGTCCAGTGCAGCAGGGGGGAGACCTTCAGCAGCCCGTCCCCGTTGCGGCTCACCGGTGCCATGCGGGCACGTTCGGGGGTGTCCTCGGCACGCAGGGCGGTAAACCAGACATCCGGCGCCATCTCCCGCAGGGCGCGCTCGAAGGGTTCGAGCTTCACCTCCCGGGTGAAGGCCGCATGGCGCGGATCCTCGATCCCCGGTGCGGGGCCTTCCAGTGCCTCACGATGGGCCCGCGAACGCCGTGGCAGGTAGCTCACCAGGTTGAGGTCCAGGCGCTGGATCAGGTCGTCGGCGAACCGGTAGGTGGCGTCGGTGTTGTAGCCACTGTCCATCCACACGATCGGGATATCCGGCTGCTGGCGCGTGACCATGTGCAGGATCACGGCCTCGAAGGGGCGGAAGTTGGTGGTGCAGATCGGCCGTTGCCCCTGATCCAGCGCCCAGCGGATCAGGGCCTCGGGGTCGTTGCCGAGCTCCCGTTTGATGACGTCGAGTTGTGGCTCCATGCGGGGCTCCCGGGCAGGTGATCTTGAGTCTGGGGCTACCCTAGCAGAGCCGGCGAGACCTTCCCCAATACCGATTCATTGGATATCTATTCCTTATTGAAGTAAGTGATGCCTTTGTTTATTCCATAAAGCATCAGGGCCGGCCGACATCAGGGCCCGCATCAGGTGGCGGATCTTGTCCAGGGTCTCGGTGTACTCGTCCTCGCCCCGGGAGTCGGCGACCAGGCCGCCTCCGCCCCACAGGTGCAGCGCTCCGCCCTCGGCCACCACGGTGCGGATGGCGATGGAGGTGTCCATCTGACCGCGCACATCGACGTAACCGAGGCTGCCGCAATAGGCGCTGCGACGGCTGGGCTCCAGTTCGTCGATGATCTGCATGGCCCGCACCTTCGGTGCGCCGGTGATGGAGCCGCCGGGAAAGGCGGCGGCCAGCAGGTCGATGGGCCGACGGCCTGCCTCCAGTTCGCCGACGATCACGCTCACCAGGTGGTGCACGTTGGCGTAGCTCTCCAGGCCGCAGAGCTGGGGTACCCGCACGCTGCCGGGCCGGCAGACCCGCCCCAGGTCATTGCGGAGCAGGTCGGTGATCATCACGTTCTCGGCCCGGTCCTTGAGACTCGCGACCAGTTCCCCGGCCAGCCGACGGTCCTCCTCGGGGGTCGCGCCCCGGGGCCGCGTGCCCTTGATCGGGCGAGTCTCGACCCGGCCCTCCCGGCAGAGCAGGAAGCGTTCCGGAGAGAGCGAGAGGATCGCCTTGTCGTCCCAGGCCAGGTAGCCGGCGAAGGGAGTGGGCGTGGTGTCACGCAGCCGACAGTAAGCCGCCCAGAGGTCACCCTCGAAGGGGGCGCTGAAGCGCTGGGCCAGGTTGATCTGGTAGCAGTCGCCGGCGCGGATGTAGTCCTGCACGGTGGCGAAGCGTGCCAGGTAATCATCGCGACTGAGCTCGGCGGCGAAGGGCGCGGTGAGGCGGAAATCCGCTGCCGGACGCGCCGTACCCTCCAGCCACTCGAGCACCTGGCGGCGTCGTGAGGCGCTGCCCACCAGCCAGCTCTGCCGGCAGTCATGGTCCTGGATCAGTGCCCAGTCATAGAGACCTACCCGGCTGGCCGGCAGCCTGACCGCCTGCCGGGCCTGTCCGCCCACCGGCTCGAGCCGCCGTCCGAGGTCATAGCTCCAGTAGCCGATCAGGCCGCCGAGAAACGGCAGCCGGCTGTCCGGCACCTTGTCGGGCAGACGGTCGAGCAGCGCCTGCTGGGCGGCGAAGGGGGAGAGCCCCGCCAGCGCCGGGTCGCCATGGACATGGCCCGCAGCGTCGACCTCGAGCAGTTCGAGGGGGTCGCAGCTGAGGATGTCGTAGCGGCCACCCGGCGCCGTCGGACGACCGCTGTCCAGCAGCACGGCACCGGGCCTGTCGCGCAGGGACGCGAAGTAGCCCAGCGGATCCTCGTGGTAGGGCAGGGGTGTGATCTCGATCGGTGGTGTCATCACGGCGTCTTCCCGGAACAGGCGTCCCATTCTAGGCGTCGAGAGCCGACTTGTCCCTCCCGCCGACATCCCCTGTCGACATGCGACCGCTCCATCCCTCGCGCGATTATTGTCGACATTGATGGAGGTGGACCACGAGTTGTCTACAACCAAAGGTTAAGCCCTTCCGCCCTGCCGGCCTGTTGACCACGGGGGAGGCAGTGTCTAAAGTTCGTCCATCACTCGATTGTCGACAATTGCCATGAACTCAGTCGCGCCGGAACAGGTCACGAACCCCGAAGTCCGCACCCTGGCGGAACGGGTCTTTCAGCAGCTGCAGGATGCCATCGTCAGGGGAGAGCTGGCACCGGGCAGCAAGATCACCGAGCCGGGATTGTCCCGGACCTACGGGATCTCCCGTGGGCCGCTCAGGGAGGCCATGCGCCGCCTCGAAGCGCACCGCCTGATCCAACGGGTGCCCCATGTCGGGGCTCGGGTGGTCAAGCTCTCCATGAAGGAGCTGCTCGAGCTCTTCGACGTGCGCGAGGCCCTGGAAAGCATGGCCGCCCGGCTCGCTGCCGAGCACATGACGCCCAAGGAGATCGCCGGGCTGCGTGAGGTGCTGGCCATGCACGAGCGTCAGGCCGACCTGCGCCGCGGCGAGGCCTACTATCAGCGCGAGGGTGACCTGGACTTCCACTTCCGCATCGTCCAGGGCAGCCACAACAAGATGCTGACGGGCATGCTCTGCGATGACCTCTATTATCTGGTGCGGCTCTACCGTACCCAGTTCAGTGCCAGCGGCACGCGTCCCCAGCGCGCCTTCGTCGAACACCACCGCATTGTCGATGCCATCGAGGCCGGCGACGCCGAGCTGGCGGAGCTGCTGATGCGCCGCCACGTCAGCGCATCCCGGGCCAATGTGGCCGACCGCTACGCCGCGACGCTCAAGCAGGAAGCCGAGGCGACCACCTGAGGCCGACCCGGCCAACATTAGGAGATCCAGCATGACTCAGCAGACCCCTGGTGCGCGCTTCCGCGCCGCCCTCGAGGCCCACCGCCCGCTGCCTATCGTCGGCACCATCAACGCCTACACCGCCATGATGGCCGAGCGCGTAGGCCACCAGGCCATCTACCTCTCCGGTGGCGGCGTGGCCAATGCCTCCTTCGGCCTGCCGGATCTCGGCATGACCACCATGAACGATGTGGTCGAGGATGCCCACCGCATCTGCGGTGCCACCGAGGTGCCGTTGCTGGTGGACATCGACACCGGCTGGGGCGGCGCCTTCAACATCGCCCGCACCGTCAAGGAGATGCAGCGCGCCGGCGTGGCCGCCGTCCACCTCGAGGACCAGGTGGCCCAGAAGCGCTGCGGGCATCGCCCCAACAAGGCGATCGTCTCCCAGGAAGAGATGGTCGACCGCGTCAAGGCCGCCGCGGATGCGCGCCTCGACCCGGACTTCTACCTGATCGCGCGTACCGATGCCTTCCAGAAGGACGGCCTGGATGCCGCCATCGAGCGGGCCAACGCCTGCATCGACGCCGGTGCCGATGCCATCTTCGCCGAGGCCGTGCACACCCTGGATGACTACCAGGCGTTCTGCGAGCGCGTCGACGCGCCGATACTTGCCAACATCACCGAGTTCGGTGCCACGCCGCTGTTCACCCAGCAGGAGCTGGGCGAGGTGGGCTGCCGCATGGTGCTTTACCCGCTGTCCGCCTTCCGCGCCATGAACGCGGCGGCACTCAAGGTCTACCAGAGCATCCACGACAAGGGCCACCAGAAGGACGTGGTGGAGCTGATGCAGACCCGCGACGAGCTCTACGACTTCCTCAACTATCACGACTTCGAGCGCAAGCTCGACGCGCTGTTCGCGGAGAAGGGCGGCGAGGCGTAACGCTGCCCGCCCGTCAATCCGACAAGAACCGACTCACAAGGAGACACCACATGGCAGACAAACCCGTCAGCAGCAGCGGCCTGCGCGGCCAGAGTGCCGGGACCACGGCCCTGTGCACCGTCGGCAAGACCGGCTCGGGCCTCACCTATCGCGGCTTCGACGTCAAGGAACTGGCCGAGAAGGCGCGCTT
The DNA here is from genome assembly GCF_030012485.1 of Halomonas rhizosphaerae. Taxonomy (NCBI): domain Bacteria; kingdom Pseudomonadati; phylum Pseudomonadota; class Gammaproteobacteria; order Oceanospirillales; family Halomonadaceae; genus Halomonas; species Halomonas rhizosphaerae. The sequence continues at coordinate 349,585 of NZ_JASCQQ010000027.1, forward strand.
CGAGGAAGTGGCCTACCTGCTGCTCAAGGGCAAGTTACCCAACCAGGCCGAGCTCGATGCCTACATCACCAAGCTCAAGGGCCTGCGTGGCCTGCCCGACGCGCTCAAGACCGTCCTCGAGCAGATCCCCAGGGACGCCCATCCCATGGACGTGATGCGCACCGGAGCCTCCATGCTGGGCAACCTGGAAACCGAGGAGAGCTTCGATGAGCAGCAGGACGTCTCCGACCGCCTGCTGGCCGTGCTGCCGTCGATCATCTGCTACTGGTATCGTTTCAGCCACGATGGCGTGCGCATCAAGACCGAGACCGATGACGAGTCGGTCGGCGGGCACTTCCTGCACCTGCTTCGCGACGAGCCGGCCTCCGAACTGCATGCCCGGGTGATGAACGTCTCGCTCATCCTCTATGCCGAGCACGAGTTCAACGCCTCGACCTTCACGGCTCGCGTCTGCGCCTCGACCCTCTCCGACATGCACTCCTGCGTGACCGGCGCCATCGGCTCGCTGCGCGGTCCCCTGCATGGCGGTGCCAACGAGGCGGCCATGGCGATGATCGAGGACTGGCAGTCGCCGGAGGAGGCCGAGCGCGAGATCCTCGGCATGCTCGAGCGCAAGGACAAGATCATGGGCTTCGGCCACGCGATCTACCGCGAGTCCGATCCGCGTAATGCCATCATCAAGCACTGGTCGAAGCAGCTGGCCGAGGACGTGGGCGACAGCGTGCTCTACCCGGTCTCCGAGCGCGTCGAGGAAGTGATGTGGCGCGAGAAGAAGCTGTTCTGCAACGCCGACTTCTTCCACGCCAGCGCCTACTACTTCATGGACATTCCCACCAAGCTGTTCACTCCGATCTTCGTCTGTTCGCGGGTCAGCGGCTGGTGTGCCCATGTCTTCGAGCAGCGCGCCAACAACCGTATCATCCGTCCGAGCGCCGACTACGTCGGTCCGGAGAAGAGCGAGTGGGTGCCGATCGGGCAGCGCGACTGATTCCGCGCGTCCGCGGCAAGGCGGCCCATGCGAGGTCGCCTTCTACCGCCTCTCTCCACCACCCCGCGCCCTGATGCCAACGAGGCTCCGTCCGACGCCATGAATACCAACTACCGTAAGCCGCTCCCCGGTACCGAGCTTGACTACTTCGACGTGCGTGCCGCCGTCGAGGATGTCCAGCCCGGTGCCTATGACACCCTTCCCTATACCTCGCGGGTACTGGCCGAGCAACTGGTTCGCCGCTGCGAGCCGGAGATGCTCACCGACTCGCTCCGGCAGCTGATCGAGCGTCGCCGCGACCTGGACTTCCCCTGGTATCCTGCCCGCGTGGTGTGCCACGACATCCTCGGTCAGACGGCGCTCGTCGACCTGGCCGGCCTGCGCGATGCCATCGCCGAGCAGGGCGGCGACCCTGCCAAGGTCAACCCGGTGGTGCCCACCCAGCTGATCGTCGACCACTCCCTGGCCGTGGAGCACGCCGGCTTCGACCCGGACGCCTTCGACAAGAATCGCGCCGTCGAGGATCGTCGCAACGAGGATCGCTTCCACTTCATCGAGTGGACCAAGACCGCCTTCGAGAATGTCGACGTGATCCCCGCCGGCAACGGCATCATGCACCAGATCAACCTGGAGAAGATGTCGCCGGTGGTGCAGGCGCGCGACGGCGTGGCCTTCCCCGATACCTGCGTGGGCACCGACAGCCATACCCCGCACATCGACTGCCTGGGCGTGATCGCCATCGGGGTCGGCGGCCTCGAGGCAGAGACCGTGATGCTGGGTCGCCCCTCCATGATGCGCCTGCCCGATATCGTCGGTGTGGAGCTGACCGGCAAGCCCAAGCCGGGTATCACCGCCACCGATATCGTGCTGGCGATCACCGAGTTCCTGCGCAAGGAGCGGGTGGTCGGGGCCTATCTCGAGTTCTTCGGCGAGGGGGCTTCCAGCCTGACCATCGGCGACCGCGCCACCATCTCCAACATGACGCCGGAGTATGGCGCCTCGGCGGCGATGTTCTACATCGATGACCAGACCCTCGACTATCTCACCCTCACTGGCCGCGAGCCGGAGCAGGTCGCGCTGGTCGAGACCTACGCCAGGCAGACCGGCCTGTGGGCCGACAGCCTGGTCGACGCTCAGTACGAGCGCGTGCTGACCTTCGATCTGGCAAGCGTGGAGCGCAACCTGGCCGGGCCCTCCAACCCGCATCGCCGCCTGCCCACCAGCGCCCTGCACGAGCGCGGGATCGCCGTGGACTACGACAAGGCCCAGGCGGAAGAGAAGGCGGGCAGGATGCCCGATGGCGCGGTGATCATCGCCGCCATCACCAGCTGCACCAACACCTCCAACCCACGCAACGTGGTGGGCGCCGCCCTGCTGGCCAAGAAGGCCAACGAGCTGGGCCTGGTGCGCAAGCCCTGGGTGAAGTCCTCCTTCGCGCCAGGCTCGAAGGTCGCGCGCCTCTATCTGGAGGAGGCCGGCCTGCTGTCCGAGCTGGAGAAGCTGGGCTTCGGCATCGTCGCCTACGCCTGCACCACCTGTAACGGCATGTCCGGCGCGCTGGACCCCGAGATCCAGCAGGAAATCATCGACCGCGACCTCTATGCCACCGCGGTGCTCTCCGGCAACCGCAACTTTGATGGCCGCATTCACCCCTATGCCAAGCAGGCCTTCCTGGCGTCGCCGGCGCTGGTGGTGGCCTACGCCATCGCCGGTACCGTGCGCTTCGACATCGAGAAGGACGTGCTGGGCACCGACCAGAACGGCAACCCGGTGACGCTCAAGGACCTCTGGCCCTCCGACGAGGAGATCGATGCCATCGTCGGCGAGTTCGTCAGGCCGGAGCAGTTCAAGCAGGTCTATATCCCGATGTTCGACCTGGACGCCGCGGAGAAGGCCGAGAGTCCGCTCTACGACTGGCGCCCGCAGAGCACCTACATCCGCCGCCCACCCTACTGGGAAGGCAACATGGCGGCCGTGCGCGCACTGAAGGGGATGCGGCCGCTGGCGATCCTGCCGGACAACATCACCACCGACCACCTGTCGCCGTCGAACGCCATCATGATGGACAGCGCGGCGGGGGAGTACCTGCACAAGATGGGCCTGCCGGAGGAGGACTTCAACTCCTACGCCACCCATCGCGGCGACCACCTCACCGCCCTGCGGGCCACCCTGGCCAACCCCAAGCTCTTCAACGAGATGGTGCGGGACGAGGACGGTGAGGTCAGGCAGGGCTCGCTGGCGCGCATCGAGCCGGAGGGCCAGGTGACCCGCATGTGGGAAGCCATCGAGACCTACATGGAGCGCAAGCAGCCGCTGATCGTCATTGCCGGCGCCGACTACGGCCAGGGCTCCTCCCGTGACTGGGCGGCCAAGGGCGTGGCCCTGGCCGGGGTCGAGGCGATCGTCGCCGAGGGCTTCGAGCGTATCCACCGCACCAACCTGATCGGCATGGGTGTGATGCCGCTGCAGTTCAAGGAGGGCACCACCCGCCACACCCTGCAGCTCGACGGCACCGAGACCTACGATGTCGAGGGCAAGCCGGCCCCGGGCGCGACCCTCGAACTGGTGATCCACCGCAAGACCGGCGAGGTCGATCGCGTACCGGTGACCTGCCGCCTGGATACCGCCGAGGAAGTGACGGTCTACTCCGCCGGTGGCGTGCTGCAGCGCTTCGCCAAGGACTTCCTGGAAGGTGTGGGGAGTGAGGAGGTGGCGAGCGCATGAGCCGGCTACCCCAGATCAGGATTCCCGCCACCTATATGCGTGGCGGCACCAGCAAGGGCGTCTTCTTCAAGCTCACCGACCTGCCGGAGGCCGCGCGGCTACCCGGCGAGGCTCGTGATCGCCTGCTGATGCGGGTGATCGGCAGTCCCGACCCCTACCAGAAGCAGATCGATGGCATGGGCGGTGCCACCTCCAGCACCAGCAAGACGGTGATCCTGAGCCGGAGCGAGAGTCCCGACCACGACGTGGACTACCTGTTCGGCCAGGTCTCCATCGACAAGGCCTTCGTCGACTGGAGCGGCAACTGCGGCAACCTCTCCGCGGCGGTGGGGCCCTTCGCGATCAGCAATGGCCTGGTGGACCCGGCGCGCATCCCGGAGAACGGCGAGGCCGAGGTGCGCATCTGGCAGGCCAATATCGGCAAGACCATCGTTTCCCGGGTGCCGATCAGCGACGGCGAGGTGCAGGAGACCGGTGACTTCGAGCTGGACGGGGTGACCTTCCCGGCCGCCGAGGTGCCGGTGGCCTTCAAGGACCCGGCGGACGGCGAGGGCGCCATCTTCCCCACCGGCAACCTGGTGGATGATCTGGAGGTGCCGGGCGTGGGCACCCTCAAGGCGACCCTGATCAATGCCGGCATCCCGACCGTCTTCCTGAATGCGGTCGAACTCGGCTATACCGGCACCGAACTGCAGGAGGCGATCAACGGCGACGCCAGGGCGCTGGAGATGTTCGAGACCATTCGCGCCCACGGCGCGGTGAAGATGGGCCTGATCGCCGACGTCAGCGAGGCCGCGGCCCGCCAGCATACCCCCAAGGTGGCCTTCGTGGCGTCGCCGGCCGAGTATCTCTCCTCCAGCGGCAGGCAGGTCAAGGCCAAGGAGGTCGACCTGGTGGTGAGGGCGCTCTCCATGGGCAAGCTGCACCATGCCATGATGGGCACCGCGGCGGTGGCCATCGCCTCGGCGGCGGCCATCGAGGGCACCCTGGTCAACCTGGCCGCCGGTGGCGGCAAGCGCAATGCGGTGACCTTCGGCCACCCCTCCGGCACCCTGCGGGTCGGCGCCGAGGCGAGCCTGGTGGATGGCCGCTGGGTGATCGATGAGGCAGTGATGAGCCGCAGCGCTCGAGTGCTGATGGAGGGCTGGGTCCGCATCCCCGGCGACAGTTTCTAGGGCCTGCCTGGTCAGGGTCCTGCTGAAGGATAAAGACGCCCCGGGTCCCAGGACCCGGGGCGTCTTCTATAGTGAAGGTCACGCATCAAGGCGTTTGCTCGACAAGGTGACAGGAGAAGTTCATGAGTACCGTGGAAGCCAACGTGCGGCCGGACTATGACGTCGAGCTGCAGAAGATCGCCGACTATGTCCTCGGCTTCACGATCGAGAGCGGCGAGGCGCTGGACACCGCCCGCCATTGCCTGATGGACACCCTGGGCTGCGGCCTGCTGGCGCTGCGCTTCCCGGAGTGCACCAAGCACCTCGGGCCGCTGGTCGAGGGTACCGTGGTGCCCTATGGCGCCCGGGTACCGGGGACCTCGTTCCGGCTGGATCCCGTCAAGGCGGCCTGGGATATCGGGGCCATCATCCGCTGGCTCGACTACAACGATACCTGGCTGGCCGCCGAGTGGGGGCACCCCTCCGACAACCTGGGGGGGATCCTGGCGATCGCCGACCACCTCTCCCAGAAGCGGCTCGCCCAGGGGGATTCGCCGCTGGCCATGCGCGAGGTGCTGGAAGCCATGGTCATGGCCCATGAGATCCAGGGCGTCATGGCGCTGGACAACTCCTTCAACCGCGTGGGCCTCGATCACGTGGTGCTGGTCAAGGTGGCCTCGACCGCCGTGGTGGCCAAATTGATGGGGGCCGATCGCGAGCAGTTGCTCTCGGCGCTTTCCCACGCCTGGGTCGACGGCCAGAGCCTGCGTACCTACCGTCATGCCCCCAATGCCGGCTCTCGCAAGAGCTGGGCCGCCGGGGATGCCACGTCACGCGCGGTGCGCCTGGCCGATATCGCCATGCGTGGCGAGATGGGCATCCCCGGGGTGCTCTCCGCCCCGCAGTGGGGGTTCTACGACATCCTCTTCAGCCATACCAACCGGGATCTGGCCCTGAAGCCGGAAGCGGAGCGCACGTTCTCTTTCCAGCGCGAGTTCGGTAGCTACGTGATGGAGAACATCCTCTTCAAGATCTCCTTCCCGGCCGAGTTCCACGCCCAGACGGCCTGCGAGGCCGCCGTCACCCTGCACCCCCAGGTCAAGGATCGTCTGGACGAGATCGACCGCATCGAGTTGACCACCCACGACTCGGCAATACGCATCATTTCCAAGGAGGGGGATCTGGCCAATCCGGCGGATCGCGACCACTGCCTGCAGTACATGACCGCCGTGCCGCTGATCTTCGGCAGCCTGACCGCCGAGCACTACGAGGACGAGTTCCACGAGGCGAACCCGCGCATCGATGCGTTGCGCGGCAAGATGCAGGTGGTCGAGGATGAGGCCTACTCGAGGGACTACTACGACCCCGAGAAACGCTCCATCGCCAATGCCATCCAGGTCTTCTTCAAGGACGGCAGTGCCACCGAGAAGGTCGAGGTCGAATACCCGGTGGGCCACCGTCGTCGTCGGGCGGAGGGGATTCCGCTGCTGGTCGACAAGTTCCGGCGCAACCTGGCGACCCGTTTCCCGGCAGGCCGATGCGAGACGATCATGGCGCTGTGCGAGGAGCAGGCACGCCTGGAGCGTACCCCGGTGAACCGCTTCGTCGACCTCTTCGTGATCTGAGCGTCCGCGTGTCCCGTCGCCGTCCTGTCGCCGCGCGGCAGGCAGTGTTCTCACGGGTAGGGCCACTGTCCTCGGGCACGTCCCTGGGCCCGTGGGAAACAAGCCGGCGAGCGGCATGGCGCGGCTGTGAATACTGGGCTATATTTTTTGACGCACGGGGGTTGCGTGTTCCGGCGTCAGATCGTAAAGTACGCATCCGCTGCCGGCGACGGGCACACGTTGCAGGCGGTAATGAGTGGCAGAAGTGGTTGTTTCTGTTTGGGTTTTTCGGGTTGTTTCGCGAAATTCCCGCTTGACGGAGACGCCGGCTTCGGTAGAATGTCCGCCACTCGTGACGGAGGCCTGTTGGCCTTTGAAGAGCTCGCTGAGGGCTCTATCGGCCGCCATCTCGATGGCCTGTCGATCACCCCGGACGCTTCCTCGGAACGCCTCGCAGGGTTGACAGCGACAGCCGATCACGTAGAATACGCCTTCCTCGCAGGGCGCCGGCGAGACCGCCGCTTCCATCGGAAGCAGCCGGGCACGACGGCAACAGCGAGACGCTCCCCTCTCTTCGAGAGTCCGGAGCCGCTCTTTAACAATCGATCAGGTAATTCATGTGGGCGCTTGTCGGGATGTCGGTGACCAGTCACTGAAACATTCAAGGCAAGCGACTCGTCAAGGACCTTCGGGTCTTTTTGAGAACGTTTGAACCTTGAGCCAGGTTTGGTTCCACCTTAGGAACTATCAGACTTTAAACTGAAGAGTTTGATCATGGCTCAGATTGAACGCTGGCGGC